>NZ_VPEJ01000015.1:0-82704 GCF_013417245.1 Acinetobacter sp. YH16042
TACAGTTAAAACAACTGTAACTGGCGTAGAAATGTTCCGTAAACTTCTTGACGAAGGTCGTGCGGGCGAGAACTGTGGTGTTCTTCTACGTGGTACTAAACGTGAAGACGTTCAACGTGGTCAAGTACTTGCTAAACCAGGTACAATCAAACCGCATACTAAATTCGACGCAGAAGTATACGTACTTTCTAAAGACGAAGGTGGCCGTCATACTCCATTCCTTAACGGTTACCGTCCACAGTTCTACTTCCGTACAACTGACGTAACTGGTGCGATCGCGCTTAAAGAAGGCGTTGAAATGGTTATGCCTGGTGACAACGTAGAAATGTCAGTAGAATTAATCCACCCAATCGCAATGGACGCTGGCTTACGCTTTGCGATCCGTGAAGGTGGCCGTACAGTTGGTGCTGGTGTAGTTTCTAAAGTAACTGCATAATCACTAAATGTGTGTAAAAAAGCGCCTCTTTGAGGCGCTTTTTTTTATGCTTATTCAATGTGATAGGGGAAATTGTCTGACAATATTTTTTAAAGCTGTCCTTTAGTGATAATTCACTGTCCTTAACTGAAATAATTACGCTTCAATAAAACCGTAATATGAACTCAAGAAAACCAATAAAAAGTTTGAGTATTTAATAACTCAAAAAGGAGTTAGGCATGAACGCTAAAGTAAAGATTACTAATCGAGCAGGTGCAAGTTTCCCTGTACGTCGCATGAATTTTGAATTTGATGCAGTACCAGAGTATTGGATGAACGGCTCAGCTGGTTTGACACATTTTATGACCGCATTATCTGCTTTATTTCCAGCGGGTGAAATGTTCTTTATTGATAGTGTGCGTGCCGTACGTAAACACCCAGCGATCGCAAACAATGAAGCCTTACAAAAAGAAATTAGTGCTTTCATTGGTCAGGAAGCCATGCATACGCAAGAGCATGAAGGCTTCAATGCTTCTGCACAAAAATACGGTCATGATGTCGAAACGCTTGATAAGGCAACGGGTCGAGTTATCCAAGGCGTGCGCAAAGTCTTTGCACGTATTGGTAAACCTGTTGGTATTACTCAAGAAATGGTGGATCTAACCGCAACTACGGCACTTGAGCATTTCACTGCAACCATCGCTTCACAGTTATTGGTTAACCCACATATTCAAGCCTTAATGACTGATGAAACCATGAAAAATATGTGGTTATGGCATGCGATTGAAGAAAATGAGCATAAAGCCGTAGCTTATGATGTATTTGAAGGTGTCTTTGGTCAGGGAATAAAGGCCTACGCACTCCGTACAGGTTCATTGATTGGCGCAATGGTGACTTTATTCTTCGTACAAAGTTATTTTGTCGCTCGTTTATTAAAAGAAGATAACAAGCTTAATTTTGAAGCATTAAAAGATATTTATACCTATGGTTATAGCCCTTCAAAAGGCATCATCACTGGTATGGGTAAAGAAATGCTGATGTATTTTAAACCTGGTTTTCACCCGAATGATTTAGATACTTCAGGTTTGTTAAAAACGTGGAAAGCTTATTTGGGTCTCTAATCACAGCGCTGTGGTGACTTTTTGAGAAGGGCGATGTAAATCGCTCTTTTTTTTATTCAACTTTAGAGACAAACTTTTTATAATGCGCATACCCTAGCCATAGAAAGATAAACGAAGATGATTCGTTTGATGCAAGACGCTGATGTACAGCAGGTTTACGATATCGAGCGCCGTGTACAAAGCCATCCTTGGACTATAAAACAATTTCAAGAATCGATTGCTGCCTATCAAAGTACGGTGATTGAGCGACAAGGAAAAGTTGTAGGTTTTTGCATTTTACAACCCGTTTTAGATGAAGCAAATTTGCTGTTGATGGCGATCGATCCGAGCCAGCAAGGCAAAGGCTTAGGTTTTCAATTGCTCGATGAATCTATTGCTTTACTCAAAAATAACCCCATTCAAATCTTCTTAGAAGTGCGAGAAGGTAATAAACCTGCGATCCGTTTATATGAAAAAGCGGATTTTCATCAAATCGATTTGCGAAAGAATTATTATCCAAATGCCGATGGAACGCGTGAGCATGCCATTATTATGGTGAAGGCTTGTAGTGATGATTTTGCAGCTTTATTTAAATAAAAGCGGTGAAGCGTAATCAGATTTAAAGCAAGCATTCGTGAATAAACGGATGCTATTTTATTGAATATCTTTTGTTTAATCCCTTTTATTTAATAATAGGATTGTTCCAGCCGGAAGGTAAGGTGGTCATCAGGGAATCCCCCAGTTGGCTAATTTCTTCTTGGGTCAGTGGTCGGTTGAGTCGACGCCATTGTCCATCAAGCAGAAGTTCCAGTGGAATATACTGAGATTTATAATTCATTTTTTGCGAATCGGGTACCCAATAGCCCAAGTAGACATATTGCAGTCCAAGCTTTTGTGCGTGCTCGATTTGTTTCAGAATGGCAAAAGTCCCTAGGGAGCGACGGCTTTCATCAGGATCAAAAAAGGTATATACCGCTGAAATACCATCATCAAGTGGATCACAGGTAGATACACTGATCAGTTGCTCATCTAACCACAGCTCTAAAAAGAAACTGTCAGTGCAGCTATTAATTAAAAATTTTTCAAATTGATCTTGGCTAGGTGGGTACATATCACCATCAGCATGCCGTTCATTGATATAGCGTTCGTACAGGGCATAATGCTTTGCATCGGCATCTTGAGGGCGGCTAATTTTCACCGTTAAATCTTGATTCCGTTTCCACGCTTTTTTTTGCACGCTGTTCATTTGAAATTCAAGAACAGGCACGCGTGAGGATAGACATTGACGACAAAGATGACATTCAGGGCGGTAGACAAAATCACCACTACGACGAAAACCCATGCGGGAAAGTTCGGATAACGTGACCACATCAATACGATGGACAGGATCAAGAAAGACCATCCGAGCAGATTTATTTTCTAAGTAGCTACAATCATGCGGAGGCGTGATGTAGTACTGTAATTCGTTCAACAGGGACTTCGGTTGATAGGAATTCATCGTAATATCCCTCTTTTATTGTCATGCGCTGAGACTTGCCCATTGCGCTATTGTTTTACTTGAAAATACACTGTCCTGATACTTTTTCCAATCGATTGATGGTTGTTTAACAACATCTTGTAACGAATTAAGGTATAGTTGGCGAGAAAGTGTACTCGCACCTAAGCTTAAGAGGTGATCGTTGACCAATTGGCAATCAATCCATGGCAACTGATTCTCTTGCCCGATGAGCATTAAGGTGTAAAACGCCATTTTAGAGACATCTGTTCGTGTACTAAACATAGACTCGCCAAAGCAGCCATGACCAATATTGACCCCATAGAGGCCACCTACAACAGTCTCGTTTTCCCAAACTTCAATGCTATAAGCATAGCCTGCGTCAAACAGCGCAGAATATCCCTGAATAATATCTTCTGAAATCCATGTTTCATTGGCATAACTACGCGGCAAAGAACATGAGCGAATCACAGTTTCAAACGCATGATTAATGGTGATCTTATAGTCCATTTTTTTCATGCTGCGTAATAAGGATTTGCTTGGATGATAGTCCTGCGGTCGAATAATGCAGCGAGGTTCAGGACACCACCAACAAATCGGATCACCTTCACTGAACCACGGGAAAAGACCGTGACTATAGGCTTCAAACAGTGTGGAAGGGGAGAGGTCAGCACCGATGCAAATTAAACCTTCACCTTCGGGATCGCATTCAACAGGTTCGGGGAAAGTAAATTCAGAAGGAGGGAGTATCGGCATGCCAAGCTTCTTATTGAGGTATACGGATTTTTATCATACATAAAAAAGCCGACCATCAGGTCGGCTAATTTTTAAAACTGTTTAGCTAAGCAAATGACTTAAGCAAAAGATTATTCACCGAGTGCATCAAGGTATTTTTCAGCATCGAGTGCAGCCATACAGCCTGAACCTGCAGAAGTAATGGCTTGACGGTAAATGCTGTCGGCAATATCACCCGCAGCAAATACACCCGGAATAGACGTTTGTGTTGCATTACCCGCAGTTCCGCTTTGAACTTGGATGTAGCCATCACGTAGGTTCAATTGACCATCAAAAATACCGCTGTTTGGTTTGTGACCAATCGCCACAAACATACCAGTGACATCAACATTTTGAGTTGAATCATCTAGCGTAGATTTAATACGTACAGAAGTCACACCGGTGTTATCGCCAATGACTTCATCCACTTGGTGATTCCAAATAATACTGATTTTACCTTCTTTTTCTTTTGCAAAAAGATGATCTTGCAGAATTTTCTCTGAACGTAAAGTGTCACGACGGTGTACAAGAGTGACATGAGAAGCAATGTTTGAAAGATACAGCGCTTCTTCCACAGCAGTATTACCGCCGCCGACAACCATGACTTTTTGATTTTTATAAAAGAAGCCATCACATGTTGCACATGCGCTTACGCCTTGACCCATGAAAGCAGCTTCTGATTCAAGACCTAAATATTGTGCAGTTGCACCTGTACAAATAATCAATGCATCACAAGTAAACTCTTCCATATCGCCTTTAAGCACGAACGGACGAACATTGAGGTCCACTTCGTTGATATGGTCATACACAATTTCTGTACCAAAACGTTCAGCATGAGCTTGCATTTGTTCCATTAGGGCAGGGCCTGTTAAACCTTCTGCACCACCTGGCCAGTTGTCTACTTCTGTCGTTGTAGTCAATTGACCGCCTAATTGAATACCTGCGATGAGTGTCGGTTTCAGGTTCGCACGGGCAGCGTATACCGCAGCGCTATAACCTGCAGGACCAGAACCTAAAATAATTAGACGTGAGTGACGAGCGCTCATCCGTAGAATCCTTTTTTTATATGATAATTTGTGGAATTATACGTCAAAGTTTGAAACGATTGTGTGAGATTAAAGTCGATATTATTGATCATCGAAATCGTTTTGAGCTATATAGAATAAAGTTAACAACTATACTTAAATTATCTTGCATCTTTTTTATTGAACAGGTGCATAATAACAGGTTTAGATTCAGCCCATTTTTGTTGTGGGTAATGACAAAAACATTCATGAAGAATTGGTTACAGGAACGTATATGACAGCGGTGTCGGGTGCATATGCACAGCGCTTAATAATGACTTTATTCCTTGTTTCATTTGGGATATATCTGTTCCTTGCAACAGTCACATATACGCCATTTGATCCGGGATGGATGCATTTATCCAGTGATACTCAGCAAGTTTCAAATGCCAGCGGCGTCGCAGGTGCATGGATCGCTGATTTACTCTATGGATTTTTAGGTTGGGCAAGTCTGCTGATACCTGTCTATTTATTTCTCGAAGCAATTCAAGTGTGGTGGCCACGTAGTTTTTTAAACCGTCCATTTCGTTATGCCGCTCAGTTCTTTATTTTACTGGCAACTTCAAGTTTACTTTTCCTGTTTTGGAATGTCCCTGAAGATACTTTAGAAAATGCATCGGGCGGGATTATTGGTTATGAACTGGGTCAAAGTCTTGAACAAATTTTAACGGTCTATGGTGCAGCAATATTTCTTATTGCATTTTGGATCATGTTGTTCACTTTGGCCTTTGGCATCAAGTGGAATAAGACATGGGCAACCATGAAATCGACACCAGCTTATCTGCAAGATTTGTTCTATCGCAATGTGCCTGAAGGCGACACCGCATTTGACCGTACAGTACCAACGACTAAAAAAGAGAGTGCTGCTGCGCATGCATCAAAAGTGGTTGCACCAGTTACACCCGCCCATGAGCATCATGCTGTAGAGGTTGACCCTGTAGTACGCGATCGTGTTGCTGAGCGTTTATTTGATGATATTGCTGATAAAGAATGGGCAGAAAAAGAAGGCAATGTACAGCATTTATCTACGGTAGATTCGATGGAGACTGCTACACCATCCGATGAAGATTTTGAACATACTTTGGCGAAAGTGCGTCAGTTTGAGCAAGATCAACAACGTGTTGTTGCGACAGGAGAGGTTTGGCGTGCCTTGCATTCAAATGATGACCAACGGCATAAACAAGATATTGATGCTTTACTGAAAGCTGCAGAAGAAGAGCAGCCTGCCAATCAAACTGAATATTTCAACAAAACAGCGGATGTGCATTCGACATCTCCGACAGAAGCGGTGCAACCTGCTAAAAAATCAGTGGATTGGGATGATGATGAAATCTTCGACGAGCTGTTAGCGGCTGTCCCGAATGGTAAAACAGCGACGGATGTGCATAGCCCATTTAATACATCGCAAAATGAAAGTCTAGCAACGCATTCAAATGATTTTGCAACAGGTACTGCTGCAACTGTTGTAGGATTAGGTGTGGCAGCTGCACAAACGACAACGCTCACCACACCGAAAAATATCAGTGCTGAAGCTGAATTTAATGATCTCGATGATTTGCTGGTTGAAGAAGCAGAGCGAGCGATAGAACAGGCACAGCCAGTTCGTACAACCAGTAGTTATGCGCAATCTACGCCTTTGGTTCGTGCTGAAATCAATACACAGCCGCAGACTTTTGTATCTGATGATGAAAAAGCCTTAATCAGCTCGAATAAAGATGCATTCCGTGAAGTGTGGCAAGAAACGGCGGGTAAACCTGAAGACATCGATTTAGATCTCGAAGATGATTTTGACTTTGATGCGCCTTTAACCGATGCCTCTGGTCGTCCAATGTCACGTGCGATGCAAGTGGCACAAAAACGCTTGGATTTACCGACTTTGCCGGGCTTGGAAATCTTAGATCCGGTTGATCCGAACAAGAAAGTCAATTTCACTGCAGAGCAATTGTCTCGCTTGTCTGAACTTTTAGAAATTAAACTGCAAGAGTTTAATGTCAAAGCCAAAGTTGTAGAGGCACAGCCGGGACCAGTCGTAACACGTTTTGAACTTGATTTAGCACCTGGTGTGAAAGCGTCGAAAGTCACCAATATTTCACGTGACTTGGCACGTTCGATGTCTATGGCCTCTGTACGTGTGGTGGAAGTCATTCCGGGTAAACCGTATATCGGGATTGAAGTCCCAAATAGTTCACGTGAAATGGTTCGTCTTATTGAGCTGTTAGAAACTCCTGCTTACCGTGATCCAAATGCCTTACTTAGTATGGCGATGGGTAAAGATATTTCAGGTAATCCTGTCTTGGCCGATTTGGCGAAAGCGCCGCATATGTTGGTGGCAGGTACTACGGGTTCTGGTAAGTCAGTCGCAGTCAATGCCATGTTGTTGTCGATGTTGTTGAAATACACACCTGAGCAACTGCGTCTCATTATGATTGACCCGAAACAGTTGGAACTTGCCAACTATAACGATATTCCACATTTGTTAACGCCTGTTGTAACTGACATGAAAGATGCGGTGAGTGCATTGAACTGGTGTGTGAATGAAATGGAGCGTCGTTATAAGCTGATGTCTTTGATGAAAGTACGTAAGCTGACTGACTTTAACCGCAAAATTGAAGAAGCAATGGCTAATGGTGAAGATCTCATTGATCCAACTTGGAAGCCAGATGACTCAGCAACGCAAAGTCGTGCGCCACGTTTACAGCCTATGCCGTTGATCGTAATTGTTGCCGACGAATTTGCCGACATGATCATGCAAGTGGGTAAAAAAGCTGAAGAAATGATTACCCGTCTTGCACAAAAATCACGTGCAGCAGGGATTCATTTGCTGTTGGCGACTCAGCGTCCAACCGTAGATGTAGTGACAGGTTTGATCAAAGCCAATATTCCAACGCGTGCTGCGCTACGTGTGAACAGTAAACTGGATTCACGTACTATCTTAGACGCTGGTGGTGCGGAAGACTTACTGGGCCATGGTGATATGTTATTCCTCGGACCGGGGAAAATTGAACCTGAACGGGTACATGGCGCGTTTATTTCAGACGATGAAGTGAACCGTATTTGTGATGCATGGCGTGAGCGCGGTGAACCGAATTATGTCGATGAAATCCTCACGCCTTATGATGAAGAGCCGACATCTCGCGGTTTTGAAGATGGTGATGGTGGATCAGACCGTGATGCGCTGTATGATCAATGTGTTAGTTTCGTTTTGGAAACACGTAAAGCATCGACCTCATCTTTACAGCGTAAATTCAGTCTCGGCTATAACCGTGCAGCACGGATTATTGATCAGATGGAAGAAAATGGCATCGTCAGTGGGATGGGGCCAAATGGCAAACGAGATATCTTGGTCTAAGTCCTAAAACAAAAAACCTGCTTCGGCAGGTTTTTTTTTATTTTTAGATTGAGAACTCATCTTGGTAGAACATGGACTGGGCCAATTCGATAAAGGCTTTGCAGGCAGGGCTCATGAGTTTTTGATTTTTTACGGCGAGTCCAATTTGCCGTTGGGTATTTGGAAAGAGTGGACGTTTGACCACATGTGGATGCAATGCCAACAGCTCAGCAGGCATCGCCATATCTGCAACGATAGCAATCCCTTCCTGTAAATTCACCATATTTAAAATGGTTAACAGTTGCGACATTTGATAGGTGATTTTAGGTTGTATGTGGTGTTGTTTAAGCAGTTTTTCGACATGGGACTGGCTGCCCGCACGGGTCATAATAAAGGGGTAATTTTGCAGGTCTTGGATATTTAAATGACTGTGTTTGGAAACTGAATAACTATCTGGAATCAAGGCAATGAAAATGTCTTGAATTAACGGGAAGGTGAACAGCTGCGGCTTAGGGAGTACGGCAAAACCCACATCAATCTGACGTTCAGAAATCCAACGAGACACTTCTGCATCGGTACCTTCTTCGACATAGATCTCAATGTGCGGATAGCGCTCTCTATATGCCTTTAATAGCTCTGGAAGCAGATGAATCGAACTAGAAGAACCAAAAGAGCCAATTCTCAACGTTCCTTGTTGAATACCATGTGCGGCATGCACTTCTTGTTGCATGATTTGTGCCGTATTGATGATTTCTTTGGCATGCAGTAATAACTGCTGACCAATATGAGTCAGGCTAATTTCGCCTTGTTCACGGCTAAATAAGCTGACATTCCAATGTTGCTCTAAACACTTTAGGGTATGAGAGACAGCTGACTGAGTAATTCCCAGCTGTCGAGCAGCGAGAGTAAAGCTTTGTTGTTCTGCGACTTTAATAAAAATTTCAAGCTGAGAAAATGTCATTGCCATGAGTAATTACTCATTTTGTTATGAGTCTAGATGAGGATTATATTGTGCTACATAAATGGTTAAAGATGAAATAGCTACTTTATTTCAAGGCGTACAGCATGAATATCGTCGTCGCATTGTTTCCCCTCGTTGCATTAATCGCGATGGGCTATGTGCTTAAATACACACAGTTTGTTCAGGATGAATTTTGGGCAAATTCAGAAAAACTTAATTACTACGTTTTATTTCCTGTGCTGCTATTTTTGAATGTATCAGCCGTGCAATTGGATATGAACACTGTTTCACGAATGTTGACAGTACTGGTTGCGGGCACCTGTTTGATCAGCATCGTGTTGTGGGGGATCAAGCAGTTTATGCATATCCCCGTGCAGCGTTTTGGCGTGTATATCCAAAGTCATATTCGTTTTAATACCTATATTGGCTTGTCATTAATGGGGGCGCTGTTTGGCTCAGAAGGCATGCAAATGTTTGCGATGTTGATTGCTGTGGCTGTTCCTTTGGTGAATATCATTTCTGTCCTGTCTTTTTCCAATATCAGCGTTAAACAGCTTGGACAAACCTGTATTTCTATCGCGAAAAATCCGCTCATTCTAGGTTGTGTAGTCGGTGTTCTATTTAATTTATCAGGTCTCACCTTATTTAATGGTTTACCCGAGCTGCTAAAAATATTGGCGGCAATGAGTTTACCTTTGGGTTTATTGTCTGTGGGAGCGGCATTACAGTTTCAGCAAATGCGCGCCGATCTACGTCGTTTAAGTTTAAATACGATAGGGCGCCTCATGTTAATGCCATGTATGGCTTATCTATTGAGTACATGGATGGGTTTGACTGATTTTGAACGGATGATTTTAGTGGTCTTTTTTGCTTTGCCGACTGCATCATCGTCTTATATTTTGACACGCTATTATCAGGGCGATTCACAACTGATGGCGGCCATTATTAGTGTACAAACCATTGGTTTTGGTTTGATGTTTCCATTGCTCATGTTGATCGTGCATTGATCATGATTATATTCAATTACGCCGATATTAAATAAGATAAAAAAAGCCCGCATCATGCGGGCTTTTTTTTGTTACTCGAAATTAAGCAAATTTTGCCAATACTTCGAGGAAACCTGCGCTTTGACGTGGGTATTGAGCAATCACGTCATGAATACGCTGACCTTCAGGATTAGTTGCGTTCACATCACGGCCATCGGCAACGAATTGAGTCAAAAGACGCTCATAGTCATTTGGACGCATATGTTTGAAAGCATGGTAAAGCACGTGAAAGTCGCCATTCACTCCTTCAGGAGGAAGCTGAGTAAGGTAGGCAAATACACGCTCATCTGACCATTCTTCGTTGAACGTTGCTGGCTGAGATAATGCCATCGCAATCTCCTTGCTGGTTTAAAAATACATAAAGGCAAAAATGAGTACGCAAGTAAAATGGTTTTATTCGCCATCTCTAAGTTAAGTGACTCATTTTTTGGTTGGATCAAAAGTTATTTTTTTATCCCGTTTACTCGAAGCAAAGCTTTTGATCTAACAAAGGAATAAAACTAATCCAGCCCACTCGAAGCAAAGCTTCTCATCTTGCGGCTGGGTAAAGCAGCGCTTTACTGATCCAGCCTCACATTTTGCCTTGATTCAATTTACTTGGCTAATCAGAATTCAGATTAACGTTCTTCAGGCAAATTGATATTCATTTCAAGCATTTCAATATTCGCTTCAGAACGAACAGACATTTGAATATGTTGCTCATCTACACCACGAACATAGCGGTTTACTACTTGCATGATTTCTTTTTTCATCATGTCAATCTTATCTTGGCTGAGGCGTTTACCTAAACCATTTTCAGATGCCACGATGACTTTTAAACGGTCTTTTGCCGTTTGTGCGCTTGACGGTTTCTCGTCACTGCTAAAAAGTTTGCTCCAGAATCCTGCCATGATTACGCTCCAAATAGACGTGCTAACCAACCCTTAGGTTTTACCGTAATATGACGGTAAGGGCGCTCTTCACCAAGGAAACGTGCAACAAGGTCATCATACGCTTGGCCAGCCGCTTCTTCTGTAAACAAAATCACTGGTTTACCTTCGTTTGATGCTTGTAGAACGCTTTTACATTCAGGAATAACACCTAAAGTCGGTACGCGTAAAATATCTTTTGAAATGTCATCAATCGTCAACATCTCTTGCTTATCCGCACGTTCTGGATTGAAACGTGTAATACAGAGATGCTTACGGATACGACCTTCGTTTTGTTCTACTTTTTTGGTTTTGCTGTCGAGCATCCCAATAATACGGTCAGAGTCACGTACCGAAGAAATTTCTGGGTTCGTCACAATGATCGCTTCATCAGCATGATACATTGCTAAAATTGCACCACGTTCGATACCCGCAGGTGAGTCACAAATGATGTAATCGAACTCTTGAGAAAGTTCGTCCATTACACGAGCTACACCTTCATCTGTTAACGCGTCTTTATCACGTGTTTGAGATGCTGGCAAAATGTAGAGATTTTCAATATCTTTATCGCGAATAAGCGCTTGTTGTAATCGAGCTTCGTTATTCAATACGTTTACAAAGTCATATACAACGCGGCGTTCACAGCCCATGATCAAGTCAAGGTTACGTAAACCCACATCAAAGTCGATCACAACAGTTTTGTGGCCGCGAAGGGCTAAACCTGTTGCAAAAGATGCGCTTGTAGTTGTTTTACCTACGCCACCTTTACCTGATGTTACGACAACAATTTTCGCCACCGAATCCACTCCTGTTATGGTTTAAATCCCCTTTTTTAATTAGGGGTTTGGTGATTATTTATACATTAAAATTGCAAAGCTTCAAATACTAGCTCTTGCTGGTCATTCAAATAAATGTGTACTGGCTGTTTGACCACATGAGGTGGAATGTCATCAGCGACACAGTAAGTCCCTGCAATTGAAACCAATTCAGCTTCTAATGAATGACAGAAAATACGTGCAGCCGTGTTCCCACCAGCTCCGGCAATGACTCTACCACGAGCACTACCATAAATATGTATATTTCCTGAAGCAATTACTTCTGAACCGCTATTAATACCAGCATTAATAATGATATCGCCATGGTCTTGGACTAAACATTGACCTGTACGCAAGATTTCATTGTGATAAGACGTGGCATGACGAATATTCGGTACTTCGACTGCAGCAATTTTATCTTCGGTTTTTTCTTCTGCAGGCGCGGGTTCTTCAACCACTTGTTCGCGTGTCGGTTTAACTTGTTGTAGTTTACGATCTGCAGGAACCACGGGAAATTGGATAGCACGTGCTTGGTCCGATAGCGGACCTTCAGTGACACCAATCGGTTGAATTTCAATACTAATAAGTAGTTGAATCAGTGCAATTAGTTCTTGATCAACCGTACTTTCAATCACGGCTAATGTTCCGGGTGGAAAAGCCTTTTGGAACATTGGAGTAAGTTGCTGGCGGATCGCATCATGATCATTGGTATCGAGGTGAATGCGAATCGCATTGACCATTTTGCCTTTTATCCGTATATCAGCCATATTGAATCCTTGAGACTTCTAACTATTACTTTTGTGCCGAAGTAGTTATGTTGTAAATAGAGCAAATCCTAGAACAATTTGCATGAATACTCTAGCGGAGTTCGCAATTATTTTTGACTAAGTGTTTATTCTGTAGCTTGGTCCTGCTCCTGCATAATCTGCTGCCACTGTTTTACTTTCACTTGCTTACGAATAGCTTCTAGACTTTCAAAAACCGCAGAGCGAACCAACTCATCCAGCTGGGCATTATTTTCGATTTCAATACGGCTAACACGCTGTGAAATGTCTAAATATAGATTGGGTTTCTGAGCCGTCGATGTATTGGGATAAGCCAACGGGGAAATTAAACCTTGGGTAATATTTTCACCCAAACGTTGCCCGATACTTTGAATCTGCTGTTCAATGCGGCTGCCAACGATTGGCACTAAGCGCAATAGCTGCGTGAGTTCTGGGGTGTCTTCGATGGCCTGACTGACGATTTTTCCGACATTTTTGGCGATCAATTCACGTTCAGCACGTAGCTCTTTGCTTAAATTTTCTTGCAAAATTTCGGCCAAGACTTGGGTAAATAACTCTCGGTGATGCTGAACGACATTGCTAATCAAATCTTTATGTGTGGTACTGGTGTTTAACTCATGTCTAACCCCATCGAGCACCGTCAGTACTACTCGATCAGACAGTTCTTCCATCACCACACGATAATAAAACAAAGCTTTCTTTTGCCATGCCGATGGCACAATCTGATAACCCATTTCATAAAGTCGATAGGCAATCACGCCCGCGCGAAATAAACGCAGGAAACGTAAATGCGGCACAATGGCTAAAATTTCGTACCAATGTATAAACGGGAAGAAGAACCAGCGCTGATGGTGCTTGTTGATGATGGCAATCGCCCAACGCACCAACAGTTCTACAATCAAAAAGATAATGAACCACGCTTCGGTGGTAATCACCCACGGATGCAAATGTTCACGGTAAAAACTCAGCACATCGGGCAGGTGGATACTGTTAAAGAACCAACTGCCAAGATTGCTCATGAGGAAAAAGTTCATGCACAGGCAGAACAAGTTAAAAACAATAATAAACACCATGAATATGTCATAAATCAAAAACAGTTTGAATGACCAACTGTTTGGATTGACATGATGATATTTAGATTTCTTGTTTTGCGGCATGCTGTTCTGCGACATAAAACTTCTTCTTAATTATTCAGTAACTGAGTATTTAGCTTTCATACGAGTAATGAGTTGGTCTTTCTCCGTCCACAGCTCATCCACCCAATGCTGAAATTTTTCACGGAACTCTGCGTCATCTTCATAGTTGCCGCCATGCACCCAAGTAGGAATTTCAATTTTACGTAAATCCACGGCGATACGTGGAACTTCACCGAGCCAAAATTCACCATAACCCGGTGCACCATTTGGATAGACGATGGTCATATCTACGAGAGCATCAACTTGATCCCCTAAAATATTGAGTGCCAGTGCTAAACCACCCGCTTTGGGTTTAAGAAGGTTTTGATACGGTGACTGCTGCTGCGCATGCTTTTCAGGGGTAAAGCGAGTGCCTTCCAAATAGTTCAGCAGGGTAAAAGGCTGGCTCAATAACTGTTCACAAGATTTACGCGCTTCTTCCATATCTCGATATTTAAGTTCAGGATTTTTCGCGATTTGTTCTTTGCTATGACGTTTCATCATTGGGAAGCCTAAAATTTTAAAAGCTTGTCCAACAAATGGAATGAAAATGAGTTCCCATTTGGTAAAGAAACGCGTCAGTGGCATACGGGTTAAACCAAAATATTGGTTAACTGTTGTATCGACCCAACTCTGATGGTTACAGGTCATGAGATAGCGACCATGCAAATTTAAGTCGAGGCCTTCATCGATGGTGATATCCCATTTTGTGTTGGGTAAAACGTGATCAATTAACCAGTTATTGACCGTGAGCCAACTGTTGGTAATTTTTATGTTGGTTTCATCAACCTTTTTTGATTTTTTAAAGAGTTTGGTTAGACCAAGGGCTAGTACAGGAGGACCATGGAAAAAAGTACTGCCTGTCATAACTGAACCGACGGTAAGTCCTTTGCTAATTTTTTTTAGTGTCGGTTGCTTATTTGTTTGAGATGACATATAAAAAGTCCTAGCGGAAATTGTCCAAATAATGATTGATTCTAATAAATATAGTTCGAGTTGATTAAATAAAAAAGGGCATCTGCAGAACTGTGAAGAAATTGTGATGGAATTAACAAATAAATCTCGTATTCATATTACAAATTGTAACTAAACGTTTTATTATTAACAAAAAATCAATGGTTCAGCCATTTGTTTTACTTCATCATTTCAACCATACAACAAAACACAAAGAAGGAGGCATGCAATGCGTGCACTAGTAATTTCGGCAGTAGTTGGGGCAATGGCACTTACTGGTTGTCAAAACATGGAATATGACAAAGCAGCAATCGGTACTGGTCTAGGTGCTCTTTTAGGCGCTGGTATTGCTTATTCTAATGCTGATAAAGACAAAATGGGTCAAGCAGCTGCAATTGGTGCTGTAGTTGGTGGTGGTGCAGGTCTTCTTCTTGATAAGAAAGAAAAACGTCTTAAACAAGAATTGGCTGGTACTGGTGTTGACGTAGGTCGTAATCCAGATGGTTCGATCAACCTTGTTATGCCATCAGTAACTTTCGCAACTAACTCTTCAACTATTCAATCTCAGTTCCAATCTGCGTTGAATGATGTTGCTAAAGTATTGCGTGAAGACGGTACTGCAAACAAACTTGCAATCGTTGTACACGGTCACACAGATAACACTGGTACTGATGCGATCAACAACCCACTTTCTCAAAACCGTGCAAACTCAGTGAAAAACTACCTAGCGTCTCAAGGTATTTCTTCAACTCGTATTACTGCACGTGGTTACGGTTCAACTTCTCCAGTAGCGGATAACTCAACTGCTGCAGGTCGTGAACAAAACCGTCGCGTAGAAATCTCAGTTTACGAAACTAAATAAGTTTTAGTTCGAAACGAAAGGCCACCCTCGGGTGGCTTTTTTTATGGCATTTTTAATGACCGATAAAATACATTTTGCATTAGGCAAGATCGTTTCAGATGACTATAATCATCCTCGAATTAATAAGAGGAAAGACTATGTCACTGGCAAGTCAGTTGAACGACAAGCAACTTGAAGCAATGAAATACACTCAAGGACCCTTGTTAGTACTTGCAGGGGCAGGTTCAGGCAAAACATCGGTGATTACCCGTAAAATTGCCTATTTGGTGAAGCATTGTGGTATTCCTGCGCACCGTATCACCGCGATGACCTTTACCAACAAAGCTGCGCGTGAAATGAAAGAGCGTGTGACGAAGCTGATGAGCCGTGAAGAGGCAAAAGGGCTGTCAGTTTCTACATTCCATAACTTCGGGCTAAACATGCTTCGTTTGGAATTAAAAAATACACCACTGAAAAATAACTTTTCTATTTTAGATGCAGATGACTGCAAACGCATTTTGATGGATTTAATGCATCGCGACAATTTATCCGGTGCAGAAAGTAAAGAGCTGATTGCCAAAGCCATGAAAATGATTTCAGATTGGAAAAACGATCTGATTCCACCTGAGCAAGCGCATACCACCTGTGAAACAGCAGAAGACGTTCAGTTTGCACATCTGTATCAACTGTATGAGCGTAATTTACGTGCCTACAATGCTGTGGATTTTGATGATTTGATTGTCATGCCGACGCGCTTATTACAAGAAAATGCAGAAGTGCGTGATCGTTGGCAGAATCGAATCCGCTATTTATTGGTCGACGAATATCAAGATACCAACACCGCGCAATATATTTTGGTGAAATTACTCGTGGGTGTCATGGGACAGTTCACCGCGGTAGGTGATGATGACCAATCGATTTATGCATGGCGTGGTGCTAAGCCTGAGAATATGGCTTTATTGAAGGAAGATTTCCGTAATCTGAAAGTGATTAAGCTTGAGCAAAACTATCGCTCGACCAGTCGTATTTTAAAAGCTGCCAATACAGTTATTGGCAATAACCCACATATTTTCGATAAAAAGCTTTGGTCAGATAAAGGCCATGGTGAAGTGATCCGCGTGATTACTTGTCGTAATGACGATGATGAATCAGAACGCGTTGTAAAAGACTTGATTACGCACAAGCTGATGAATGGTAAAAATTGGAAAGACTACGCCATTTTATACCGTGGTAATTTCCAAGCGCGTGCTCTAGAGACACAGCTACGCCAAATGCAGATCCCGTATAAATTATCGGGTGGTCAGTCTTTCTTCGCTCGTGCTGAAATTAAGGACTTGATGAGCTACTTACGTTTGATCATCAACCCTGAAGATGACAGTGCATTTTTACGAATTATCAATACGCCAAAACGTGCGATTGGTCCTGTGACTTTGGAAAAGCTTGGCTTATTTGCGCAGGAAAGTAATTTATCCTTACTCAGTGCAGCAGGTGACCAGCGCTTAAGCATGGCGATTCCGAAAAAAGCCACAACCCAATTGGCCGAATTTGCGGACTTTATTTCGACCTTTACTCGTGAATTATTAGAAGATGATGAACCTGTTCCGATCATTCGTCGCATGATGATTGAAGCAGGTTATATCGACTATGTTAAAGAATCTGCAGCTACACCTGCGCAGGAAAAAACCAAACTGGATAATATTGAAGTGCTATATAGCAGTATTCAAAGTTTGATAAACCGCGCTGAAGATGTAGATGAAAAGAACATTGAAAGTGTGATTCGTAAAATGGTGCTGCTCGATATGTTAGAACAGCAACAAGAAGAAGAAGACACCGATAAAGTCAATTTGTTAACACTTCATGCGTCGAAAGGTCTGGAATTTCCATTCGTTTATTTGATTGGTCTGGAAGAAGAAATTCTACCGCATAAAAACTCCATTGCTGCCGACACGGTTGAGGAAGAACGTCGACTGATGTATGTGGGGATTACTCGTGCACGTCAAGGTTTAACCATGACTCTTGCAGAGCAGCGTAAAGCCGGTGGTCAAATGCGACAAATGACACCAAGCCGTTTCTTGGACGAACTGCCACAAGATGAATTGGAGTGGTTAGGGCGCAAGAAAAAGCTGGCAGGGGATATCGATCCTAAACAGCAAGCACAGCATTATTTAGAAAATTTACGCGCGCTGATTAAGCGTTAAAGCTTAATGCGTAGAATATTTTATTTATTTTTTGAAATTCGTTTTATTGAAACAGGAATGAACCATGAAAGTTCAAGTTAAAGTTCTCGACACACGTTTAGGTACGGAATGGCCAATGCCAACTTATGCCACAGCAGGTTCGGCAGGTCTTGATCTCCGTGCATGTGTAGAAGAAACCACCGTAATTGAACCGGGTCAAACTGTTCTGGTAAAAACAGGCCTATCGATTTATATCGAAGACACAAATTTTGCAGGTTTAATTCTGCCACGTTCAGGCTTAGGTCATAAACACGGAATCGTGTTGGGTAACTTGGTCGGTTTGATTGACTCAGACTATCAAGGTGAATTGATGGTATCTGTTTGGAACCGTAGCCAAACGGCATTTAGCCTAGAGCCGGGTGAGCGTTTAGCACAATATGTTTTAGTGCCAGTTGTACAAGCTCAGTTTGATATTGTAGATGAGTTTGAAGCCACTGAACGTGGTGCAGGCGGTTTTGGTCATACAGGTAAAAACTAATCAGCGCGAGACTTTTGATCCAGTGTGTTGACAAGTAAATGCCTACAATCAAGTAGCTAATAAAAACCATCCTCGTGATGGTTTTTATTTATATGATTTTATTTAAATTTTTAATTTATTCAAAATCAAATCTATATTTAGGGTGTTTAGGCTTTTATCAATATCGTTTATAGGCTTATCTCGAAAAATTTAATTCTGATGAAATTACTCGGATTATATTTTAATAGAGAAGAATAAATTGCACCTTCTTTGTTGATTTAAATTTAATCAATTTACTATATTTGTACAGAGTGGAATAGGGATTTAAAAATATTTGAAAAGTAAAATAAATATAGATGAACGGGTGGTTTGATATTTTTTAAATTGTAAATTAATGATTTATATATAAAAATAATTTGTGGAAAATAGAAGTTTTGGGATTAATTTTTAAGTTTTTGATCAGTATTTAAATATTATTAATTGATTATTAACTAAAATTGTTATAAAAAAGCTACACTTTTTTCAGGATTTTATCCTTTAATTAAAAGCTTAAATTCTCATTAGAGTTTTAGATTTTTTAATTAATAAAGATGTAATTAGAAGAACATAGTATGGGTTCACTGTTTAATCACTTTCCGCAACATATTTTTCGTGCATATGACATTCGCGGGAAAATATCGCTCTTAAATGCTGATTTAGTTCAGTCAATTGCTTGTGGCTTAGTCAAACAATATTTAGATGCAGGGCAAAAGAGCCTTGCCATTGGCTATGATGCGCGTTTAACCAGTCCAACCTATGCAAAAATAATTCAAAAAGTCTGCCATGAGGCTGGCCTTGAAGCGGAAATTATTGGCTGCTGCTCAAGCCCGATGTTGTATTTTATTGCGGGACAATTTCAAGGCAATGGCATTATGGTGACGGCGAGCCATAATCCTAAATCAGATAATGGTATCAAGTGGATTATCAAAGGTGAGCCACCTTGTCCGGAGATGATTCAACACGTTGCAGTCGAAGCACGAAATTGTTTTTCTTCGGAACGTGTGCATTTGATGACTAAACTTGAGCCACACGAAATCAAGCCTGAATATTGTTTGGCCTATCAGAAATTTATTTTAGATGACATTCATTTACAGCAACCACTTAAAGTTGTGATCGATGGCATGCATGGTTCAGCTGGGCATTGTGCAGCCTTATTATTAAATAAATTAGGCTGTGAAGTTTTGGCATTACGTTGCCAAGCTGATGGACATTTCCCTGATCATGCTCCAGATCCATCACAGCTCAAACATTTAACCCATCTCCGCCAAGCCATACAGCTACAAAAAGCCGATATTGGCATTGCTTTAGATGGTGATGGTGATCGTTTAGTGCTGATTGATGAAACTTGCAAAGTCGTTTCTGCAGATCGATTATTATGTTTATTTGCTGAAATTTGTTTGACTCAAAAACCACATGCAGAGGTGGTATTTGATGTGAAATGTTCAACAATGATTCGCGATACTGTGTGTGATCTAGAAGCACAGCCTGTCATGATTCGAACGGGCAGTAGTTTTTTGCGAAAGTATATTTCCCAATCTAAAGGCAAAGCGGTTTTTGGTGGTGAATACGCAGGGCATTATGTTTTTAATGACGGTCGTGGTGGTGGCTATGACGACGGTCTATATGCTGCCTTAAGGGTATTAGAATATATTCAAACTCAGGGGCTGACATTGTCAGAAGCTTTGGCGAAATATCCAGAGCGCTTTAGTACCGAAGATTTATATGTCAGTACGCATCAGCATGATCCAGCGGAAGTTTTAAAGCTGGTTGAAGCCAATTCTGCGCGAATTCCGGCACAAATCAGTAAAATTGATGGAATACGCCTTGATTTTGATGATGGATTTGGCATCATTCGAGCATCGAATACAGGTGAGTATTTCACTTTACGCTTTGATGCCAACTCATCAGCACGCTTAAAAGAAATACGAGATCTGTTTGTTTCCATGTTAGTTGAGCACTATCCAGACATTGCTCATGACATTCCAGATGCTCAATAAGGAGAGGCAAATGCCACATCAACATACTGGCATCGACAAAGCACAAATCCTGACGGAAGCTTTGCCGTATATTCAACGTTTTGCGGGTAAGACGCTGGTAGTGAAGTATGGTGGTAATGCCATGACCGATCCTGAGCTTGAGAGCTCATTTGCACGTGATATCGTGCTGCTGAAAACGGTTGGTTTAAATCCGATTGTGGTTCATGGCGGTGGTCCACAAGTGGATTCATTCCTCAAACAATTAGGCCGTGAGTCTGATCGTATCGACGGTATGCGCGTGACTGATCCTGCAACGATGGAAGTTGTCGAGATGGTCTTGGGCGGCAGCGTGAACAAATCGATTGTGAACTTAATCAATAAACACGGTGGCCGTGCAATTGGTTTAACGGGTAAAGATGGTAATTTGATCCGTGCGCAAAAATTATTGATGGAAAAAACAGCCGAAGATGGTTCAGTAAAACAGATTGATTTAGGTCTAGTTGGCGAAGTGGTTGGTGTGAAAACTGACGTACTTGAAATGTTTACCCAAAGCGATTTTATTCCTGTGATTGCACCATTAGGTGTAGACGAAGACGGCAACACCTATAACATCAATGCTGACTTGGTTGCAGGTAAAGTGGCTGAAGCATTGGGTGCGGAAAAGCTAATTTTATTGACCAATATCACGGGTGTTTTAGACGAAAATAAAAATCTGCTGACTGGGTTAACCACCCAAGAAGTCGATCGTTTGATTGAAACTGGCGTGATCTATGGCGGCATGATTCCGAAAGTTGGCTGTGCATTAGATGCAGTCAAAGGCGGCGTAATCAGCGCACATATTGTTGATGGTCGTGTACCTCATGCAACATTACTTGAAATCTTTACGGATCATGGTGTGGGTACATTAATCACCAATCGAACCAATGTGAAAAAAGCTTAAGATACTTAGCATTTTTTGATATAAAAAAGCCTCTTTTGAGGCTTTTTTATTATTTATCAGTTGGCTAAGTAACTTTTGAAAAGATCAAATAATGTATTTGCCCTGTTGGATTATAAAAACTCTTACAATGGCGCCGATTTTAGATTTACAACAACTAAAACTGTCATGCACAATAGAGAAATCATAGATTTACTGCTGAAATGATCGATATGTGCCAGCTGCTCGGAATGAATTGTGCGACTCCTACCGATATAACTTTTTCGTTTCGGGGATTTTCGCAGCGAGCAGGAATTACCTCAGATCATTGTGATGGCTTTGGTATCGCTTTTTTTGAAGATAAAGCATGTCGTTTATTTGTCGACAATCAATCTGCTGTAGAGTCTCCGATTGCTGAGCTGATCCGAAACTACCCGATTAAATCTCGCAATGTGATTGCACACATTCGTAAAGCGACACAAGGCAAAATTAATCTTGAAAACTCACATCCATTTAGTCGTGAATTGTGGGGCAGACAGTGGATTTTTGCACATAATGGCGACCTACATGGCTTTCAGCCTAAGCTCACAGGGCGCTTCAGCCCCGTCGGCAATACCGACAGTGAATTGGCCTTTTGCTATTTGCTCGAGCAAATGGTGAAACGTTTTGGTTATACCGAACCTACACTCGATCAGGTGTTTGATCTGTTATTAGAAATTTCTCCTAAAATTGCAGAACATGGCACCTTTAATTTTTGTTTGTCGAATGGGCAGGCGCTATTTAGTTATGCGATTACCAAGCTGCATTGGCTGGTTCGAGAGTTTCCATTTCAGCCTGCACAGTTGATTGATATTGATGTTGAAGTCGATTTTAGTGAAGTCACTACGCCTGAAGACCGTGTTGCCGTGATTACCACTGAACCCCTAACGCAAAACGAAGTTTGGACAGCATTTGAGCCGGGTGAAATGATTTTATTTCAACATGGTCGTCCAATTCGTGCTGCAAAGACGGTTGTTGAACGTTTAGAACGTGAGCGGCTGGACCCATCTTTAAAACGTGTCACACGTGCAGATCAGTATTAATTTTGAATGAAAGATATTCATTATAAAAATGAATATCTTACACTTTATTGAATTAAGGGTGTTTTCTAAGATATTGAATTGATTAAAAAATATCTTAGCTTTATACTCGGGATTAAATAAATTAACATAATAAAAACAATTGATTACAATATAAATGGCAGTATTTCAATTAAAACCAACCTTTTTACTTCATTTTTATTTAAGTTCTTTAATTATATGATGAAATTTACGTGATAAGTCCTTCATATTTATAGGTGGTCGTAATGAAAATGAAATGGGTTCCAGAATACAATACTGGTATCGATGTGATTGACGATCAACACAAACGGATTCTTGACTACATCAATGAAATTGATGGCATTGACGCAAATACAGATCGTGATCGTGTAAAACAAATTCTGGAAAACATTATTGATTACACGCAATCACATTTTACCTTCGAAGAATCTTTACAAGAAGAAGCGGGTTATAAATATCGTGTGCCACATAAACGCGTACATGATTTATTTATTAAAAAAATTGAATCTTACCGTGACCGTTTTGAAATGGGGCATGCGATTGAAAATGAATTACATGAAGTGCTTTCAAAATGGCTGATTAACCATATTCAGCACGATGATGCTGATTATGTCGGTGCGGTTAAAGAAAATATGATGGGTATCATCAAAGAAAAAGAAAAGAAAAAAGGCAAAAATTGGTTTGCACGTTTCTTTTCATAACCTCAAAAAATGAAATAAAAACAATTAAAATCTAATAATATTATTTGCGCAGCAAATCACCTTTAAGGTGATTTGCTTTTTGTTTTTGATTTTCAAGGCACAGCAAGGCAAAATAGCGCTAGAATTTTCAAAGGAATTTGTCATGCAGGACAATGCGATGTCGAAATGGTTATCGCCACTGATGGCGTTCTGTTTATCTTTTATCATTATTGCAACTTTAGCACCGGTAACAGGTATTCAAATTGAACGTCAGCTAGATTTCTGGCTGTTGTGGCTAGGTACAATGCTTATTTTAGCTTTACCGCTATGTTATTTGGAAATTGCTTTAGCAAAACGTTCAAAAACCACAGCAGTTCAAGCACTGTCTTCGCTAACACGTGATGCGGATGCTTCACCCAAATGGCGTGTAGTCGGTTGGCTTGCCGTAGTATTTATTCCATTTTTAGCAGGTGCCATGCTTTCAGCCGCATCGCAATATGTGGCAATTTTTACAGCTAATGGCTTTGCCTATAGCATGATTTTGGCTGTCCTTGCGGTCATTGCATTTGCATTGTCGTTTGTACCACGCCAATTTTTAGTGATTTTGACCGCTATTGGTGTGATTGCTGCAGTAGTCTTAGCGAATGTTATGGGAACTGCCTTACCAGAGTGGAAAATGACTGCGCTCGAATTTAGTGAGTGGGGCAATGCAACCGTCTTGGCGCTCGTAGCAAGTGGTTTGGGGATGGGCTTGTACTGGCAGTCAAGTTTGCCAGCTGTGAAGCAACAAGAGATTGCAAGCAAAACGGTATTTCCGATTTGGATCGCTCAACTTTTGGCAGTGGTTGCTTTTGCCTTTTTCGCAGCAAAAGCACAAGTACCTGCTTTAGCACTGGTTGTGGGTTTGGTTGCTGCTTCAGCATTGCTGATTCAAATGTCACGTGAACAATTACAACAACGCCAATTGGCCATAGTGGTGCAATGGGCGATTTTATTGGTTGCGGTTTTTGTATGGGCACTGAGCACTGTTGTTCCAGTATTTAATATTGCCTTGTTGATTTGGGGCTTAATTATTTGTCTGATTTATGCGATTTTCGCAGGTTGGATTATGAAGATTAGTCATCTACGTAAGTCAATGAACTTCAGTCATGAAACCTTTTATAATATTTGGCGTATTGCCGTACGTATCGTAGTGCCCTTGTCAATAATATTGGCATTGGTGGCTGTGATTGGGCAGTTATTCTAATGACAGCTCAGTTACAAGTATGGGTCGCTTATGCGAGCATGGAACAGCAGATATTAATTCCGCTGAGCTTTAATCCCGGTATGACGGTTGAAGATGCTATTGTGCAAAGTGGCATTCGAAAACAAGTGGATTTACCAGAAGTGTTAACACTAGGAATCTTCGGGGCGCGTGTAAGCGATTCATCTCAGTTACTTGAAGCAGGTGATCGCGTCGAAATCTATCGTGCATTAACCATTAATCCGAAAGATATTCGTCGTAATCGCGCCAAGAAAAATCCCGTCGGCCGTTATTGTCGAGGCAATCGTTTCAAGCAATTGTACTTATAAAAAAAACCCCTAAATTTAGGGGTTTATTTTTATCTTAAAGCGACTATAGTGGTGGCGCAGTTAAAATCGCTTCTTTAGAACCTGGTAAGCCCGGTTGAGACTCTGGAATGGTTTCTAAGCCTTCAATTTTTTGAACGATACCGTTTTGGTCAAAGAAGATTTTTAAGTGTTGACCATGTGCAGCAGGAATCTTGGCTTTTTTAGCATATGTTCCTGGGGTATACTTATAAATGTAGTCCCAACGTAACGGATTCATTGGATCGGCAACAGTTGGACTACCTAGCAAAAAGCGAACTTGTTGGTGGCTCATTCCCACTTGAATTTTAGCCGCTTGTGCTTGAGTTAAAGGTGTACCTTGTGGAATATCAACTTTATAAACGCCCAAGGTTGAACAGCCTACGAGCAATGAAGTGACAAATAACGTCAGCATGATTTTTTGCATTTTGCTAAACTATCCCAAATTAATTATGATGCATTTGATCCAAGGATAGATCATACTGCATCTAAACTTTGTTGCATATTCCAACTTTAATTTTGTTGAGAGACCTTTTTTCATGCCTATTTCAAATCAAGATTTACGTAAAGCTGGACTTAAAGTTACACTTCCACGAATTAAAATATTGGAATTGCTTGAAAATTCAAGACAACATCACTTAAGCGCAGAAGATATTTATAAGACTTTACTTGAACAGGGTGAAGATGTGGGTTTAGCAACTGTGTATCGCGTGTTAACACAGTTTGAAGCTGCAGGTATTATTCAACGCCATCATTTTGAAAACAATCATTCTGTTTTTGAGATTATGCAAGAAGATCACCATGACCATATTGTGTGTCAAAACTGCAATAAAGTGGTGGAATTTACTAATGATGTGATTGAGCATGAGCAACATCAAGTGGCAGAAAAATTTGGTTTCCAACTTACAGGTCACTCATTAAATCTTTATGGCTATTGTGATGCGCCTGAATGCCAAGAAGCATATCGTAAAAAATAATCCGATGCGGATGAGAATGAATAAAAAACAGACTTCATGTGAAGTCTGTTTTTTATTTCCGAAAGCGTTTAAGCAAAATTAATGTTGACCATCAAAGGTAATATTTGAATTTGCACGCAGTAAATGCTCACCGCCTTCTTCAGACAATTTAATTTGTAGACGCAGGTCGTTCGGTGAGTCGGCATGTTTGAGCGCATCTTTGTAGCTAATTTGCTTGGCTTTATAAAGGTCATATAAGGCTTGGTCAAAGGTTTGCATACCTAGTTCACGAGAACGCTTCATCAGGTCTTTAATTTCATGCACTTCACCCTTACGGATTAAGTCTGAAATTAAAGGTGAGTTGATCAAAATCTCAATGGCAGCACGACGTGAATTACCATCAATGGTTGGAATCAACTGCTGCGCAACCATTGCTTTTAAGTTCAAAGACAAGTCCATGAATAGCTGACTATGACGATCTGCTTCAAAGAAGTGAATGATACGATCGATGGCCTGGTTGGCGTTGTTGGCATGCAGTGTTGCAAAAACCAAGTGACCGGTTTCAGCAAAGGCAATCGCATAGTCCATAGTTTCTCGTGAACGAATCTCACCAATCAGAATCACGTCAGGTGCCTGACGTAGCGTATTTTTTAAGGCAACTTCGAAAGAGTCGGTATCAATACCCACTTCACGTTGGGTAATGATACAGCCTCGGTGTTGGTGTACAAATTCAATCGGGTCTTCAATTGTAATGATATGACCTTTGCTATTTTCATTACGATAGCCAATCAAAGATGCCAAAGAGGTTGATTTACCTGTACCCGTTGCACCTACGAAAATGATAATGCCACGCTTGGTCATCGCTAATTCTTTTAAAATCGGCGGTAATTTCAACTCATCCATCGTTGGAATAACGGTTTCGATACGACGCAGCACCATACCTGGCTGGTCACGTTGTTGAAAGGCGCTGACACGAAAACGAGCAGATTTACTGGTATTACTAATGGCAAAGTTACATTCGCGCGTATCGGCAAATTCCTTACGCTGTTTGTCAGACATAATCGAATGTAAGATTTGACCGACAGTCGGGCCCGGTAACTTAGTCGAGCCAATTGGCAAAATTTGCCCATTGATCTTAATCGAGGGTTCAACATCGGCTGTAATAAACAAATCCGATGCTTTTTTCTCCACCATATAATCAAGTAAGCCGTTAAAATCCATAACGATCGCCCCAGAAAAATAAAAAAATTACAAGAAAGATTCGGGTTGTTTCGCTGCAGTCCGTGCAGTTTGCGTACTAATAATGCCTTTTGCGACAAGGTTTTTTAAGCTTTGATCGAGTGTGGTCATACCGTAGTTGGCACCCGTTTGAATCGCAGAATACATTTGCGCGACTTTGTTTTCACGAATCAAGTTACGGATCGCAGGAATACCGATCATGATTTCATGCGCAGCCACACGACCGCCACCATTTTTCTTGAGTAGGGTTTGTGAAATTACGGCTTGAAGTGATTCAGATAACATGGCACGAACCATGTCTTTTTCTTCAGCAGGGAATACGTCAATCACACGGTCAATGGTTTTTGCGGCAGAGGTTGTATGGAGTGTACCGAAGACCAAGTGACCGGTTTCAGCAGCTGTCAGCGCCAAACGAATGGTTTCAAGGTCACGCATCTCACCGACTAAGATAATATCCGGGTCTTCACGCAGTGCGGAACGAAGTGCTTCGTTAAAGCCGTGCGTATCACGGTGTACTTCACGTTGGTTGACCAAGCATTTTTTTGATTCGTGTACAAATTCGATCGGGTCTTCGACCGTTAAAATATGGTCATAACGGTTGTCGTTGATGTAATCAACCATCGCAGCAAGCGTGGTTGATTTACCCGAACCTGTTGGACCGGTCACCAATACGATGCCACGTGGATATTCACAAATATCTTTGAAGATTTGGCCCATGCCAAGATCTTCAATGGTTAGTACTTTTGAAGGAATGGTACGGAATACGGCACCAGCACCACGGTTTTGGTTAAATGCGTTCACACGGAAACGAGCCACACCAGGTACTTCAAATGAAAAGTCAGTTTCTAATTTTTCTTCGTAATCACGACGCTGTTTATCGTTCATGATGTCGTAAACCAATTTGTGCACTTCTTTATGTTCAAGAGCAGGAAGGTTGATACGACGAACTTCACCATCCACACGAATCATTGGTGGCATACCAGAAGATAAATGTAAATCCGAAGCGTTATTTTTGGCAGCAAAGGCCAATAGTTCTGTAATGTCCATAAAATCCCCGAGATAAAAATTAAATCTTAATTATTTTGATAGAATAATAAGGCTTTCCCACAGCTTAACCAACACTTAGTTGCAGGGCAATGCAAAAAAAGATGAATGAAATGAGAACCCCGTCAATGAATAAACTTCAAGAAGCACGAAATCAAGTCTTGCAGCAAATTGAGCAGGCTTGCCAACTTGCGGGTCGACCACAGCAATCGGTTGAATTGTTGGCTGTATCTAAGACGCATCCTGCTGAAATGCTAAGAGAAATGTATGCAACGGGGCAACGCTCATTTGGTGAAAATTATCTGCAAGAAGCACTTGAAAAAATTGAGGCTTTGGCGGATTTAGAAATTGAGTGGCATTTTATAGGCCATGTGCAGCGCAATAAAACCAAACATTTGGCTTCAAACTTTGCTTGGGTGCATGGGGTAGACCGTTTAATTATTGCGGAGCGTTTATCGAGTCAGCGAGACGCAAGCCAAGCACCTTTGAATATTTGCCTACAAGTCAATATTGATGCGCAAGATACGAAGGATGGCTGTCAGCCGAATGAAGTTGCAGATTTGGTCGCTCAGATTTCTGCACTACCGAATTTACGCTTACGTGGACTGATGGTGATTCCTGCACCCAACAATCCGCAAGCGTTTGCTGATGCCAAAATGCTCTTTGAACACGTCAAAGCACAGCATGCGAAACCTGAAGATTGGGATACATTAAGTATGGGGATGTCAGGCGATATGACTGATGCGATTGCTGCGGGTTCAACGATGGTTCGCGTGGGGACAGCATTGTTTGGCGCACGTGATTATTCAAAATAGGACAGAAGATTCAGCCTGCTTTCAAAAACTAGGCTTATAAAGTGTAAGCACAGCAGATAAATTTTCACAATAGATGAAACCTATGGGTTCAAAGTGAGCCTTTTAATTTGAACTTTCCATTAAAGTTGAGTACAAAATAATCAGGATGTTTTTGATATTGAAGTAATTCACACTTGGACAAATAGGGAAGTTCATGACGGCATATTATCAGTTGATTCAACGCGACGTAGATGCGCAAGGCTGTGTCACGGCACATTACCATTCGACCAATTTAGCACAAGGTGCATGGAATGCACATGAGCAACACATGGCACCAGCTACAGGCATTATTTGTGCTGAATTAGACCGTTTTTCACCACGTCATGATATGCGTATCGGGCGCATTAGCCTCGATATTTTGGGCTTAATTCCTGCTGGCGAGTTTGAAATAATCACGCAAGTGATTCGTCCGGGAAAAACCATTGAACTGATTGAATCTGAAATGCGGGCTCAGGGCAAAACCTGCATTGTGGCACGCACTTGGCGCATGATGACGCAAAATAGCCAGTCCGTGAAAGGTTTGGAGGATGCTGATGTGACTGGGCCAGAAACTGCGCCGATTTGGGACGGTATCCGTCAGTGGCCGGGGGGATATATTCAGTCGATTGAAGCAAGAAGCCATGGGCGCCGTGCAGGTCAAGGCATTGTGTGGCTGAGAACACAGCATGACATGGTTGAAGGTGAGCCGACTGCTGATTTTGTCCGTTTAATGGGCATGGTTGATACCGCCAATGGTATTGTTCCGCGTCAGGATTGGCCATTTGGCTGGGGCTTTCCAAATCTGGATCTACAAATCCATTTGCACCGTTTACCACAGGGACAGTGGTTAGGTCTGGAAACCGTGCAGCAGTATGGAGCGGATGGTGTTGGTTTGAGTAGTTCTGTATTGCATGATGTCCATGGCCCATTTGGGCGTAGTGAACAGATTTTAACGCTACGTCCACTCGGGACGTAATGATCTAGAGAATCAAAAATTATAAAGCCTGCTTTAAGCAGGCTTTTTTTAAGATACGATTTGGATGGTGCTTGCACCTGCTCCGACAGGATTGACTTGAATTTGCACAGGGATTCGTTCGTGCATTTCTTGAATATGCGAGATCAATACTACTTTACGGCCTTGGTTTTGCAACTGATCTAGAGCATTCATGACCATGTGTAGACTTGAGGCATCTAGCGTGCCAAATCCTTCGTCAATAAATAGGCTTTCGATTTTCGTTGTTCCTGATGCCATGCTTGCAATGGCTAAGGATAAAGCGAGTGCTGTTAAGAACGACTCACCACCTGAAAGCGAAGAGACAGAGCGAGTTTCGCCATCCATGTCATGATCGATAATGGCTAGACTTAAGGAATTTTCAAGGCGCTTTAAGGTATAGCGCTGTGAAAGTATCGCCAATTGCTGGTTAGCATACTCGATTAAAATATCAAGGTTATATTGCTGCGCCAAATCACGGAACTTCTTGCCCGTTGCATCGCCCATTAAGCTCGAAATTTTATTCCAACGATGTTCTTCAGATTGGATCTGTTGAATCTGATCGGCAAATTGTTTTTGTTTGCTGAGGTTAGAAAAATGAACATCTAACTTACTTTTAAGTTGATCTCTAAGTTCTTGCTGTTCTGCAAGGGCTTTAAGATTTAGTGCAATGACACGCTCGATTTGTAAAATTTGTATTTCAGGCTGTGTTTTTAAATGCTGTTTCAACGTTTCTTGAATAGCCTGAATACCTGCTTGAGCATCTGAATAGGCACGTTCTGCATTTAAAACACGCTGTTTAAGCTGCTGTTCTTGTTCATATGAAATTGCACTAAGTTGCGCTAACAGCGTTTCACTAAATTCTGAATTTTGGCTCATCCATTGTTGAAGCGTATTTTCAACATGCCTCATTTGAGTGACTAATTGTGTTTGCTGGGTGAGGTATTCTTTTAAGCGACTTTGACTGGTTTCAAAGGCTTGACGTACTTGATCGAATGTTTGACGAGCCTGATTGAATCTCGTCTGTAACAGTTGTCTGTTTTGGTCAAAATCATTTAACCAATCATGTGGTTTTTCAACTTGTGTTTGGGTCATCTCAAAAATAGTTTGAATCGCAATATCACTATTTTTTTTGCCCTCAATTGTTAAATTTTCAATTAGATTTTGAGCCGTTTGAATTTTTTCCTGACTAAATTTAATTTGTTGCTGATAGTGCTCAAGCTGTTGTGAAGTTTGATTATATTGAGTATTTAACTCGTGGCGTTGCTTTAAGTAATTTTGACGTTGTTGTAGTGTGTGATAAATCTGTTTAGCCGCGCTTAAAGTCGACTGTTCCCATAATTTTTTTTCTACGTCATTCAACACAATGAGAATATGCTGAATATTGATTTCAGCTTGTTGCACACTGGATAAGTGCTGTGTGGTTTGTTGAATTGAAGTTATGAGTGCATGACTTTGTTTTTGAGCATTTTCATGTGAAATTAAGGCATCTTCAGTTTGTTTTTGCGCTTGTTGTGATTCATTGATTCTTGTCTGAATCAGTTGCGCCAAGGCTTCATGCTGATGTGAAAAATCAAAAGAAATATTTAGAATATTTAATTGTTGTTGAAGCGCATTTTTTGCCTGATCAAGTTGTATTTTTAAGGTCGCTAGCTGTTGCGCATTGGCATCCATTAACGCGGTTTGCTGAGTGGAGGTGGTTTGTAATTTTTGCCAAGCTTCGAAAGCCACTTTTTCCAATGCAAGTGCTTGTTGTTCTTGTTGCGTTTGTAGTTTCAGTAATTCATCAGAAAAAGCTTCTTTTTCTGAATAAGGATGATGGGTACTTCCACAGACTAAACACGCTTCGCCATCGACCAAATCTGCACGCAATTTTTCAATATTTTCCGTATTCAGTAAGCGCTGTTGTTGCAACATGTGTTGCAGTTTTTCACGCTCATTTTTCTGCGTTTGATAGGTAAGTTCGGCCGTTTTTAGCTGCGTATGACTTTGTTTAATTTGCTGAGCTAGTGTACGTTTCACCGTCATGAGATTGGTGTTTTCAGCATCAATATTTTGGAAGCTTTGCCATTGTTGCTGAACAACATTGAGCTGATTTAATTTTTGTAAAAGCTGGTCACGTTCGTAACGTAGTGATGAAATTTTCTGATTGAGCGCATCTTCTTGCCCAAATGTTTGCGTTAATTTTTCAAGTTGTTTTTGTTGTGTCTGTAATTGTGTATTGGCTTGTTGCACATTGCCATAATTTTTTTCAAATTGTGCATAACTTTGAATAAATCGTTGAGTCTGTGTGATATGCGCTGAAAGTGCATCATCGAGTGAGGCAAAGTGATTTGAACTTTCTAGCTGTGCCGTGTGTTGAGCAATATTGGTTTGCAGTTGCTCAAGCTGTTCCTTCATCTGTTTTTCATTGTTGATATGCGGAACAAGTTGGTTTTCAATCTCTTTAAAATCACCTTGCGCTTTGCGTAATTGATCTACCAATACAAGACGTTCAGCAATCCGGTCACGCACCAGTTTAATTTTGTCTTGATGTTGAATCTCAAATTGATGCTGTTGTTTTTGTTCTGTATCTATTTTTTCAAAGATGGTTTTTTCAGCATTGAATTGTTGTTCAATCTCTGAAAAATGCTGTTGTGCATGTGTCAATTGCGGCTGTAATTGTGCAATTTCAAGCTTGATATTTTTTTGTTGAATTACACTTGGGCGTATAGATGAAAAGCGTTCAAGTTGTTGCAGTTGTAGCTTTTCAGGCGCAAGTGCATCAAGTTGTTGTTGCTGATTTTGTAGTTGTTGCTGACGTGCTTGCACATCAGTTTCGTATTTTTGCTTTTGTTCATACCACTGTTGATTTTTTTCGAACGCTGATTTTTCTATTTCCAGCTTTTTATATTCTGTAGAAACCGTATTGAATTGATTCGTGGTTGTTATTAGATCTTCATCAGACAATATTTCAATATGTCCTAAAACATTTTCCAGCTCTTTACGCTGATTGGCAATTTGTTTAGTTTTTTCAAAGGCCAATTGACCAATTTTTCCGAAAATACTGGAATTGGTCAGATATTCCAATAGCTCGCCACGTTCATTATCACGCGCTTTTAAAAAAGCGGTCACTTCTGACTGAGCCAGTAAAACAGCACGAGTAAATTGCTCAAAACTGAGTTGAGTAATGCGTAAAATTTGGCTCTCAACCGCTTTAGTTTTATCTGCAACGACACTGCCATCCGTTAAGCATTTCAGTGAACGCTGTACGCTTTGCAATTTGCCATTTGGGTTTTCACGGGCACGTTTAATTTCCCAACGCGCTGAATAGACTTTTTGGTCTTGGGCAACAAAGCTGAGCTCGGCAAAGCCTTGACCTGTGCCACGGCGTAATACGGTTTGCGGTGAGTTGGTTGGCAACTCTGAACCATCGATATCGATCAGTTTACCATCGCTGTCTTTTAAACGTGGCACACGATTAAACAGCGCCAAACACATGGCATCTAAAATGGTTGATTTACCTGCACCAGTTTTGCCAATAATTGCTACTAAGCCTGCACTGGCTAAAGGCTCAGATTCAAAATCAATAAAATGTTCACCCGCTAAAGATGCCAAGTTTTTAATACGTATAGATAAAATTTTCATGGCAATTCCTTAAGCGTTCACATCATCTTCAAGTGATTTTTGTGCTTCATCGACCAAACTTAAAAAATCTTTCATTACGGTGTCATCAGCACCATAGCCTTGTTTTTCCCAAAGGTTTTGGAATAATTTTTCAGGCGTAGGTGGATCAAGGTTGATTGCGGCTTGTTGCTGATTATTTTGATCTGAGTTTAAATAACGGCGGCTGATGCGCACCAACCGATAACGGTTCGGCGCTAAAGCCTCTTCAAACTGCTGTCTTAAATTAGGTGCAGGCGGGGTGTCGGTATGGTATTCAATTTCGACATATTCACGCTGATCAATATCTTCAATTTCACCGCTCGCCAAAGCAGATAATTGTGCCAAAACTTCTGGAATTGTGCCTTTGATGCGATGCAATTGCACACTGCGCGGAATTGCTAAGGACCCCATTTGAAAGCGTGATTCATCTGTTTGAGTTGGATCAATACTGATCTCAAGCACTTGGTGCTTATAATTAATTTCACTAAATGACAGGGGAATCGGTGAGCCGCTATAACGGATATGGGCTTGTCCAACTTTTTGCGGTTTATGCAAATGCCCAAGTGCGACATAGTCAATTACATCATCAAATAGGGCAGTCGAAAGCGCTTCTTCATTGCCAATAATAATCGGGCGCTCTGAGTCCGACGTTTCACCGCCTTGCATGTGGGCATGTGACATTAAAATTAAGGCTTGATCTGAAGTTTTACGTGCTTTGGCTTCCGCAATTAATTGCTGATGCACATAGGTAATAGCGTTTTGGCTATTGGTGGTTTGATCATTGAATCCGGTGATCTCGGCAGCCCGTAAAAAAGGTAAGGTTAGACACCATGCCACAATATTTTTGTGTTCATCATAAATAGGCACGAGTAATCGGTCTAAATCGAGCTGACCTTCAGTATTTTTATGGACCACGCCAACAGCTTTGGCATGGTATTTTTCTAATAATGGCTCAACTTGTTCAATACGGTAACCTGAGTCATGATTGCCTGCGATCATCAGGGTTTGCATGTGCGGGGCACGCACATGCGCATCGGCTAAAAATTGATAGAGCTGTTTTTGCGCTTTGGAAGCTGGGTTGATGACATCAAAAATATCGCCAGCTATCAGCAGGGCATGCGGCTGCTTTTGTTCTATTTGTTCGAGTAACCAATGAAGAAACTGTTCGTGTTCGTAGTCACGTGAGTGGTTATAGAAGAATTGTCCTAAATGCCAATCAGAAGTATGAAAAAAACGAACAGTCATGCAAGCCCCCAAAAATCAAAAAAATTGATTGGGGTCTAAAGTATCACAGATGTTCACATTTTCGAGGGTGATTAATCATTCATACGTCAAACTAAGTCGTTCTCGACAGTTACAAGGTCATCAATCTAAGCTGTTACTGTGCATTTGGATCGACTTGTACGAGGCCAAAGGTATTGTGGTCTGGGTCTAAGAAATAGCCTTGCCAACATTGACCAGGAATCGCAAATTTTTCCATGGCAATTTGACCACCCTGCGCCAAAATTTTCTCAGCGATATGGTCGAAATCTTCAACTTCAAAACTACAGGTAAATGCATTGGTGCCGCAGTGCGTTGGTGGAGTCTGAGCAGGGCGCTCTAAGAGGCCACCATGAATGCCTTGAGTTTCAATACGGAAGTATTGAATCGGTAGCCCTTCAACTGGGATAAATGACCAACCGAAAACCGCAGAATAAAAGGCCACTTCACGCTTTGGATCGGAGCTTTGAATTTCAAAATAGCAGAGCTGGTTCATTGTTATTACTCTTTGTTTGATGGATTGCACATTTCAAATAGCAGAGATTTGAAATTAGGCTAAAAAATACCAAGAACTAGGAATATAAAATGTTGTTCTAATCCTGTATATAGATCAATTGTTGTACAGCAGGTGTATTACCTGCATTTGGGGTAGCAGGAGATGCAACATGCCAAATAATCCTTTTGATGAAGAAAAACTTGCAAATAGTATGGTGTATAAGACTTTATTAGAGTCTACATTAGCCATTCCTTGGTGTATTGATTGGGACAGTAAAACATTCAGCTATATTGGACCGCAAATTGAAAAGTTGCTCGGTTGGAAGCAAAATACTTGGCGCACCGTTCAGGACTGGGCATCACGTATGCATGAGGAAGACCGTGATTTTGTGCTGAATTATTGTGTTTCGCAGTCGATGGCTGGTATAGATCATGAGGCAGATTATCGCGCACTTAAAGAGGATGGTTCATATCTTTGGATACGTGATGTTGTGCATGTCGTGCGTAAACCAAATGGTGATGTAGATTGCCTCGTAGGATTTATGTTTGATATTTCCGAACGTAAAAAACAAGAAGAACAGTTACAAAAATTGCAACGTCAGCTCGAAGAATATTCATATAAAGATGGCTTAACCGGTATTGCCAATCGACGTTTGTTTGATGACTTTTATCAACGCGAATGGTTGAACGCGATACGCACACAAAAGCCACTGAGTTTAATTCTGATCGATTTGGATTATTTTAAACAATACAACGACTTGAATGGTCATGTGATTGGGGATACATGTCTGCGTCAAATTGCGAAAAGTTTGGAATCTTGTTGTACACGACCTCGTGATTTAGTCGCGCGTTTTGGTGGTGAGGAATTTGCTTGGATTTTACCAGAAACCAATGAGGCAGCAGCAGCAGTGATGGCCGATAGAATTATGGAGGCCGTGCGTGCTGCACGATTACCGCATAAAGCTTCAGCGGTGTCTGAACTCGTCACACTCAGCATGGGGGTAAAAACCATTATTCCATCAGATCTAGATAATCGAATGCAATTTTTGGATCAGGTCGATAAAAACCTCTATGTAGCGAAAAGACAGGGGCGTAATCGCTATTGTGCTGCATAACATGGCTTTGCTGTTGTGACTTATTTTAAAGTTGCAGCAAGTTTTTAGTCAGTCGATATTTTATCGGCTGATTTTTTTGGGTGTAGAATATAAAAATTAAATGCTGAATACATAAGGCACAAAATAAAAGACCGACGATTCGAGTGATGATGAAATCGTCGGTCAAAAAATCGATTTCAAATTTAAGTGATGGCTGCTGTTCATACTTAAATTCAAAATGAAACTTATTGCTTTTAAAAAGGTCACCGAAACATTGTGGATGCCGTCCAAATCATCGGTTGCTACAGACCTTGTACCCTATATAACGTAGCTGATTACAGATTGGTTGACATGAAAATGAAAAAAAATGCATTTTTTTTTATACTAGGTGTCAACTTCTTCTTGGGTTAGGGTCATGGTGTCTTTAACACGTTATTTTTTCTTGTTTTTTTTCATTTGTTTAATCATGACCTGTATTTGCGGTGTGATCGCAGCATTATTGCCACAGGGTGTGGGTGGTATTTTAACGGTCGTACCCTATCTGATTGCCATGATCGTGGTGTTATTTCGGTTTTTAAATAAAAATCAGAGAGCACCGACACAGGCAGAACGTAAAAAATTTACCCTAGGTTTTAGCCTGATTTTTTGGTTATATAATTTTGGTTTTGTACTTTTGGGTATCGCAATTTTTTCAAGAAAAGATCCTGAAATTTGGCAAAATTTAATGCTCTATGTTCAACATCCTCAGTTTATGAGTTTAATGGTGATCATGTTATTACTGATGGCTATCCCTTTGTATTTAATCACCTATTGGTTTTATGGTCCGCAAGCACAGCGGATGGCTTCTCAAAAGTTTGGCGCATAAAGCTTGATCATCTGGTGATCTTGTTTTATAGATAATAGTATTATTTCATATAGATAAGAACAAATTATGCATCAGCCCACAGTACTGATGACGGGTGGCAGCGGTTTTATTGGCACACATCTCATCAAGGCACTTTTAGCTGCGGATTATAAAGTGATTGGGCTCAGTCGTAAGGCTGGGCGTATTTCTAAATCACCACATTTAACTTGGGTACAGCAGCTCGATCAAATTCCTCATGACAGAATTGATTATGTGATTAATCTTGCAGGTGAAAGTATCGGCAAAGGTCGCTGGACAGAGACGCGTAAACAGCAATTATTAGAAAGTCGGGTTAAAACCACAGAAGCGCTGTATCAATATTTACGTAAACGTAAAATTTTTCCGAAATGCATTATTTCAGGTTCGGCTGTTGGTTATTATGGTATTGATATTGAAGAACAATGGACAAAAGTGTGCGATGAAAATGCTGCACCACAAGCCATTTTTATGTCAGAGCTATGCCAACGTTGGGAGCAAGTCACACGCCAATTTCCTGAACAAAATACCATTATCACACGACTAGGTGTGGTCTTGGCTGAAGGTGGCGGGATCTTACCGCAAATGCTGCGACCGATTCAGCTCAATTTGGTCAACAAAATAGGTTCCGGTCGGCAGCCTTTTGTGTGGATACATATACAAGATGTGATCCGAAGTATGCTGTTTTTAATGAAACAAGCAGAGAAAAAACATGCATTGCTTGAACCCACGCCAATCGATTCGCATATTTTCAATTTGGTTGCGCCGGAAAAAACGACGCAGGCTCAGTTTGCGCAGATTGCAGCACGTCAATTAGCCAAAAAGCCGTGGCTCAATGTGCCTGCAACTATCTTTAAAATTTTATTGGGTGAGCAATCGCAATTAATTTTAAATGGTCAATTGGTTCAGCCAGCCGCATTATTACAGCAAGGCTTTGAGTTTAAATTTCCGACGTTAAAAGAAGCCTTGCAGGATTTATTGGCTTAGTTGAAATTGGCTTATTGACCATTAGTCGACGCTTAATAACGCATCTTGAAACAGGCGAGTTGGACTATAGTGGTCTGCATTGAATGAAGGCGTTTCCCCAGTCATCAGTTCAGCCAATAACTGAGCTGAAGCTGGTCCCATGCATAAACCATTTCTAAAATGCCCAAAATTTGCCCATAGATTGTCGTAATTTGGCATCTGCCCAATATACGGAATCCCTTCAGGCGAAGATGGGCGCAGGCCAGCCCAAGATTTCACAATCGGAAAGTTGGCAAGCTCTGGTACCATGTCAAAGCAGGATTTTTGAATATGCTGCAAGGTTGTATTCGTTGTCTGAGTATCAAAGCCACATTGGCGCATACTTGAGCCGCAAACCACATGACCGTCTTGGCGTGGAATCAAGTACATGACTTTATTCATGCACATGGTCGGCAACCAGCTCTGCGGAGTTTTAAAGAGAAGCATTTGTCCTTGTACGGGTTGTACGGGTATCTCAATGTCTAGTTGTTCACTCCACTCGGCTGACCAAGCGCCCGTGGCAATAACGAATTGATCTGCTGTATGTTGTTTACCATCTGCTGTAGTGATGGACTGGATACGATTGTCCGAACGGTTTAATTGGCTGATCGGGCAATGTTCATAAATCTGAACTTTAGGATGCTGCTGTAAATAAGCCGTTAATGACTGCAAAAGTCGCGGATTACGGATGTTGGCTAATTGCGAAAAATAAATGCCATGTGCAAAGCGTGCTGAAATGTGAGGATTAATCTGCTCAATTTGCTCGGATTGTAAATATTCCGCCTGTTGCATCGGGTCTTGATGCAAACGGGCATAATCTAAGCCGATTTCAAAATCATTTTCGTCAAAAATCAACATGCCAGTTTCATGAATTTCAAAATCAATCCCGGTGATCGGTTTTAATTTTTCATTCCATTTTTGGTAGCTCTGCTTGCCATAACGTGCGAGCGCATTGACTTCATTGGGATATCGCCAAGGATACATCGGGGAGAGGATGCCACCACCAGCCCATGATGCAGCAGAACCTGTGCGTTGTTGGTCGAAAATCGTCACCGTACAACCGCGTTCAACGAGTTCCAATGCGGTGAGTAAACCACTAACACCCGCCCCAATAATGGCAATATTCATGTTCTTTTAACCGATGAATGTATAAGTTTGATCTAAACTTCAGCAACGCCGAAGTTTTTCGTCCATGACTGTTTTTGACTATTACAGATATAAAAAAGCCTTCCTGGATGTCACCATTACAGGAAGGCTTTGCGAATTATTTCATGTCTTTCAGCATGAGTGCTGCATCTTCAGCAAAGTAAGTCCAGATCCCATCTGCACCTGCGCGGCGGCAACTCATAAGCGATTCGATAATCACGCTATCAGACAACCAACCATTTTGAATGGCACCTGCCAACATGGCGTATTCGCCACTCACTTGATAGACAAATGTTGGAACACCGAAATTATCTTTGACTTCACGGACGATATCTAAATACGGCATACCCGGTTTTACAATCACCATGTCGGCGCCTTCTTGGATATCCAGTGCGATTTCATGTAAAGCTTCTGCACGGTTACCGATGTCCATTTGATAGTTATATTTATTGCCACCTTTGAGGTTGCTTGAAGAACCTACCGCATCACGGAATGGCCCATAAAAGCTAGACGCATATTTTGCAGAATAGGCCATGATATTGGTATAGATATGGCCATTGGCTTCAAGCGCTTGGCGGATTGCGCCGATACGACCATCCATCATGTCACTTGGTGCAACCACATCTACACCTGCTTCTGCATGGCTGAGTGCTTGTTTAATTAAGCATTCAACAGTTTCATCATTTAACACATAGCCTGTGTCATCGATAATGCCATCCTGACCATGTGTGGTATATGGGTCGAGCGCACCATCACTGATTAAGACCATTTCTGGTAGTTCTTTTTTTAATAAGCGGATGGTGCTTTGGACTAAGCCATCTTCATGCCAAGCTGCTTCAGCCGTTAAGCTTTTATCTTCCTGTGGTGTAACTGGGAACAAAGCTAATTTTGAAACACCCAATTCGAGTAAACGTTCTGCCTTTCTTAGTAACAAGTCAGCAGATAGACGCTGTACGTTTGGCATGCTTGGAATGTCTTGAGTTTGTTGCTGGCCTGGCAACACAAATACTGGATAAATGAGATGATCAGTCGTCAGTTGAGTTTCACGCACCATGGCACGAAGCTGGTCATTTTTACGAATGCGACGCATGCGGGTAGCAGGAAAAGCTGGACGATTGAACGTATAGGTCATAACAATCTCATTGATCAGTATTAAACTTTGACTATTGTAGACGCATAATGAGGGTTTGGCGCACCCCGTATTATTTTTTTATTCAATGACAGCGATTCGAGTAGGCTATGACAGATGTAAATAAGAGTTGGACCGGTAATATTGACCTAAACTCGAAGATTGAAATCGATACTTTATTAAATAACATTGCTCAAGCATTTAACAGCTCCCCATTTTTTGTACACAATGCCATGAAAATGACGGTGATTGATGGTCAGATCGAAGCACGTGTCGACATGGCCAGTAATTTAATTGGAAATGTCGCATTCCAAATTTTACATGGTGGTGTAGCGGCAACCTTACTCGACAGTATCGGTGGTATCTCTGCAATGGCAGAATTGTATAAAAAGGCCACAGCTGAAGATCTAGTAGAAACTAGTAAAAAGGTATCTCGCTTAGCGACCGTCGATATGCGTGTGGATTATTTGGCGCCAGGACGTGGACAGTATTTCGTTGCACGAGCTGAAACCTTACGTTTAGGTCGTAAGGGCTGCACCATGCGTATGACCATGGTCAATGATGAAGGTAAAGCGATTGCAACAGCGATTGCATCGTATGCCTATTAAGCCATTCTTAAGTTAACACATTCAAAATAATGAAAAAATAAAGTCCAGTATTGGCAGCAGGGCATGATTTTATCCTGTTGCCGACGAAAAAAAGACTGACGAGTTACATTTTCTATTCTCAGGATATGATTTTTTAGCTTTAAAATGCCGGAAAATTGAAGAAGATAGACTTTCTCACGACACCATTATCTGACAGCAAAGTTGACATGCTTTGCAAAGCTCATGATGCCATGACCAAGTCTGCTAGATTTAGGACAAATCTATGACAGATACCGTTAGTAACCTGCCAGAAACCCCATCTACAGAGCAGCCCACCGATCAGGAATTAAAAGCACGCAGAAAAAAAGGCCTTGGTATAGTGGCTGTATTGATCGTGATTGCTTTGGTGATGTATTTGATTTGGTCAATATTTCTAAATCATTCCGTCAGTACCGATAATGCCTATGTCGGTGCAGAAACAGCGTCGATTACCTCGATGGTCACGGGGCAAGTGGCAGATGTTTTGGTGAGTGATACTCAGCAAGTGAAAAAAGGCGATGTGCTTGTTCGCATTGATGCGCGCGATGCTGAAATTGCCTTAGCTCAGGCACAGGCTGAATTACTTAAAGCAAAACGCCAATACAAACAAACTGCGGCGAATAGTAGTTCTTTAAACTCACAAATTTTTGTCAGTGATGATGCAATTCATAGTGCAAGCGCACAAGTGGCGAAGGCACAAGCCGATCTGAATAAAGCACAAGATGAATTACAACGTCGTCAACAATTGGTAGCTTCAGGTGCGATTTCTAAAGAAGAATTAAGCACAGCGCAGAGTGCTGTGAATACGGCTAAAGCCAGTTTTGATGTGGCTCAAGCAGGACTTGCTCAAGCCAAATCTAGTCAAAAAGCGGCACAAAGTAATAAAGCGGCGAATGATGCATTAATTCAAGACAGCAATGAAAATTCAACCCCAGATGTTTTAGTTGCGCAAGCACGTCTACAACAAGCTCAGTTGGACTTAGAGCGTACACAAATTAAAGCACCCTTTGATGGTGTAGTGACACGTCGCAATATTCAAGTTGGGCAACGCATTGCACCGGGAACGTCATTAATGATGGTGGTGCCTGTCTCTCAGTTATATGTCGATGCCAACTTTAAAGAAAGCCAATTGGCAGGGGTGCAAGCGGGTCAAAAAGTTGAACTGACATCTGATCTGTATGGTGACAAAGTTAAATTTAATGGCATAGTCACTGGTTTTTCTGGTGGCACAGGCTCAGCATTTGCCTTGATTCCGGCACAAAATGCCACAGGAAACTGGATTAAAGTGGTTCAGCGTTTACCTGTGAGGATTCGTTTAGAACCAAAAGAGTTGGCAGAACACCCACTTCGTGTGGGGCTGTCTATGGAAGCGACGATTGACCTGAAATCGAAGTAATTGCCTATGAATCAGCAAATGCAAATGACTGACCTGAAAGGTGGTCGTCTGATTCTCGCTGCCTTAGTCTTGGCTTTGGCAAACTTTATGGTTGTGCTCGACATGACCATTGCCAATGTATCTGTGCCGCATATTACCGGTAGCCTTGCAGTATCGGCATCCCAAGGGACATGGGTCATTACCTCTTATGCTGTGGCCGAGGCGATTTGCGTGCCATTAACCGGTTGGCTCGCTGGACGCTTTGGTTCTGTACGGGTTTTTGTGATCAGCCTGTTTGGCTTTACAGTATTTTCGATACTGTGTGGTTTATCGACCAGTTTGGAAATGTTGGTGTTTTGCCGAATTGGGCAAGGCTTGTTTGGTGGCCCGATTATGCCACTGAGCCAAACGTTGTTAATGCGCATTTTCCCTCCTGAAAAGCAATCCCAAGCCATGGGGATGTGGGCAATGACTACCGTCGTTAGTCCCATTTTAGGTCCAATTTTGGGTGGTACGATCAGTGATAATTTATCTTGGCATTGGATTTTCTTTATCAATATTCCTGTCGGGATCGGTTGTGCTATCGCAGCGATGCGCTTACTGAAAACGGCTGAAACTCCAACGCAGAAATTGAAAATAGACCGCGGTGGCTTACTGCTGTTGGTGTTGTGGATCGGTGCCTTGCAATTGATGTTGGACTTGGGTCATGAGCGAGATTGGTTTAATCATCCATTTATCGTGGTGCTGGCACTGACGGCATTTGTTGGGTTGATTATTTTCACGATTTGGGAGCTGACTGAGCGGCATCCTGTGGTGAATATACTGCTGTTTAAGTACCGAAGTTTTACCATTTCGGTCTTGGCTTTGGCCTTTGGTTTTGGTGCCTTCTTTGGCAGTATTGTCCTGATTCCGCAGTGGTTACAAATCAACTTGGGCTATACCGCAACGTGGGCAGGTTATCTCACGGCAACGATGGGCGTCGGTAGTTTGACCATGTCGCCAATTGTTGCGAAGCTTGCAACCAAATACGATCAACGTGCTTTGGCGAGTTTTGGTTTAAGTATCTTGGGTGGTGTAACCCTTATGCGCGCCTTTTGGACTACGGATGCAGACTTTATGGCTTTGGCTTTACCGCAAATATTACAAGGTTTTGCCGTGCCATTTTTCTTTATTCCCTTGTCAAATATGGCCTTGGCATCTGTATTGCCACAAGACATGGCATCTGCGGCAGGTTTGATGAACTTCTTAAGAACCATGGCAGGGGCAATTGGAGCGTCGATTGCAGTAACCATTTGGGATGATCACACCAAAGTCGCACGCAGTGAAATGGTCAGTAATTTACATGTTACTGAGGTACAAAACACCTTGGTGAATCATGGAATGAGTTCAGAAGCTGCTTTGGGATATATCTCCAGTTTGGTGGATAAAGAAGCCTTAACGCTTTCAGCCAATCATGTGTTTTTAGTACTGGCGGGTGTCTTTATATTCGCTGCACTCATCATTTGGCTCTGTCCACGACCTAAAGCAGGTGTGGGTGGTGCTCATGCACATTAAATATTATCAAGTATAAAAAAACCGCTCGAATGAGCGGTTTTTTATTGCGCACGGTGTAGATTGAAAAAAATTAAAGGTCCGAGCGCGCCCGTTTAAGTGCAGATTGCCACTGAGCCAAATGAAATTCACGTTGATCTGCATTCATTTTTGGTTCAAAAGCACGTTCTAATTGCCATGAAGCGGCAATTTCATCAAGATTTGAAAACACACCCGCTTTGAGTCCGGCCATTGCGGCAGCGCCCCATGCAGTTGATTCTAAAAGTTTAGGACGCAGTACAGGCACATTTAAGATATCGGCCTGAAATTGCATCAGCATATCATTGCTACTGGCACCGCCATCGACTCGGAGTTCTTTAAGTGGACTAGACAGATCTGACTGCATGGCGGTCAATACATCCGACACTTGAAAGGCAATGGCCTCTAAGGCAGCACGAGCTATGTGGAATTTATTGGTACCTCGTGACATCCCACAGAGGAGGGCACGGGCATCACTGTCCCAATGCGGAGCGCCTAGCCCAGTAAAGGCAGGAACCAGAACCACGCCATCGGTGTGTTCAACTTGGCACGCGAGTTTTTCAACATCACTGCTTTTTTGAATAATCCCTAAACCGTCTCGCAGCCATTGCACGATAGCGCCAGCCATAAATACACTGCCTTCAAGTGCATAATGGGTTTGACCTTGAGCTTGCCATGCAAGGGTCGAGAGTAATTTATTGTGGCTATATTGAACTTCGGTGCCAGTGTTAAAAAGCATGAAACAGCCTGTACCATAGGTGTTTTTTGCTGTTCCTGCGTCAAAGCATGACTGTCCAAATAACGCAGATTGCTGATCACCTAAAATGCCGGTAATGGGAATGTTTGCGCCAAGTAAACCTGTAGCGGTATCTGCAATATAATCATCTGAACTAATGATTTTAGGAAGCACTGACAGGGGAATATCGAATAATTCTAAGAGTTCTTCATCCCAAGCTTGTTGCTGCAAGTTCATTAGCATGGTTCGTGAGGCATTGCTTGCTTCAATCACATGCTCTGCACCTTGTGTCAGGTTCCACACCAACCAACTGTCAATCGTGCCGAAAGCCACATGACCTTGCTCTGCGAGTTCACGTAGACCTTGGGTGTGTTCTAATAACCAGACCAATTTCCCAGCACTAAAATAGGGGTCGATACGTAAACCGGTCTTTTTGTGAATGAGGTCATTGAGGTTTTGTTGAGTTAGTTGCCCACACCACTCGGTTGCACGGCGGTCTTGCCAGACAATTGCAGGAGCGAGCGGTTGACCTGTGCGTTTATCCCAAACCACAGTGGTTTCACGCTGATTGGTCAGGCCAATGGCTTTAATGTCTTTGGCGAGGATACGGGCAGAAGCGAGCGCTTGCTGTACGACGGCAATTTGGGTACTCCAAATTTCCTGAGCATCTTGCTCCACCCAACCCGAATGTGGGGTTTGAATATGGGTTTCCCGTTGAGCTGTAGCTTGAACTTGTCCATGTTCGTTAAAAATGATCGCACGACTTGAAGTCGTTCCTTGATCGAGTGCCAATAAATAGCTCATATATTTTTCTTTTGCGGTCTTGAAAAATAAAATATTAACGCAATTATGTAATTAAGCGCAGATCAATGTGTAATTGTTTCGAAATTGCATCGCAATTTTTTGCAGTTATGCTATGATGACGCTACTTTGGGGATGTTTCTGGCTTCGACGCTGGTGATGAAACTCATAGATGCATGTCGAGAGCGCATTTTCTCTCGTAAATCAAATTTGCATATTTTAGTCGCAAACGACGAAACTTACGCTCTAGCTGCCTAAGGGCAGCTTGTCCGCATCCCTGAATACTTGTGGTTAGGGGTCCCGACTGAAGCGAACGCACACAAGTCCGTATAAGATCAAGCCTTGGGGTCTTATACTAAATCTTAAAGGATCGCGATTTGTACCCTGTTCGTCGGGTCACAAAGAGCTAAATCAATAGACGATATCTAAGCATGTAGTATTCTCGAGCGTAGTGCTGGCGGACGCGGGTTCAACTCCCGCCATCTCCACCAAAATTCAATTCAGAGATGTTCGACTGAATGTGAAAAAGCCCTTAAATTCAATGTTTAAGGGCTTTTTTATTGGCTATATTGTCCGATCCTGTCCTAAGCTGTGTGACCCAATTTTTGCCTTCTTCGGGTAATTATTGGGAAAATTTACCCAATTATTTTTAGTCTAGATAAAGGGTATATACAGATGAAACTCACGGATACTGAATGCAGAAAAGCACAGCCCCAAGATAAGCGTTATCGTCTTTCAGATGAAAATGGTTTGTCATTATTGGTGACACCTGCAGGGCAAAAATATTGGAATGTGCGCTATACCGTTCATGGTGAGCGTAAGTCAGAATCACTTGGTCTATATCCAGACATGAGTTTAAAGAAAGCGAGAGAGCTTGCCCTTGAGCTGAAATACAAGCATTCCAAATCAGTCTTATACGAAGACATCAAGCCATTTTTTAAAGAGGTGGCAGAAGATTGGTTTGAGAATCAAAGAGAAACTTGGTCAGCAAAGCATATCAGTAATGTACGCGCATCTTTAGATGAGCTTTACATTGCTCTCGCAAATAAACGAATCAATCAGATTCAGGCACCTGAGATTTTGCAGGTTATTAAAAAAATTGAAGCTAGAGGTTCGACTGAAGTAGCTAAACGTACGCTATCTCGATGCGGTATGGTGATGAAATATGCCATAGCCCACGGCTATCGATATGACAATCCAGCTAGTGATTTGGTTTATGCGCTTAAGAATAAGAAAGTGAAAAATTTGGCTTCATTATCTGAAAGTGAAATGCCTGAATTTCTTAGAAGGATTAAAGCCTATCCAGCAGATGCTCAGACTCACCATGCAATCATTCTGGTTATGTTGACTGGCGTTCGAGTAAGTGAGTTGTTGCAAGCACGTTGGGAAGAATTTGATCTTGAAGAACGTAAGTGGGATATCCCTGCTGAGCGTATGAAGAATGGTTTACCCCATCGTGTACCCTTAACAAATATGATGATTGATGAGCTTCAGGCACTACGTTTGACTCACAACCAAGATCTATTATTCCCACATCGTTTAAACAATAAAGAACCTATGCGTAGTGAAACAATTTTAGCTGTAATTAAGCGTTCTGGCTATTCAGGTAGAATGACAACCCATGGTTTTAGATCGCTATTTAGTACAGTACTGAATGAGTCAAATTTGTTTAATTCAGATGCAATTGAGCGTCAGCTTGCGCATGTGCCACAGAACCGTATTCGTTCTGCATATAACCGAGCACAGTATTGGGATGAGCGTGTAAAGATTATGGAGTGGTATGGGACAAAAGTGAGTGCTTGGTTAAAATAAATCACAAGGAGAAAAATCTAGATCAAATTTAATCTGACAGACACAATAAAAAACGGGTAACTGTCAGATTAGGTTTGAGCTAATACAGCTAAGTGTAATTTAGTGCCCATTAAAATAAGAATGTAACTAACAAGAATATATAAAAGCGCTAGTTTCTACTACTTTTCAATCTAAGTAGGTTCTTAAATTATTTCTTATTTCAAATTTATACTTTTCAACAGTCTCATCATCAATTATAGGTCGGTTAAAATTAACTCCGTTCTTTTGTAAAGTCTCTTTAAAGAAGTCATTTAAAATATATGCTCTGGCTAAGAGGTCGTCTAATGCATCAATGCGAATACGTAAATTTTGTGTATCTTTTAGGGCTTGTGCACATAAGTTTTTATTATTTTCCAATTCATTTTTTAAGTTTTGAACACGAATAGTTGATTGGTCTATTTTTTTAAAGTGTTCATTTTGTAGTTCTTGGTTCTGTTTATTGCTGACTAGATATTCAATGACAATCTCTTCACGATCAAAGTGGTTTTTTTCTTTAAATTTAGATAAAAAATTCGCAGTTTTACGGTCTAGATAATATTGCTTCTTAACTTTGTCTTTGTCTTTGTCTTTTTTCTTAAAAGTGCGGAATTTAGCTTTTAATTTTTCATAGCAGCTTTGCGTGATTTGAACTTGTGTGCCATTCCTCAGCATCCCAAGATTAAAAATTCCTGTCTTAAATTGAGGGTAGTTATTGAAATTTGGAAAGTAGCCTTGCTGGGGATCTTTGATAACTAGACCTATCGGATTTTCCGATTCGTTTTTCAAGAATTCTGCTTTAAGTAGACCATCTTCTAAACACCAATCTTTTAAATAAATTTGAGGACGACCCATATTGGCTCCATTTTTATATCCGATAAATCGATTTTTAATCATTAAGTAAATGATTAAAACGATATTGAATTAATTATGTTAATAAACATTATATATTAAATTAAACTAATTGTTATTTAATTTTTAATAGTTGTTTTTATGAAAAAATCCAAGAATAAGCTAAATAGACAGGGGGAACTAAGATCAATTTCAATACTTATGCTAAGGCAGATGGAAACTACTTTATCTCCAATAGATCGGATAATTTATCTAAGATTATTGGTCTGTTATGGAGGTCGTAAAATATTAATATCGGATCTGAAGGCTTTGGCTGAAGACGTGAAAGTGAATTGGTTAACATTAAAAAAAACATTGGATGTATTGGTTGAAAAAGGGTTATGCGAACGGGCAGAAGAAAAAGTTATAAAACTGAATAAAGTACTTCTACCGAGACAAGTAGGTTATCAATGGGGGGGAAAACCATCTGACCAGTTGATTGTTGCTTTAGATAAAGCAAAAGATAGTGATCAATCTGCATTAGAGTTAAAAGAGAAAAAATTGGGTAAACAAAGTATAAAAAAAATGAGGTTAAAAAAAACTGCTTCTGAGCTTGTAGCTAGTCATCCACGACATGATTTTTTGGAAGTTTTATTTGGTTTAATGTTTGATGTCAAAATTAGCCATAAGCAAAAAAATGCTAATGAGTTGTTGGAACTCAATTATAAGCAGTGGCTTGTTTTAGTGAACATGGTGCTGTCTAGTGATTCTAATGGGATCATTTTTGATGTCGGAACTTATGAATTATCTAAATGGACTGGAATGAGCCGTAATGCATTGCAAAGAGCAATTGCTGATTTATTTGACATGGGGATTCTTCGCTCCAAACTAGATGGAACATTGAATAATAATTTACTTAATTCTGTTGCTCCGGTGTATTGCTTAAATCTCTCAGCCTCCATTTGGAGTAAAAAGAGGATATTTGGACATTATTACTTTTTGAAATTACCCAATGAATATACATCTGTCGTAGAGCAAGCTTTTAATTTTATACAGTATCTGGCTGCATTTGATCAAGCAAACAAAGCATCACACCCTTGCGATAGTGTTGTAAATGAGCTTGCCAAAGTATCCGATGAAACTAATTATCAAATTATTCAAAGCAAACTGAGCTATGAGATTCGAGAAGAATTTAATTTTGTGAGTAAATTCGAAAAGAATTTTGGTCAGTATATACAACTTATGTTACCCAGCTTCCGCATGGGGAAATCATCATTGAACACTGATCAATCGAATGTTACTAGAATTGATTTCTTACTTAACTATTTACTTCAGATAAAAATTTCAAATTTAGATCAAGCACAAGTGTGGGGGAATTCACCAATGCCAAGATCATTACTAGATTGGTTTGATAGGAATTTAACTAAAATTACATTACCTGAAGTTAAATCTCAGCTAACTTCCTGTGAAGAAAACACTCAGGTTATACAAATTCCACTGAAGCAGCTAGTTGAAGAATCAAGAGCAAAAATCTTATACGCCATAAGCCAAACCCTATTACGTAGCGAAATGATGCTTATCATCAAAGATGTGCGCAAGTTAGTAAGTTCAAAAGTATATTTTGATCTTGTGGGATTACCATTACAAAAAGCAAGCCTTTGTGACCGAGTTTATTTTTGTCGATATGGTGATGAAGAGTTAAAGCAAAATACTGAACAAGATGCTTTTCTTATGCTTGAGTTAGAGCGAATTTCAGTTGATCCTGTTGAGTATGCACTTAAAAGCAAAGAGTTGGACCTAAGCTTAGCGGATCAGAAGCTGTATGGACTGTTCAATCCTAAAAAAAATAAAAGCTAATTTCTGCCTTAACTCTCGTAAATAGATATTTGAGTAAAATTGCAAGAATGTTGTGAGAGCGAAAAGTACACTACCTTATATACAGATTAGTTTTGTTCCAGTTGGTTTGTAGACTAAGTCGGTAAATAATATTATTAATTTATGAACTAATTATAAATCTATTTACTTATACAGATCATAGATATCAACAGTGTAGATCACACATACATAATAAATAACTGTAACTCCTTAGTTATGCATCAAACATAACTAAGGAATCTTCAGATGTTGCAATACGATCTCTCTCATCAAGCTGCTGTAATGAATGCAGTGACTAACTTTGTTGATTACTTATTGAATATTGAGCTATGTGATACATCGTTCATTTATCACCTTTGCAAATTGATTCCTGCATTTAAGGTCTTTGATCAAGAGGGTGTTGAATACTGTACTTTGGTTAGCGCGTTTAAAGAAATGGTGCGCTTAGTTGAAGCTGGTCAAGGTGATTTAGGGGTTGAAGAATATCTGACACAGTTACGATATAGAGAAGTATCTAATCTTCGAAATCAGTTGAGACGTCATAGGTCTCTATACCTAGATGAAATTCGAATGTTCGAAGGGCAGGAAACTGATAACCAAAAGAGTTTTCTAGCTTACGTGCAGAGGATTCTTAAAGATCATTATAAAGTCTTGATTGTGCGTGTTGATTTGGGATATTTAAAAGTATCTATGTCAAATATTACGGTGCAGGATTTCTATAACCATATTGAGTCAGTGCGTAATTTATTGAAAGATAAGAATGGCTGTTTTAAGTATCTTTTGGGTTATGGGCTGGCATTAGAGCAGGGTGTTACAAAAGGCTACCATGCACATTTAATGCTGATCTACAACGGTTCTGAGCGTTGTAAGGATTGGTACTTGGCTGATGAAGTGATTCAAAAGTGGCAAAAGATCACTCAAGGTTTAGGTTACGGACTCAATAACAATACCCCTGAAAAGAAAAAACAATACGCTGATCGAGGCTTATTAGGGATAGGCATGATTCATCGCTATCAGTCTTTAGAAGAGCGGAATGCTTTGAATGTTGCCCGTTATCTCACTCAGCCTGAAAAGTTCATGCAGAGGATGTTGATTAAGCCATCGAATAAAAGAACTTTCTTTAAAGGAATTTACCGCGAGCATGGTCGTAAGTACAAGATCAATCATCCAATATCAGCAGAAGTAGGAATTTGGTCTGAACAAGATGTAGATGATTTATTGGATGAGCCAATCGTCATTTAACTGTAAAAAAATATGGAGTGGACAGTTCTATGAAAAATATCACTTTATAGGACTCTCCATGGACATTACCTACATTGAACACCAGACTGCACCACGTTTAGAGCAAGATATACACAACTTCTTTACTCAAGTGCGATTTGGTTCACCCATCCCGCCCATGACTCATGATGAACATATTCAGAAAATCATTGAACAAACGGCTCAAGTATTACTAGAGTACTTTCGAGAGTGGAATGAGCTGATGTTTCATCATCGAGATTCAGATTGCAGTTTCTGGGTGACACAATTCAGAAACGCCTATTTTACCGTCTTACAGCAAATCGATTCGCGTCAGCATTATTTTAATCCAACAGCCAAACATACTGCGAAATGGCTAGCTGAGCATATTTTAAGTAAATTGAAACTGTTATTTGTAACTACTGGTTTCCATGAGACTTTAAATCAAACTAATGAGCAATACGAGAAGAGAGTTAATCATTTACGTGACCTTTATTGTGAAGTCAGCAAATTGAGCGTAGATGCGCCTGATTTAAAATTTTATCTGAGTTATCCAGCAGGTACTGAACTGTTGCTATCAGTCGATCAGGTAATTCAATCATTTAGAGAATTTGAAAAGAAGTTAACATTCCTGCCATGGTTTCGCTCACAAGTGATATTTAGTTATTATCACTTAATTCGCGACACAACTCGAAACTGTTACGTGATTAGATTCTACCTCACCTTTCAAACAGTCTTTTATTCTGATGATATTGACTATTCAATTGATCTTCTAAGACTGTGGCAAGATGTTACGTACGGTATGGGTATTTTATTTGACATTCCAGATGAAGAAGTACAGAAACCACAGGGTAATCCCTTTGGATATAACCCAGATGGGCTTTTGAACTTTCCTGAGCCTAAAAATCCATTGGATGATCTTAGTGACTTACCTGATACGCTGACGAGCGTAAATGAGCAGATGAATAAGATATGTATCACAACACGTGGTTTTAAAATCTTCAATGGCAAGAAACGGTGATTGGGGCTCATCCAAGTCAATGAAAATAGATAGATCCCTGTATTCAATCTAGTGGATAGATGGGACTTTCGATACGTACAGTATTGAACTTAGGCTTATTTACCACTATTTATTCCCATAATTCCTAATTTAACGTAATGGAATGCCAGTTTTCCTTAGCTGATTAAGTTAACCGGTGATCGGGTGGGAAGTATGTAGGATTAGTCACAAGATCAGTGAACGTAGCATGATCACAAATTGAGATAAAACACAAAGCTATGAATGAGATTTTTGCCCCATCAGTTGTAATGCCAGCGCATAAGCAAAATCAGGATACATTGATTCTGCAATGAAGAATGCTTGAGGTGGGGTAAAGTCTAAGATTAGCTTACAGTAAAGGGTTTCTTTGCCTGTTTGCTTATCAATGTATCTAAATGAATCCTGCGAGTGTGAATATTCGAGCCCATACAGTGGACCTCCAATACACGTCAAACTCTGCATATACAGATTCCTTTAATAAAGCTAAACACCATTATAATTGAGTATGTTGTCTCATTCATGTTGATATTGAAGCCTCAGTTGAAGTTTAGATGATATTGATTATTCAATAGTCATTCTGAATCAGAAGTATAGCGAAAACACTCAATTGATTATTCTAGTAAAAATACAACGTTGACACTTTAAATCCTGCCAATTATCCTTAACCTGCTGGCCCTCATGGTCAGTCGGTTTTAGCAGACCGCTTTACCCAAAGCACACGAAAAAGTCTCTTTCTTTTTTGTGGGCATCCCTACGTGCCCCCCTCTGCGGCGGAACGGGAGGGGGACATCTTCGGATGTGCTGATCTTTTTGGGTATCAGTCTGCTAACCCCTTTTCGTTTCGCCACCATTATTTAGCAGTAATGTGGTGAAACTTCTTTATACCCAAAGGAGTCCGCCATGCGTACGACATTCTTAAATATTCATTCTCTTTTTTACCCCAGCACTTTCGATGGCGTTGTCTTCGCAAGATAGAACCGCATTTTAAAAATTTAGCAATTGGGGGACGCTCAGTAAAGGCGCTTGTTCCTTTATTGGCCTGCACATCTGAATCATTTTATCGCTGATTTGTAGATCAACTCATTCTACGGAACAGTCACATCAGAAGAAAAGGCAGAACTCCAAGAAGAACATCAAACCGCCATAAGTCCAGCTTTGCGATTTCTGAGAGGCACTTATGGACAATAAAAGAGAATGATGCAAGATGACAACAAAATTAAAGTATCTGTCTTTATGTATTTTATTGATGGGACTGGGCGCCTGCTCTAGTAAAGATCAGCCTGAAAGTGATCCTGCTGTAGAAGAGCAAACAACAGAAAGTAAAGAAGCTTTGCAGAGTGTTACTGAAACATCAGTCGTGATTGTACCGAAAGCTAAAATCAGTCCTGATCAAAGTTGGGAGAAAATAGACAGTGATGTACTGCGAAGTAATTTGATTTACTTTTACCCTGAAAAAATGAATGTGCTCCATTACAAAGAACCGAGCAAGCTTGAGAATGATTTATTCTTCCCCGACAATCATGAAGTTGTCAAGAAACAATTACATTTAGATAAGAGTCAGCTTATTGTTATTGGAATGCCGGGGCATAACTTAGACAACAATATGTTAGTCGATTTGAGTAATGATGAATATTTCAAATATGCTAACAATCTCGCCATAAACTATATACGTGCCTTACAAGTACCAAAGGTTAAACCCAAACAGGAATTTGAAAAAACACAGCATTATGAGGAACGAGTTAAGCAAGCTCAGCAAAACTCCCTAAATAATGTAATCGACTATGATGTTGAATTATTGGAAAGAGTGTTGAATTATATTGCTCCTGATATTACTTCAATCGGAAGCGAAAGCGCTTACCAATATGATGCTGATAAAGAGTTAATGACAATTAACTTTAAACAGAAAAGCCGATATGTTTCCTCTGTGGTTAAATCAGAACTAATCATCAAGGTTCCGCCTGATTTAGCAAATTCTCTCGCAGAAAACTTTGGACAACTTAACATCGGCTATGTATTTACACCCAAAAATAACACCTTGAATTTGGATGGGATATTTTTTTATTTAGTACGCTATGGCAATCCTGATCAGCAGAACTATACCTCTAGATTGTATCTCTCACCAATCATTAAGCCGAATACATTTAAGCAAAAAAGTGCGGTCAATGTATTCTGGAAAAACAATGATGCTGTTGAGGAAATTGACACAATACCTTTTAAAAACGTGCTGACATCACCGATATGGAAATTTAAGTTTGGCCTAGAAAACTATTTATCTCCAGAATCATTATTACAAAAATACGTTAAGCCAGAAATTCCTAAAGAACCTGATGAGCTTCAGTATTTGGGTCATGGGTGAAAATGAAAAATTTGTATTTTAGTGCTTTTTAAAAATAAAGAAATTTCAAATACATATTACCCAGATGTAATGGCTTTCTCTTCTCAATGCCAATTGACTGGGAAAGTATATATCTACATTTGAATACACGATTTAGGAAAAATTTATAATGAATAACTTATTTAAAAATCTGAGCTTTGCTGTATTGGCATTTATATCTGTACTGACTTTACAAGGCTGCAGTTCAAGTCTTGATCCTGATACGTTTTCAGTAGAGTTAAATGAAGCAGGTTTGTACTCGTGGAGTACTCCAGTGATTTCCATTCGTTCTAATACAGCTGAACCGATAGAGGTGACGAATGTCATAGTCAATAACGGACAGTGCAGCTTTATCGGTCATGATCGAAGAATTAACTTTCCATTGCATTTTCAGATGGGGCAACTTGCTAGATTAAGAATCACTAAATGCAGTTTTGCCAATGTGGTACAGGTAGATATTGAAACCACTGAAGGAACTGTAAGTTATAGCTTTAACTAGCCGATCTCATTGGTTAAGACAGCAAAATCAACGAATCAAAAAGCCGAGTCCTTCATGGACTCGGCTTTTTTTATGTCTAAACTTTAAGGAAATAAAGATGAATTTAATTATTTGTCCTGCATGTGGCGGTGACGAAACTGAAATGGTCGGCCCTCAACTTTCTACATCCATTGAATTACAGCAGCCAAGGTCTTTAAAACCGCCTCTTCAAAATCTGATTCAGAACGTTGTGAATTATGCAGCGATGGGCGCATCTAGCGCTCGACTGATTAAGGGGCAGCGTACGATGATTTATGTATTTGGGGCTTTAATCGGTGGGGCAGTTGGCTGTGCAGCCTGCATCTTAAAACACATCCATGAGCAGCAGTCCACACCTTTTATGAAAGAAGAATCTCAGCCGCAAGTACATCACCATTGTTTGGAGTGCGGACACTACTTTAACTAGATTTGATGGAGTTTAGACAGTAGTTGTTTTTAATCCCCCTAATTTGAATAGTCAGCAAAAATTAAAAGGAAATAAGTATATGGCACATTTAATTGAAAAAATGGCTTATGTCGGTGAAACCCCATGGCATGGTCTTGGCAATCAGCTCGCGCAAAATCAGCCGATTGAAGTCTGGGCGAAACAGGCAGGCATGAATTGGCGTATCGAATCATCAAACGTCAGCTACATGGCACAAAATGAACGTGGGCAACGCATCATCATGCCATATGAAGAACAGCGTGTACTTTACCGTTCAGATACCCATGCTCCTCTCTCTGTGGTCAGTCAGCGCTATCAGGAAGTCCAGCCTGCTGAGGTATTAGAGTTCTACCGTGATTTAACTGAACAATCAGGTTTTGAGCTAGAAACAGCTGGGGTACTCAAAGGCGGAAAAAAATTCTGGGCTTTGGCTAAAACCGGGCAGACAGCAGCACTCAAAGGTAAAGATGTCAGTAATGGCTATATCTTATTGGCTACGGGCTGTGATGGAACATTAGCGACAACTGCACAGTTCACTTCAATCCGTGTGGTGTGCAATAACACCTTAGCGATTGCTCTCAAAGGACAGAACAGCAGTGCAGGTGTGGTCAAAGTCCCGCACAGCACTCGCTTTGATGTCCAAAAGATTAAACAGCAGTTGGGAATTTCTGTCCGAGCATGGGATGAACATATGTATGAAATGAAACAGCTCAGCCAGCGTAAAGTCACTCAAAGTGAGGCAGCAGCTTATTTTGATGCTGTGTTTAACAATACCAGCTTGAGTCCAATGGAACAGGATGAAGGCATTATTCAGTTCTACCGCAATGTCGCTACCCAAGCTAATTCAGCCCCTAAAGCTGAAAACAAGACTGAGCCGAATGGCCGTGCCATGTCTAAAGTCATGACTATGTTTAATGGGCATGGACGTGGGGCAGAACTGAGTTCAGCTAAAGATACCGCTTATGGCTTACTTTGCAGTATCACCGAGTTTGCCGATCATGAACGCCGGGCTATGAGTCAAGATCACCGACTCGATTCAGCATGGTTTGGCGCAGGTGCTGGGTTGAAGCAACGTGGACTCGAACAAGCGCTGCGTATGCTTGCTTAAGCTCAATAATTCTCTTTTTTATAAATTAGCCTAAGTATTACAGCACAAGGCCAAATATTTTTCACCACTTATGAATCAAAGACCTACCTATTAAAGCTGTGTCTTCGGGCACGGCTTTTTTATACCCAAAATTTAAATTAGAGGAATTCATAATGAATCATTTATCAAATCTACCTGCAACATCTGTACAGCCTAAAGTATTCAGTCCCCCTAAACTTTTCAATGCGAAACGTTTTGTGGAGACTAAGAAACTCAGTCAGGCTGAATGGCTGGAAGTGCGCAGGCAGGGCATAGGCAGTAGTGACTGTGCTGCAGCCTGTGGGCTCAACCCTTATATGTCGATGCTGGAACTGTGGATGATCAAGACTGGACGAATCAAGCAATCGATTGAAGATGAAAGCGAAGGCCATGCTCCGCTGTATTGGGGCAAGCGTTTAGAGCCCTTGGTGGCTGAGTATTACAGCATGCATACCAACTATAAAGTCCGCCGCGTCAATGCTGTACTGCAGCATCCTGACCCAGACAAGTCCTTTATGTTAGCCAACTTAGATTATTCTGTAGTGGGTGACGCAGATGTACAGATTCTAGAATGTAAAACCGCAGGGGAATATGGCGCTAAGCTTTGGCGGGATGGTGTGCCTCTATATGTACTGTGTCAGGTCCAGCATCAATTGGCTGTGACCGGAAAGAAGGCAGCCCATATCTGCGTGCTGATCTGCGGACATGAAACCCGCATATTTAAAGTGACCCGTTCAGAATCGGTGATTCAGCATATCGTGAATGCAGAGCGTTACTTCTGGGAGTGCGTGGAAAAGGATACACCGCCTGATGCAGATGATAGTGAATCGGCCGCTAAAGCTTTGCAATTACTGTATCCAGAGCATGTACCGCTAAGTACGACCGATCTCTCGTTAGACGATCAAGCCAACCAACAGTTTGAGCAGCTGATTCAAGCACGCAATCAAATTGAAAAGCACCAAGAGCAATTCGATCTGCTGAAGCACCAGCTGCAGGCCAAGATGCAGGAGGCTGAGCGCGCAACTTTCAAAGCAGGTTCAGTCACCTGGAAAAAGGCCAAAGACTCGATTAGCTTAGATAGCAAAGCACTACTAAAACAGTACCCTGAATATCTGAACCAATTTCCGCAAAGTAAATCTGGTTCAAGACGCTTCAATATTTACCCAGATGATGAATGAGATGAATTCATTCTTCGAGATACATAAGCAAATCAATTTAAGGCCATAACGATCCCATGCCAAACAGCATGGGATTTTTTATGCCGATTTCATTGTTAAAAAGAGAAATATCATGATTAAAGGTTTAGCAATCACACCGCCTATTTTAGGGCGAATCAGCATTGGCCGAATGGTCGAAAAGAACGGAAAGCGTCTGCCTGAAAAGGATGATCAATTCACCATTACCAGTCAAATCCAAAGTAAAGATAGTGGTTGGATCAAACATCCGTTAGATGAACAGCTGCGGGCTAAAGCATCCAATCAAAAACTCCGCTCAATTCCTGTACGGATGATCTTTAATGATCCTGAGCTGAATCTGCGTGCAGAGTACAGCTTATTTGACCGTCAAACTGGACGACCCGTTTGTGTGGGTAATGGTGAAACTTGCCAGCGATTGACTAATCAAGGTGTAGAGCAGCATCCATGCCCATCCCCTGATTTATGCTCAATGGCTCAAGGCGGGCACTGTAAGCCTTATGGGCGTTTGCATGTGAACTTGGATGAGTCGGATGAGCTTGGGACCTTCATTTTTAGAACCACAGGCTTTAACAGTATAAGGACCTTGGCCGCACGACTAAGCTACTATCATGCAGCATCGAATGGTTTACTTTCATGCTTGCCATTGCAACTTACACTTCGGGGTAAATCCACGACCCAAAGCTATCGCCAGCCTGTGTATTACGTGGATTTAACTTTGCGTGAAGGAGTTGATTTAAAGCAAGCTATACAGACTGCTAAAGAAATTGATCAACAGAGTAAATCTAGTGGTTTTAATCAGGAAGCTTTAGATCATAAGGCGAGACAGGGTTATGCAAATGCAGTTTTTGAAATGGATTCAGGTGATGGGTTAGACGTCGTTGAAGAGCTTTATCCATCTGAAGAAGGCAGCGAAGATGCTCAACAAAAGAAAACCACAAACCTGAATTTACAGAATGAGTTACAGCGTTCTGTTCAAACTTTGAATTGAAAGATTGTTGAGGTTTAAGCAGATTAAATTTTTACGGAGCTGCGTATCATTTGAGCGAATAACCGCTCGCATGAATGATTAGGAGTAAACTCATGAATGCGTTTGTTGGTCAAACTTTTCAAATGAATCAACTCATCAGTATTAAGCAGGTTGTAGAAATTGTAGGTGTTGCACGTTCTACCATCTATGAAATGATGGATGAAAACTCACCGTATTATGATCCGACATTTCCAAAGAAAGTTAAAATTACCCAAAACCGTATCGGCTGGTCAGCTTATGAGATTCATCAATGGATTGAAGATAAGCTGGCGAGTCGAGAGTAATTGGAGCAATCCATATGAGTTTAAATGAAGAAGTTATTAAAATATTTATTGAAGGGTGGTTGGTTAAATATCATGGTTTTTCAATAATTAATGATAGAGTTGGTAAGGATAAAGAAGGATTAAATCTTTTATTTCAATTAGATGGATCTATTTTGGAGTTAAGGGATGTTTATCAAGAGAAGGTGCTAGTTTCAATTGAAATACCTGAAGATTTAGATGCAAAAGACTGCATAGCTTTTGCAATGAAGTTTTACATTCAGGTTGCAAAATTTTGTGAAAAAGAAAAGCACTAGTGCTTTTCTTTTTTGATTTTTAATCGAAAGGTCTGTTTATTGAATAAAATGTTTAATAGTAGTACTCTCACTGGAGAAATTTCTCCAGTGAATATTTGTTGCAATGAAATCTGATATTTTTAATTTACATTTCTCGGGTCATGAAACCTTTGCACTACGCTATGGTTGGCTAAATAAAGCATATAATAATTTCAGTTTAATCGAAAAAGATATTGAAAAACAAGTTGTTGAGCTTGGTGTTGGTAAGAATATGGTTAACAGTATTAAATACTGGGCTGAAGTTTCAGGGTTGGTTCCGCTCAAAGATTCTGAAAATAGTAAACAAAACTATAAAACTGCAATAAATGAAATTTTTGCAAAATATGATACTTACTTAGAGTTAAATGAATCTACTTGGTTACTACACTATTTTATTCAAAAAAACTTTGCTGATCTAACATTTGCTCGTTGGTATTTTAATTATTGTAATAAACAAGTCTTTGAGAAATCTGAATTACTTAGTGATCTTATATTTTGGCTTGAAACAAACGGTTTAAAGCTACCTTCGGAAGCGACTTTGCAAAAAGATTTAGATTGTTTCATTCTTTGTTACTCAAAAAAACTAAGTAAGAAACAGCTTAATGAAGATGCATTTATTTCGCCATTAAATGAGCTGAATCTAATTTATCAGGTGGATTCTCATAAGTTTAAAGCTGATTTACTTGAGCAAAAAAATCTTTCAGTGGATATATTTTTATATTGCTTAACAGATTTTTGGCAAACACATTTCTCGGAAGCTCCTTCACTAAGTGTAGATATGATTTCGACTTATCCTGGAAGCCCTGGTCGTTTATTTCGTTTGAATAATGCATCAGTCGATTATTTCTTAAATCAATGTGCAGTTATTGACGATCGTTTTAACTGGACTGATACATTAGGAATGCGAAGCTTATCTTGCTTGGATATCAAAAATGTAAATTTAAAAGAACTACTGGCTAATATTTATCGTGAGTATCAGAAATGAATCAAAACTATAAATTAAATCATTATTATGAAATTCACGTAAACCATCTACTTTCGACACGACTTGACAGTGACATATCGAAGGAGTTTTTTGAGCGAGTAATTTTTCATGGAACAGCTTACAACTCATTGAAAACAATAGTTGATTCTTTTTATGAAAACACTCAATCCGCTTTTACTTTGACAGGTGGATATGGTACAGGTAAATCTACTTTAGCAGCAATTTTATCAGGGCTTTTACATCAAAATGATGAAATTAGATTGGCTGCTAGAGCTTTAGTACAAGATTCTGATTTACTTAAGCAAATTGATAAAAATTTCAAGTTGTCTAGTGATAAACCTTGGTTGATTATTAAAGCAGTCGGAGGGGTAACTTCACCTGTTGAGCTGTTTTATAAATCCATCCTAAAAGCACTTCAAGATGCAAATCTTATGGATGTGTTTGAAGGTGACTTATTTTTTTTGCCAGATCAGATAGATAGTGATCATCAATTAATTGAATGGATTGATGAAGTATTTAGAGCATTAGATGGGAGAATTTCAGGTGGTTTATTTATCTTAGATGAGATGGGTAAGCTTTTAGACCATATTGCTAGAAATAATGGTGATCTACATTTATTCCAGGATTTATCTGAGAGAATCAATAGACTTTCTACTAAGGAATGTCCTTTTATCTTTTTAGGGATTTTGCATCAGGCATTTGCTGACTATGCAAGAGGGATGAGCCATCATATCGCTTTAGAATGGACTAAAATTCAAGGTCGTTATGTTGATATCTCATATCGAATTTCATTAGATGAATCGGTTGCACTTGTTTCTAAAACAATAAAAGCAAGAGAAACTCAAATTCCAGAAGCTATTACAGCTGTAAATAATGCCTTAGTAACTAAAGTTGTAGGTTCTATTAAGTCTCGATTGACAGAGAATAGTCCAAAACTGAATGTATATCTGCAAGAGGCATTGCCACTACATCCATTAACTACGGTACTTCTTGGTATTATTTCTAAAAGTAGCTTTAGTCAAAACGAACGTAGTATTTTTAGTTTCCTTTTGTCAGTCGAACCTTTTAGTTTTAGGAAGTTTCTAGAGTCAGAAGTTAATCTAAACTCAACTTACACGATTGTTGATTTATGGGATTACTTAAGTCAAAACTTGCAACACCAAATCCTAAGTTCTAAAGAAGGGCATTTATGGGCAATCGTTGAAGAAACTCTAACTTTACTTAGTAAAAATCTCAGTAAAAAAGAGGGTTTAACTTCTGAAAGTGAAGAGTTATATCCTAACGTAATTAAAGCAATTGCAATGCTTAATATGTTTGGTAAATCTTTAGGGATTTATCCGTCAGTAGATTTAATTGCTCATGCATTACCACTTTCATCAAAAAACCTAGAAATACTCCCTGCATGTTTAAAGAATCTAGAAGATTGGGGAGTAATTACTTATTGGAATCGTACAAAGTCTTATGAAGTTGTTGAGACATCTGAACTCAATATTCAGCAATTGTTACAAGAGAAGTTGGAGGCATTAAGTAATCAACAAAATTATTTTGAGTACATCAACTATAAGGGCAACTCAGTTCTTGCAAAACGCCACTATCATGAAAGGGGTGTAATGCGTTGGATGGATCAGCATTTAGTAAATGATCTTCCTGGGTTGGAACGCCTAGTAAATAAATCTGAATTTATTAAATCAAAAGCTTTTGCGCACTTTGTTTTAATAACAGATCAAGCTCTTAATTCAACTAAACTAATTGAATTATCGAAGCAACATTCTCGTCTTGTTATTGCTAAGTTAGATAAGATCAGTGAGTTATTAAGCTGGTCCAAAGAAATTTATGCTCTAAATGAAATTTTTAGAGAATTGCCAAAGCTGATGCTGGATACCGTTGCGAAAAAAGAATATGAACAACGGCTAAACTATGCATATCAGCAGGTCGATGATCTATTTAGCCAGTCCTTTGAATTAGTGGAATGGTACTGTAAGGGGAGCCTGTTAAAGGGTAAGTCTTTATCCATTATTGTCTCTGATTTGGCTGATGAGCTATATCAATCATGTCCGAAAATTCTAAACGAGTTAGTTGTTCGACATGATGTTTCTAGCTCTGCAGCAGCTGGTCGTAAAAAACTATTAGAAAATATGTTGGAAAATTCGAATCAAGAAAATTTAGGTATCGAAAAATTCCCACCAGAAAAAGCAATTTATTTGTCTTGTATTAAACAATTAGGCTTACATCAGTTTAATGCGGAGAAGATGGAATGGATATTTGATTTTCCTGTCTTAGACGAATCTAATAGAGAGCAAAGTGAAAATTTAGAGCGTGTTTCGAAATTATTTCAACGTGGATATAAAGTTTTCACAGATACAAAGTCTTTAGTTCCTTTAACAGAGCTTTATAAGGTATGGTCAGATACACCATTCGGTATTCCTCATGGTGTATTACCAATATTTGCTTTAACCCTTTTGTTGGCTAAAGAAAAGAGCCTTGCTTTTTATGATAAAGATATAACTCAAGAATTTAAGTTTATTAGTGAAATTGATGATGAGTACATCAATAAACTAGTTAAGAGACCTCATGAGATTGCGGTTAAGTATATTAAAGAACCTGCTGAAAAAAATAGGTTTATAAATCTCCTAGCGAATAGCATTAAAGATATTTTTGAAAAAAATATAGAGGCTACACCTTTAGCTGTAGCACGTTTTCTAGTTTCATACACTGTGAAGCAGTCTAGTTGGACTAAGTTTTCTAAGGATAAAGAATATTTTGATGAGAAGGTGCAGTTATTAAGATCATTCCTTGTTAAGGCAGATGATCCGTACAAATTGCTATTTGAAGATTTGTATGATGTGCTTGAGGTTTCCACAAGATCCGATGATCTAGTTCTTGCAGATCTATCAAATTTACTTGGTAGTTTTATGGGGGCAAAGCCAAATCTATTGAGAAATTTTGAAGGTAGATTGCGTAAAGAGCTCGGCAATATTACACCTGAAATTACTCAAGAAGCAGATGCAGTGAGCAAGTTTGCAGCTGATTGGAAAATGAAAAAGTTTGCGGAACATCTATCTAGAAGTTCGACTGAGTCAACTCAATGGTTGTCAAATTTAATTACATTGCTGGGTCAGATACCAGAAAAAGATTGGACGGATGACAGTCTGAAAAAAGCTTTTGAAGCTCTTCCTGGTTATGTGCAGCGTTTTAAACAGTTGAGCTTTTTTGCTAAAAATGCTGAGAAATCAGAACAAATTTCATCTAATAAGCGATCTTTAGCAGTAATTATTAACACGGATCAAGGTCTTGAAGAATATAACCGAGACGTCATTGTGGATTCGAATATTGAGAATGATTTAAAAAAACTGCAAAAAGAGTTACTTAAAAAGGTGAGTGCTTTTGACCTAAGTGATGATGCTAAAGCAATGGTATTATATGAGTTGCTTAAAGATTATTTACATCCGATTGGTGAGGACAAAGCATGACTCTTGAAAAGCCAGTAAAACATGTCCTAGGGCTATCTGGTGGTAAGGATAGTGCTGCTCTTGCTGTCTATATGAGAGACCACTACCCTGAGTTAGATATTGAGTATTTTTTTACAGATACTGGTAAAGAATTACCAGAAGTCATGGATTATCTAAATCAATTAGAATCTTACCTAGGTAAACCAATCTTGCGCTTAGGTTCGGATAAAGATTTCGATTATTGGTTGAAGGAATATAATCATTTTCTTCCCTCTGGCCATCAACGCTGGTGTACTGTTCAGATGAAATTAGTACCATTCGAGAAGTGGGTAAAACCATTTCTTGATGAAGGGTACGAAATTATCAGTTATGTTGGGATTCGTGCAGATGAGCCTTGGCGTGAAGGTTATGTGCCAACTCAAAAATTCTTAACGACCAAAATGCCATTTGCTGAAGATGGTCTAGTCAAAGAGGATATTATTAATATTCTTGAAGGGACTGGATTAGGCCTTCCTAAATATTATGAATGGCGTTCTAGAAGTGGATGTACGTTCTGTTTTTATCAAAGAAAGATTGAATGGGTGCGTTTGATGGAACGACATCCTGATAAATTTGAGGAAGCAAAGTCCTACGAAAAAAAGTTGAATGATGATAAATCTACAAATGGTGAAACTTATTATTGGATGGGTAAAAATACACCGTTAACTACACTTGAAGATCCAGATCGTGTGGCGCAAATTAAAGCTGACCATGAGAAAAAGCTTGAGAGATTTAAGAAGAAGCGTCGTCGTAATGCTTTATATGATGATCAATTGATTGAAATGATTGATTTAGATGCATTGTATGATGATATGGAAGGTGGTGGTGCCTGTGTGACTTGTTATAAATAAAGAAAATGGCTACTTACACAGTAGCCATTTCTGTTTCAAGAATTGCAAATTTAAATGTTTCTACGAAATCATGAGTTGATTTATACCTTCTAGTGCCTTCATGTTGAAGCCCTCTAAAAATTGGTTCAAAGAGTTTGGTGGGCCCAGAAAAGTCTTGTTCGGTAAGTATTCCACTAGGATGTTTTCGATTGATAATAAACCAAAAAATTGCACACATTTGATAAATATCTGAGCATAAGGCAATGTCTTTACGATGCTCATCAATGTCAATGTATCTTGAAAAAGCTTCTGGGGATAACCAATATTTAGGACCAATAGCTTTATTGCCCGATGTAATTTCAGGGCTAGATCCATCAAGCATCGAGCACAAACCGAAATCACTGATGACCCAAGTTGAATTCACCACAAGGATATTTTCTGGTTTCAGGTCCCTATGAACTGCAATCCCATGGATTAGATTTAGTGCTTCGCATAAGCCAAGTATTTGTCCAGAATACTCTGCATAGCTAATACTATTACTACAAATATATTCTTTTAAAGAGCAATCAGCTTTTTCCATCAGAATAAGTAAGGCATCTATTTCTATTTCTTTTGACCGAGTAAGCTTTCTAATTGTGATTCTTTTAAAACCATAAAATTTGATAATATGCTGATGATCTAATTGCCTTAAAAGTTTTAATTCCCCGATTGATCTTTGTGACTCCCTCTTATGAAACTCGGTATGCGTTTCTAACGGAATGAACTTAATTGCATAAGGAGTTCCTGAACCTCGTTCCAAATAACATTCAACTGAACTATTTCCACCCTTACCTAAATGCTCTGAATGCTCAAATGTTGTAGAATTAATTTCATATTGATCTTCAATAAGATAAGCTTGATTGTTGATTTTAATCCTTATCATTATTCGAGACCTTGCAATAAGTCATCAATAAATTCTGACTTTTCCTCAGGGTAGAAACTTGATCTATATTCTAGATAGTCCTCTATACGAAAACATTCTTTATGAATTGTACTTAGATTTGAGGATTGAAATGGACCTTGAATATTCCAAGCAATAGACCACTTTTCATCATCTAAATCAATTTCATCCCCACAATGTACACATGTACTTGCACCTAATGGGCACATTCCACTGTCATGATAAATTGGATCGGCAAAATCATAGAATTCTAAAAATTTTCTTAAAGAGTCGCTTGATCTATATTCTGAAATTATCGCCAAAAATTGAGTTTTTCTCAAAAAAGTACCTGATAGTACAAGTCTTAAAAAATCGAATCTCCATTTTCTTGAGGATGCTGTATTTGCGGAGCTAACGCATCTAATAGCATACTCTTGTAAAATAGTACCCGAACTATCTTCAGAGGGATCAATTTGTTGATTTAAAAATTTAAAATCTTCTTGAAGGGGAGAAATATTTGTATTGTTTAGCGTAAGTCCTTGCTTTACATAAAAATCGATAGCTAATACTAACGAGTAAAAATCGGATTTTTGCTTAAATCTTGATTTTGAAATTAGATTATCAGGAAAAATAAATTCTATTTCTTTAAGAATTTGATTAAATCTACCTTCTAATTCATCTAAATTTTGATCATTATATCTTCTATAAAAATCATCCAAAGTGGCTTTTTTGTCTTGTGGTCCTTCTAAAAGTGCTGCCAACATTTCAGAGATAAATTCAACATCAAGTAATCTACGTCTACTCGAGATAGTAAAAATTTTCCAACTATCTAATATTTCAGAGGCAGCGAGTTTCTCTGATAGCTTATAAAAATTTCCAGGAAATTCTGCTTTTCTTAATTCTTGGCTATTCAGAGGAACAGTATATTTATTTAGCCTCGTATAAATTTCTCTATATTGCTCATCTGTATATCCATAGGCCTCATTACAATCGATTGTATATTGAAGAATATTATCTCTTTCTTCTTCAGGTAATTCTGAAAATCTTTTACCTTCATGAACTCCAATATATGGTTTATCTAAAATATACTTATTATTTACAAATTCTAAGATAGCAGTGATACGTTGTTGCCCATCAATAATTTTTCTGATAGTTCTACCATGTTCGGTAGTATTTTGTATAAAAACCTTTGGTATAGGATATTTTTTTAGGATTGTATCAATCAACATGACTTTAGAGGTTGGATTCCAAACAGCTTTACGTTGAAAATCTGGTTGAATAACAAGTTTTGAATCATCATCCCAGTCTTTAAAGTCACTGATAGTATGATTGGTGGGATTCCATCTTCCAGTCATTTGTTTGATATCCTATTTGAATAAATGTTCTATATTTTTAAAAGTCGTGTTAATTCCAAGGCTTATTCTAATTGATTGATTAGCTGAAATGAAATCTAATCCTATCTCTCTTAGTACATAAGACATTTCAAGATTCATAGATGAGCAAGCTGAACCTTGAGAACATAAAAAATCTGAGTTTGTTACGAAATGTGATGCATCAAAGTTTGGCAAGCGAATATTTAAGATATGTGGGATGTGATGTGCCTCTGGAGAATTAATAATTCCACCAATTTCGTTAATTTTTGCTCGTAGCATATAATTTATTTTATTTACCTCTTCAAAACTATTTTCAATAGTTTGATCTTCTACGGCGGCACCGAATCCTAAAATCAATGGAGTAGCAAGAGTCCCACCTCTTAATCCATATTCTTGGCCAGCTCCATGAATAACAGGTTGGATCCTAGTTTCTCGCAAATCTCTAATGTACAGAGCTCCAATACCTTTAGGACCATAAATTTTATGAGCGGATAAAGAGAGCATATCTATATTTAACTCATCAACATCGATGGGGATTTTTTTATAAGATTGAGCAGCATCTACATGAAATTTGATATCTCTTTCAAAACAAGCTTGACCAATAGCTGCAATAGGTTGGATTGATCCAAGCTCGTTGTTTACATGCATAATACTGACTAGAACTGTATCTTCTCTCATTGCTGAGATTACTTTTTCCACATCAATAATTCCATTTTTTTGCGGAGTAATATATGTGATTTCATATCCATGTTCTTTTTCTAAGAAGTGGCATATGGAGAGAATACATTTATGTTCTATAGATGAGGTGATGATATGCTTTCCCTTCTTTTGATTTGCTAAAACATATCCTTTGATTGCTAAATTATTTGACTCAGATGCTCCACTAGTAAAGATGATTTCACTTTTATACGCACCAATTGATTCAGCAATTATAGCTCGCATATTTTCAATTTTTTCTGCTGAAGATCGACCTAACTTATGTGCAGATGATGGGTTTGAGTATTCTTCTTCAAATGCTCGGAACAATTCATTTTTGACAGAAGGCAGGAGTGGAGTAGATGCTGCAAAATCTAAATAAATCATTTTTGGTCAATAAAAAAGAGATGCTTTTAGCATCTCTTTTTTTTATTATTTATGCAATCATTCTAACCATTTAATTAATTCATCCCAAGCAAGCTCATATAAGCGTTTTGAACGAGTGATAATAAAATCACTTGTCCAAGGTTTAGTCATGTTTCCTAGGGTAACCAAGTTAGGCATATATTTTTGAGCGGCTAGTAGATCCTTGGTCAAGTCACCAAATCTAATGTTATTAATGCTTGCTGCTTCATTTAATACTTTTGCTGCCTCATTAGGATCTTGTGCACCGACAACTTTATAGAAAATACGCTTTTCTGCCCAAACTCTATTTCCTAATGATGAATTTAAATCATGTGAAATTAATACAAGATTACCTAAAGTATCTTTGAGTTCACCATTTTCATAAATTCCTACATCCCATGTGCCATTGTTTGATTGTGGTGCGATATGTTCTAAAGATAGATTTCGGTCATCAATATAACTTTCAATATCTAAGCATGGGTTAGAAGAGGTTCTACCTTTAACTAGTAAGCCTTCATATGCTGAATCTATGACTGCATCATGATGAGCCGCAAGTAATAGGAGTTTTGCAACTTTTTTAGCACTGCTATAAATAGGTAAGTGACTTGAAATTGATACAAAATTATCTTTATCAATTAACTTTCCTTTTCTGTTGGCATCTAGCAGTCTTGACTTGAGTTCTGCTTTGAAAAGATCAATGTTAATAATCTGATCATTCATATAAATCTTTGCGAGCTTAGGTAGCCCTGAAGGCATGTCATCCTTACTTAAAAACTCACGGTATTCGTTATCGATACCACCAGTACCACGACGTGATGCACGCCAGAGCGTACTAAAAGATACCATTGCTTTAAGCGCATCTTCAAAATCTTTGAATCGAGCGCTCTTCTCTTCATCATTCTGAGCATCCAAAATTTGGCTATAAAATAATGTAAGAATAGGGATTACGATTGTGTGATTAATGTCTTTAAAGAACTTGAGACCAAGTTTACTTGTAGATGAAAGTTGCATAGATCCAAAGACTTTAGAAAGATCACTATAAGAGTCCGACTCCCAAATATATTTCTTAAAATTGGCACAATGGCTTAGCATTTTGATAAATGTCAGTTGATTAGCTGTCTCTTCGAAAGCTGTTTTTAGCTCACTACGTTGCTCAGCTAGTCGTCCTGAAATACGTAAGCCAGAGTAGGAGCTAAAGAAATGGATTAGTAATTCTTTTGTGGCTTTTTGAAGTTCTGGTCCAACAGAAAAAACGCAAAGGTATTCAGCAACCTGATCCATTAAAGATTTTTCTTGAGAAGTTTCATAATTTGCTAAACCGACAGCATTAACCACACGAGGTTTAAACGTTTCAAATGCTGTTAGTGGCTCACCTGTAGTATTAAGTGATTCAAAAATAGTGAAGGCATAATCTTCATTTTTACCTTTTACTACGGTTAGTACTACACGATGTAAGACGTAGCGTGCATAAAACACTAGAATACATAATTTATCGAATAATTCTTTTTCATTTGAAGGCAAATTAAGAATATTAGGAACAGGTGCTAAGTGATTTAATAACCCTTCTTGCAACAAGTCAGAAGCATATATATCGCTGATGTCCGGGATTTCTTCAATTTCATCGAGAGTTGTACTGCGATTACTGATTAAGCTTTTGAAAATTTTCATGAGTTGAGTGAAGCGATCCACAATAGCTTCTTCACCTTCCATACTGTTATTACGTTTTACAGGTTTATATTCAGCGACTTCGTAATCAGCTTTATCAATCTCAGTTATATAGTTAAATATGAGATTGGCAATTGGTGAGTCATATTTACGTGTTGCTGTACCTTTAGACCATTGATCATCAATCGAACGAATCATTCGCGGATATAATGGTGATTTACCGAAAGAATATTTTTCATAAAAAGTTTCAGACAAAGCGGACAGTGCTTCACGAGTCTGTCCATCAAGCCATTCTATTGCTGTAACATGACTTTCTAATTCGCTTAAAGTTGCATCTGAATCAGCTGCACTACTTAATTTTTCATATTCAGCAGAAATGCTTTTGGTTTTTTTCAAAAATTGTTTATGGGCAAGATTTAGAGAGTTGTGCAAGGCAATGCAAACTAGCAGTAGAGTGGTCATACGTTGTTGACCATCAATTACAGTTAAAACTTTGCTAGGTACATCGGCCCTAACAATTGGTTGTACTGTTGAGTTGTTTATGTCATGAATCGTGATAACTGTTCCAAGAAATGTAAAGCTATCATCAGACTTGACCAACATTTTAAAACCATGGCTAATGTCTTCTATTAGTCTACTGACTTTGTCTTTGTCCCAACTATAAGGTCTTTGATATGAAGGAATATATAATCCAAGTCCTCTATCTGCGAGTAACTCCATAGGTGATTTAGATATTGCCTCAAAAATTGTTTTAGGATCTACAGCCATTATTCCCTCTGAAAATAGGTTCTTTTTAGAATTCATCAATCATACAAAGAATATGTTCCTGTTCCAAAAGAAATTTTTATAATTATCAATGAATTTTAATTTTTTAGAGATATTTGTTGATTGCATTACTTTTGACTATGTGAGCTCTTTATGGAAATAACTGGCCATAAGATATACATCTAGAATAGCTAGCTGAAAACTTAATAAATATTGATAAATAGAACTCAACTGATTAGATGTAGAATCTTTTGGTTAGGCGTATAGGTGGGTAATTAGTGGGTAATTTTGCCATAAAGTCTTTAGGTTAAATTATTGTTATTTAATTAAATTTTCAAATCTGTTAAACTGCCACCACCTCCAAATTGGAGTGGATCAATGCTTTTGGAATAAGACATTTGTCCTTCATTATTATTTTTAGAACTTAATGAGATTATTCGGTGTCCCCCCTTAATGAAATAAAAGTGTTAAAGATAATTTAGACTAAGGCCTGCAACAAAAAGAGACACAAAGTGTTGCTTAAATATAAATCAATATAGACTTAATAAGACCGAATTTAGTAAAATTGGCCACAGATTAAACCTACAAAAACTAAATAGAATGCCCAATAATATTTATGCTGAATTAGAGCAACTTGGACTTACCGCACAAAAACGTGCAATACACGTACAGTTGAGTAACGGCACGCTCAACGACCAAGTCTTCCTTCAGCGTATTGAAGGCACGCATGAATTAAATAAGGGTATTCATTTACAACTCATCTGCCTTTCGACCTCAGCGAATATACCTTTAAAGCAGTTCATTGGTGCACAAACAGCAATTGATATTGTCAACGACAAATCCGAACTCAATCGTATTTCTGGTATTGTGACCAAAGCCGATATTGGTGCAAGTGATGGATCGCTCACGATTTATCGCTTAACCGTAGAGGACCCAACAGCACTCTGGAAACACCGTCGAAACTCACGCGTGTTCATGAATAAATCTGTGGTTGACGTAGTGCAAACCATCTTCTCTGAGTGGCAACAAAAAAGTCCATTATTTGCTTCAAGTCTGACATTGGATAAAAGTGGACTCACTAAAGACTACGATATTCGTCCATTCATCATGCAGATGAATGAACGGGATATAGACTTTATTCAACGGCTTCTCGCATCTGAAGGTATTAACTGGTTAATTGATGAAGCACAACTGAAAGTCTCCAGTTCAAGTGAACAAATTCAACCCCAAAAACTCCGTTTGATTGATGATAATGCCCAGTACAAAGCTTTGGATCGACGTAATATTCGCTTCCATAGAAGCTCGGCAGTAGAACAAACTGATTCGATCACCAATTTTATTGGACGGCGTAGTATTCAACCGACTGCGGTTCACATCCAACGCTGGCAAGCTGATGCACTCGAAACCGAAGAAGGCGCAGGCTCAATACAAAGCAAACACAGCCATAGTGAAAACCAAGACAATGCAAGCCTTGGCTTAGAACAGGCATGGCACTTTTCCCCGGCATGGATACAAGACCTCAAAGGTGAAGATGGTGCAACCAAATCAGGCAATAGTCAGATTGAAAAGTTTAATGAAAACCTGAGCAACTACTACGACTCACAAGCCAAACAATTTACTGCAACCTCAACCGTGCGTGATGCACAGGTAGGTTACTGGTTTGAATTCAATGAACACCCAGAAATTGATGAACATGATGGCGCGGATAAAGAATTCCTAATTACTGCTAAGTCATTTTATAATCAGAATAATCTTCCCAAAGACTTAACCGATCAAGTCACAGCCTTGCTTAAACAAAGTAATTGGCAACAAGTTGATATTCAAACCAATAACCAAGATGAACGTCAAGCTAACAATCTCGTATTGCAACGACGTAATATTGCCACCGTTCCTGAGTATAATCCTCTCACCCAAAGACCAACAGTACATCCCATGCGTGCCAAAGTGGTGGGTTTAAGTGGAGAAGAAATTCATGTCGATGAATGGGGACGCATCAAAGTTCGATTTCTATTCACCCGAAATGAAGATAATACTCATGATGGTGGTGCAGGCTCAAACGACAATGACACCGATTCCGCTTGGGTCGATGTACTGACGCCATGGGCAGGTGAAGGCTATGGAGCAAGATTCCTACCTCGTGTGAATGAGATTGTTGTCATCGACTTCTTTGATGGCAATATTGACCGCCCTTTTGTCATCGGACGTATTCACGAAGCACAACGTAGTCCAACCAAATTCGATAGCAAAGGCAAACTACCTGATACCAAAAAACTGGCAGGTATTCGTTCTAAAGAAGTCAAAGGTGAAGGCTTTGGGCAACTACGCTTTGATGACACTACAGGACAAATCAGCACCCAACTGCAAAGCAGTCACGGTGCAACACAACTTAATTTAGGTAAGTTGAGTCATCCTAAAGACAAAGCTGAAAGCGAAGATCGTGGTGAAGGTTTTGAACTGCGTACGGATCAATGGGGTGCAGTCCGTGCAGGGCAAGGTTTACTTGTAAGTACCTATAAACAAGACCAAGCCAAAGGTGAACATCTTGATGCTGAAATTGCCAAGAAACAACTGGAAGGCAGTCAGACCAACAGCAAGGCTTTAAGTGACATTGCCAAAAACCAAAAAACCGATGAAATCGAATCAGTTGAACAACTGAAAGAATTTGCTGAACAGCTTGAACAAAAGATCGCGAAATTTAAAAAAGCGATACTTTTACTCAGTTCACCTGATGGTATTGCATTGAGCACACCTGAAGATATTCATCTCTCTGCGGATGCACAGATCAACCAGATTGCAGGCGATAGTATCAACTTCAGTACGCAAAAGAACTGGATAGCACAAGCACAAAATAAGCTCAGCTTATTTGCTGCGCAAGGTGGGATCAAAGCTGTAGCTGCACAAAGTAAAGTTGAAATACAAGCGCAGTCGGATGCTTTGAATGTATTGGCTAAAATGGGAATTACCATTTCTTCGACAGATGATAAAGTGGTGATTAGCAGTCCGAAAAAAGTTCAGATCACAGGTGGATCTTCTCAAATCACTTTAAATGGTTCAGGGATATTTCAGAAAACAGGTGGGAAGTTTGAAGTTAAGGCTGGGCAGCATGTATTCCAAGGTGGGGCGAGTGTTAGTGCTAAATCTAGTTTACCTCCACCGCCGAAACGTGCTCAGGGTATCTTAGAATTGATTCATGACTATACACATGGCGAGTTCGTCAAAGCTGGTGAATACACAGTTACAGATACTTTAGGTAAAGTGGTTAAGGGTAAACTTGATGACAAAGGTTTTGCCCGTGTATCTGGATTGGCTGCTGGTGCAGTTAAAATTAACTTTGAAGATGATAAACGTGATCCTTGGGATGTAGCGAGTGATTTTAAACGTGAAGTTGAGTGGCCAAATAAAAATGATCCTGATTTAGCAGAAACAGCTTCGATTTTAGAAAGTGTAAGTAGAAAAGCACAATCTGCTTTAGGTGATTTTGCTAAGCAACTCAAAGATCCTAAAAGTTTGATGAAAAATATTGAATTAGCTAAAAAAATTAAATCAGATGGTGCAAAAACGCTGCTTCCGATGATCAATAGCCAAGCTCAAGGGCTAGTTTCAGAAACAATTTCAAGTTTATTGCCGATTACACAATCAAAAGGTGGTTTGATGGCAAATATGGGGGGAGGCTTTATCGCTTCACAAACTAGTGGGTCAAACCTGACGAGTATAAGTGGTATTGCTCAAAATAACTTACCTCAGTATTTAAAAAGCCCTTTTGATAAAAATTGATAGAGAATAAATAGAATGGCTCAAGCTAAAACAGAAGTCGTAAAACCACTTAATGAAGTGGCAATTGCAGATATTAATAATTCTAAGCAAAAAATTGATAAGTGGTTAAAAGATCATACCCATCAACTTGTGGGATTAGACCTTGTTAGTAATGTATTGGGTACAGTTCCAATTATTGGCAATGTCATGGCTGCAATTGATGTGGTGACTGACATTCTTCATATTTATGATAAGGGCTATCAAAAGGCGGATGTCTTTGATTGGACAACCGTGGGTATTGATTTAATTGGTGTTGCTCCTGTTCCTGGTACAACAGCTATTCGTACTTCAGCTCGACCAGCTTTATTCTTAGTCCGCCAAGAAGTTAAAAGAGTTGGCAAATCTGCACTAACTGAAGCTGTTATCACAGTCATTGGTAAACATCTTAATGATCAAGTTGCAGGAAATATTGAGAAGTTTTGTAAAACAGGATTGACACAACTTAATACAATTTTAGGGAAATGTGGGGATACCATACAAGGAGCTACCAGTGAAATTAATGGTGGTATTACTCGCGTTGTAACACAAGGTAAAGTATTTACCAACGCAGGTTCTAATCTAACGCGAGCACAGCAACAGGCGGTAGGTATTGCAAAAGGTTTGCAAAGCGGAGACCTGACTCGTGCAGGAAAAAACCTTGTATATATGACAGAAAATTGGGGTAAAGCATTATTTAAATCCAATGTAAATAATAATGCAAAAGTAGTTTCAATGTTGGTTCCCCAAAATTTAAAACAACCTGTTTTAAATGTAGGTGCAACAATTGGTAAAGTTGGCGTAACCGCCAATCAAAAAATCAGAAAGCTTGGTAATAAAGCAGAACCGCAAACGATAGGCTGGTTATTTGAAGTCCTAAGAGTAGGTGCAGGACGTTTCAGAAAGAATAATAAGTCAGCCCAAGTCAAAGCAACACAGACCACACAAGCAAAGAATGATAAAAATAACGCTAAATTAGAAAAATCAAGGAATGAACATCAGGCAACAAATAATGCCAATCAATGTAAGAACTGTAAGGGCAGTACTGCAAAATCTATCACCTTCGCAATGGGTACAGAATTTTTAACGCATGCCGATGCTCAGATTCATTCTTTAATTCCTGAAATGTTGATGCGTTCTTACGTTTCTAACTTATATCAATACGATGATTCAATTTTTGGCGCACGTTGGACTACACCATTTAGCAGTAAAATTGTGCCTTGTACCCAATATAATGAAAAGAACCCTAAAGAGAATACGGTTTTAAAGGGATGGGAATACATTGGTGTAGATGGACGTCCAATCAAGTTGAAAGAATTAAAGGTTGGGCAAAGTTTTTATGATGAGGTAGAGACATTTACTTACACGGTCGTCTCTAATGAAATTCGGGCAATTACTTTTGGTTCAAATGAATCACGTTATTATCAAAAATATAACAATGAATATCGACTTACATCAATAGAGCGACAAAATGGATTTAGTGTCGGATTACGCTATGACCATGTATTTGACGATCAAAGTTATTTGTCAGACATCATTTTTAAACAAGACCAAAAAGTTTTAGCACATCTCGCATTACAATTAAATCAATATGGCTTGGTAGAAGCGGTATGGTTAGTCGAAGATGGTCAACTTAAACGACAACTCTCCGCCTATGTTTATAATGATCAACGCGATTTGATTCAAGCAACCAATGAATTTGGCGCATCATACCAATATACTTATCAGCATCATCTTCTAACTCGTTATACCGATTTAACCCAACGTGGTATGAATCTGAAATGGGATGGGAAATTACCAAGCTCAAAAGCGATTGAAGAATGGGCAGATGATTATAGTTCAGCTCGAAAACTGGAGTGGGACGAAAATGTACGTGTCACCTCAGTAACGGATGTTGAGGGAAATGTTACTGAACATTATTACGGTATCACTGGTTATACCTACCGTATTATTTATCCTGATAATTTACAAGAATGGTTCTTTAGGGATGATGCTAAAAACATTACCTCTCATGTAGCCACAGATGGAAGTGAAACAACATACTCGTATGATGAACGCGGTAATGTTTTAACGACAACCCAAGCTGATGGCGCTACCAGTTATTTTGAATACGATGACAAAGACAACCTCATTGGTATGGTCGATGCTGAACAAGGTCGTTGGTTTAAAGAGTACGACGGTTCAGGAAATTTAATAAAAGAAATTGATCCGCTGAAACATGAAACTGCTTATGCCTATAATGGGATGGGTTTAGTGACATCAATCACCGATGCCAAAGGTGGCTCTAAAGCCCTGAAATACGATGATCAAGGGAATTTGCTTAGCTATACTGACTGTTCAGGCAAAGAAACAAAATGGCAATATGATGAACGTGGGCGTGTTAAATCCGTAGAAAATGCGCTAAAACAAAAAGTCGAATATTTCTATACAGAATTTAGTGCTGAGAAGCGTGAGTCAATCATCAAAGGCTTACCTTTAAATGCCTTTGGTCAGCTTGAAAAAATCAAACATGCTGATGGGACTGAAGAACATTTTGTCCATGATGCTGAAGGACGTTTATTAGTCCATATTGATCCAAAGCAACAGCAGACACGCTATGAATACGATGCAGCAGGTTTAATAACCAAACGCATCGATGCATTAAACCATACGCTAAAATATCAATGGGATCGTTTAGGACGCCTAAAACGATTGACGAATGAAAATGGTGCAAGTTACGAATTTGTTTACGATACTGGCGGTCGTTTAATTAAGGAAATTGATTTCGATGGCAAAGAAACAATTTATCATTATGATGAGTTAAATGGTCGACTCACCACAAGTATCGAGGTTGCGTCAGCTTATGGACAAGATTTAAAAGACCGTGCAGCACCGAAAGACCGAATTCAACAATTCATCTTTGACAGTATGGGACGTTTGGAACAACGTACCGCAGGCTATGGGCACTATGGCTTAGAACTAGAAGAGAAACAGACTGAAGAATTTGCTTACGATTACATGGGACGTATTCTGCATGCCAAGAATGCAGAAAGTAACCTAAAATGGTTCTACGATGCTGCGGGTAATGTGATCAAAGAACACCAACAGGATTATAAGAGCAACACAACAGCGGTATGGAATCACAGCTACGATGAAATCAATGATCGAATCAAAACTATTCGACCAGATGGACAAAACATTGATTGGCTCACCTACGGTACAGGTCATGTACAAAGCCTGATTGTCAATGGACAGGATTTAGTCAGCTTTGAACGAGATGATTTACATCGAGAAATCACAAGACACTACGCCAATGGCATCAGTCAAGAACAACAGTTTGACCTTGCAGGACGCTTACACAGCCAAATCATGCTCAATGAACATGACAATGGCTACCAAAGCCAGTACAAAGAAAAAAATAACCAACAGAACAATGCGCTGCAACAGACCAGTCAATTGATTCAACGACTGTATCAATACGATAAAACAGGTGAATTGACTGCGATCAAGGATACACGACGTGGTAACATTGCCTACAAATACGATCCTGTAGGACGTTTACTTGAAGCAAGCAGTAAACTCGGTAAAGAGACCTTTAACTTTGACCCTGCTAGTAACATCATAGATCGTTACAATGATGATAAAGCGCAAAATCATGACCAAAGCCACCAACAACAAACAGAAGAAAAAGGCTTTGGCTACAACCGTCTAGTCAATAACGTGGTGAAAGAATATCTCGACCAACAATACCAATATGATGCATACGGGCAACTCATTCGACAAAAATCTACGCAAGGTGATTTAAACCTTGAGTGGGATGTGTATGGACGCATGATCAAAAGCCGTAACAGCCAATACACCGCAGAATATCGTTATGACGCTTTAGGTCGTCGTATCCAAAAACGTAGTAAACATCACCATACAGGTGATGAACATAACATCATCTATGGATGGGATGGCGACACATTGGCTTATGAATCAACGGAAGAAGCCACAAAGCATTACATCTACGAAAAAGACAGCTTTGTGCCGATGCTACAAGCGGTCTATCAAAGCCCTATAGAATTACACCAAACGCCTGATTGGTCAGACAAGCCGTATAGCGTACATCGTGATCCATTATGGAAGACCACCAAGCAAAGCAAAGGCTTTGATGATGTATGGTTCTATCATTGTGACCACTTAGGCACACCACAAGAAATGAGTGACCATACAGGTGCAATCATTTGGAAAGCTGAATATAAGGCGTGGGGTGAATGTCGAACTGAAAAAGCCAAATCAAATTTCTTTGAAAATTCAGAAATCATTAGTAATAACATTCGTTTCCAAGGTCAGTATTTCGATTTAGAAACAGGACTTCACTACAACCGTTATCGCTATTACTCGCCTTATGTGGGGAGATATGTAAGTAAAGATCCGATTGGGTTGTTAGGTGGGTTTAATACTTTTGTTTATGTATCAGATCCTAATGGATGGGTTGATCCTTACGGTCTTTATGGTACGAGAGGAAAACAAAATCGCATGCCAGGCGATAAGCACATGCCAACAAAACAAGGATATCAGCGCCAACATATTATCCCTTATTCTTTGAAAGACCATGAAATTTTTGCTAAATCAGGAATGAATATTAATGGATCGTCTAACCTTATGTACATGCCTGTATGTGAAGGAATTGATAAAAATGAAAAGCTTGGTTTACATCGAGGTTGGACTTCAGAGCATGCAGAATATAATAGAAAAGTTGAAAGAAAACTGGATGCAATACAAGCAAGATCCCGTGGGCAAAATTGGGATTATAGAAAATATCAAAGTGAAGTGTTAAATTTACAAAGAGAATTGAGAGCAGGGACGAAAAATGGTATTTATACTTGCGCATTACCTTTGAAAAAGAAATAGGACTAAAATTATGAATTTTTACACAATTTATCCATCCGAACATGTAGATCGAGATTTTTCTTTTTACTTAAAAGGAAATCAAGACAAAGTTGTTGACTATTTTAAGTTTAATGATAGTAGCACAGGATTTCTAAAGAATCCTAGAATCAATATGACATATGATAATGACTTTGAAGGTAATTTAGATGAAATACTAAATACTGACTTTTATTATTCTGCTTCAGGTATTTTATTATTTTCGAAAAATTTTTATGAAAAGTTGAAAGATGAATTAGCTTCAGAATGTGATTTCTTTAGATGTTTAGTTAATAATACTGAGTCAGATATTTATGCGTTATATATCAAAAATACTGTGAATATATTAGATGATGATGAAAAAATAATAGAAACTAAGAACATAGATTCAACTTTTATCTTAAAAGATAAATCTAAACCATACATTTATATGGTTACTGAAAAATTTGTAAAATTAGTAGAAGAAAATAAGTTAGAAATGCAGTTTTTAGATTTTAAATGACAATTTCATTCAAGCCGCAGGTTGATCAGATAAACCCGATAGTGTACATCGTGATCCATTGTGGAAAACAACAAAACAAAGCAAAGGTTTTGATAATGGGCAGAGTAAAACTTGAAGTGCGACATAAACCACCTAATTAATTTAAAGGGTTTATGGAGTATATAAAATTGTCATACCATCATCTTAACTTTGAAGATCGTACTGCATTAATGCTTGAATCAAGAAAAGAAGGCTTTTCACCCAGAAAATTTGCTGAACTTATTAAAAGACATCCTAGTACGATCTATCGTGAACTTAAAAGAAATAGCATCAATGACGTTTATCAAGCCCGATATGCTTCTGATCACACCTTCGCTAGACGTAGACGTGGTCATAGAAAACTCAAAATCGATTCAATCCTTTGGAAATTTATTGTTGAAGCGATCCGTTGTTTATGGTCTCCTCAGCAAATAGCAAAGCGTTTAAAGACATTTCCTGATTTGGATCAAACAATGAATGTAAGCCATACAACGATTTACTCAACTATACGAGCATTACCAAAGGGTGAGTTGAAAAAAGACTTATTATCCTGTCTACGTCATGAAAATAAAAAGCGAAAAGCTAACGGTGAACCTAAAAAAGATTCTATATTACAGGATATTAAAACTATTCATGAGCGCCCAGCCGAAGTTCAAGAAAGAAAAATATCGGGTCATTGGGAAGCCGATTTAATTAAAGGTAAAGACAATAAAAGTTCGATAGCAACACTTATTGAACGAAATACACGGCTCTGTATCTTGGCAACATTACCTGATGCAAAGGCAGAATCCGTGCGCAAGGCTTTAACTGAAGCTCTGAAATATTTACCTGCAGAACTGCGTAAAACGTTGACCTATGACCGTGGACGTGAGATGTCAGAACATAAAAAACTCGAAGAAGATTTAGGCATAGATGTATATTTCTGTGACCCACATTCACCCTGGCAAAAAGGCACATGCGAAAATATGAATGGTTTAATTAGGCAATATTTACCTAAAGGGATTGATTTAAATCAGGCAGATCAGCATTATTTAAATCAAGTTGCCATGTCACTGAATACTCGTCCTAGAAAAGCGTTAGATTGGCTTACACCATTAGAGAAGTTTGCTCAGCTTGTTGATTATCATAAGGCTTTTGAAAGTGTCGCACCTCATGTTTGAATTCGCCATGTCTGGTTCTATCACTTTGACCACTTAGGTACACCGCAAGAAATGACTGACCATACAGGTTCGGTCATTTGGAAAGCTGAGTATAAAGCTTGGGGTGAGTGTAAAGCAGAGAAAACTAAATCCAATTTCTTTGAAAATTCTGAAATCATTAGCAATAACATCCGTTTTCAAGGACAGTATTTCGACCAAGAAACAGGATTGCATTACAACCGTTATTACTCACCTTGTGTGGGAAGGTTTGTAAGTAAAGATCCTGTAGGACTAAGTGGTGGGTATAATATTTATGCTTATGCTCCCAATCCAATACAATGGACAGATGCTTTAGGATTGGCTAAAACACCCACTAGAACTTTACAAAGAAATTGGAAGAATTATGTAGGATGCAAATATACAAATTCTGATATTCATCACGGTTTCCCAGAGGAATATGCAGAAAAATTCAAAGAGTTAGCTCGTATTAATGTAAATAATCTGCAGTATTACTATAATTTGCCAAAAGAGAAACACACTAAAACTCCAGGGATACATACTAATGGGTCTAGAACAGGGCAAAATTGGAATAAAACATGGGGAGGAATATTGAATCAAGTAGAAGCTATGAATTTGAGTAAAGCAGAGTCTAAAAAGATGCTTGAACAGACTTTGAGAGGACTAGCTAGAAATGAAAGAATTAGTAAGCATAATGCCACAGCCGTCAAAGGTGCCAATTTGTGTTGCTGCAGTTAATTATAAAGAGTTGTAAATGTTCGATAAAGTATTTGAAATTGATGAAATAAAAGAAATTTTTATTCAACGTAAAAGCGCGTTAAAAAATTTTAATAAAATAACTGTAAATGACGATTTTTATTTAAGTTTTTTAAGTGAATTTCAAACTACAGAATTTACACCGGATATAATAATATTTGGATATGAAGAAGCAATTAAAGAAAATAAATATGTTGAGGAAATCAACCCTTTTATTAGTGAAAATTTTTGGATGATTGGTCGTACAGGTCAAGGTGATGAGTGGTTTATTGATAAAGTTAAAGGAGGGATATCGTTCTATGATCACAATCAAGGAGACTACGCGGATATAAGTCAATTTCAAAAAATTAATATTGATTTTACCGATTTTGTGAAAATGGCTTTTTTATTTAGAGAGCTAGAAAGCGAATTGGACCGAGAAGAAAATATATCTCATGAAAATCAAAAAAAACTCATTAATCAAATAAATTCAATAAAAAAAGGATTATATGAATTATATCCATTTAAATACTTTTAAGCTAATGATTTATAAAAATATTAAATTTGAAAAAATTTCAAAAAGTGAACAACAGCTTCAATCATTGTCATTAATTGGAATTAATTATGATAAAAGATTAAAAAAAATGCTATTGGAAGAATATAAGAAACCCTCAGAAGTTAATGATGTTATGCTCAATCAATTTGAGGGAGAGTCTGGTATTAACTTTCCAATTGAATACAAAAAATTTTTACTAACAACAAATGGTGGGAGCCCCTCAAAAGATACATTTGATATTTCTCCAAAAAATAATCGAGTAATACAAAATTTTTTTACATTAAATTCAAAAGTAGTCTCATATACATTAAAACATAATAATAGTGGAGAACTAATATCATTCCCTAAGTACTATTATGCTAT
>NZ_VPEJ01000016.1:0-78865 GCF_013417245.1 Acinetobacter sp. YH16042
AGAGGAATTGCCACAAGATACGATAAGCTAAAACGTAACTATCAAAGCGCTGTTGCTTTAGCTTGTATATTTATATGGTTGCCTCTTTAGCTCAATTTATCGGCTGTAAATGTCAACACACCCTAAACAAAACGCAGATCACTCACTCTAAAAGATGGATTCATTTTAGAGTGAAATATTGATTGGTTTATAAAGGGGTATCGACCTGTACAGTTCGTTTTTGGCGTATGCGGCGAACCAACCAGATCACGATTGCAATCACTAAGATCACCACGAAAAATGGGACTAAAAAGGCCAATACTGACAAGACTGCAGCACCAATCCATTCCCCTGTAGATAAGATTGGATTTGCAACGCCACCTGTGGTTGCGGTAGATACGCCACGCGCTGCGACGGTACTCATTTGCACTGCTGTTGCTGTACCACCACCCACGATAATTGCTGCCGCCCAACTGGCAAACTGTGACATTTCACCTGAGCTTACTGCCATTATGGCAATCGTCCCTGCGATCATTGCTGCGGGTGTTGAAATGGTGTCGAGCGCATTATCTACCCAAGGAATATAGTACGCGGCAATTTCACAAACCGTCGCAATTCCTAAGCCAATACAAACCGCAGGCATAGACAACCATTCGAATCCTTTCATTGGTTCGAATAGTCCTAAAATGGAGGCAACACTCATCACCAATAAAGGTACAAAGACACGGAAGCCACAAGCAGCACTTAAGCCAATACCAATACACAGTCCTAATATTGTTTCCATGGGCTTCTCCGAACAGTTAAATGTGCAATTTGTTTTTATATATGCAGTGTTATACGTTAGCAAAAAGCCCTATCGAGTGATAGGGCTTTTCTTTCTAAACAGCGGATAACTGTTAGTGTTTTGCAGCTTAGGCATTCTTATTGTTAAATTGATTGCCTTGGCATTTGGTACACGGTGGTAAACGATCAGTACCAATTTCTAAGTAGACGCGGTGTCCGCATTGAACACAAAAATAGAAGCCTGTTCCGGGTTTTTGACCAGCAGTAACCATTTTTGTTCTCCATGTGTTTTTAGAAATGGTAGATTCAGTATAACCCTCTTGTGATGAATGTCTATTGGTCATTTCGACAATTGATAATGGCATTTAGGCAAAGCATAATTTCGAATGGAAATTTTGGTGGGTTTACAGCGATTTGCTGAGCCAGTTTTCTACTTGCAGTTCGTCTACACGCAGAAATTCTTTTTCATTGTTTGTGACCATGACCCAATTATTTGATCGTGCATGAGCAGCTAGCCATAAATCGTTATTGCCAATTATTTGCCCCTGAAGCGCTAACTGTTTTCGAATTTGAGCATAGTGTACGGCGGTGTGTTCATCTAACTCTATAACAGGAATGATTGAAGTTAATTCATCAATCACTTTGAAAGCTTTGTCTTTCCATTGGCTTTTTTCCGCACCAAAGCGAAGTTCCCCCAAAGTAATCACTGAAATAAAAATATTGCCGTCAGGTAAATGTTTTTCAAAATGCTGACGGACAATTTCGGGTTGATGCTTGGTGATATAAATACAAATATTGGTATCTAATAAATATTGTGTTGGCATTAGAACTCTTCTCGTTCTTGCGGTGGTTCATCCACTCTTGTTTCTGCATAAAAGTCGTCTGGCATTTGTGCCAAAACTTTAAATAGTTGATCTGCTGTGACTGGTTTTTCTCGCAATATGACTTCGTCACCTCGGCGGAAGATTTCTACTTCTTTGCCTTCAAAACGAAATTCTTTGGGTAAGCGAATAGCTTGACTGCGTCCTGTCATAAAAACTTTTGCGGTAGTCATAGCACTACTCCAGCAGTTTTGATATATACCTTATGATAGGTATTTTTTGAATATTTTTCAATCAAAAGAAACCCAGTCGAATGATAGGGCTTCTGATTAAACTTAAACATTATCTAGAAAAAAATGAAACAAACATACTGTCAATCTCTTCAAAAACTCTCATGCCTGGTTTAATTACGGGTGCTAATGTATCTTTCAAAAAAGCATCTGATCTATTTCCCACTCGTATTAATCCTAATTCTTGCTTCAGTCTAGTAAAAAAATCTCCTGAAGCTGACTTTAGATCATCATTAGGATTTCCCCTAGCGACACTTGCCCGTAACGCGTCAGCTTTAATTCGTAAAGCATCCGTCAGTTTGTCATTTTTTTCAATCGACTTTAGATATTCCTCAATTACTTCATCATCAAGAAGATAGCTTTCCAAATTACGTCTTGTCGTTACATGAATATTATTGTGAAGAAGTTCTTCAACTTCCTGATCGGAACGATCATCTCTATCTAATAGTTTTATAATTTTTGCTTCTGGCATTAAATTTTTCAGGACTAATGTAGGTGCATGATCTTCTTTTTCGATATCATTACAGCTTCCACCACTTATAAAAGTGATATTGTTAGAGCTTTTAGATAAAATCATTCCATAAATTGAAGCATCAAAATCCTTTCGCGCTGTACCAAGCAAGTTACCTTCACATACGACAATATTGGAGGGTAAAAATACATTTTGCATTTCTCCTAAAGCGATTGAAAGAAACTTTTCCCAAACAACCTTATCAATTGGGGCTGGATACAAAATAGTATCTTCATCAAAATCATTTATGTGAAAATCAATAAAATGAACTGTATTTGGATTTTGTATAGATATTTCTTTTGCTTTTTGCATAACTCCCAATGAATGAGTATTAACCCAAAGTTGAGAACTTTCAGGAATAATTTTATATAATTCTTCTAAAAGCTTTGCTTGAAGTGAAGTATGAATATGCAATTCAGGTTCATCAATCATAAAAATTGTATTGTTATATGCACCTATTTTTACATGTAAATCCAATATTAAATCAAAAACAGCTTTTTCACCTGCAGATAAATTTTTATAAGGATAATTCTCAACAGTACCTTTTTGAAACGTAAAACAGTTATCCGCAAGAGGATCAACAATATTTCTTAATGTTAAATCAGGAAAAATATTATTAAATGAATTACGGATATTACCTATTAACTCATCTCTCAAATCTTCTACAGTTCTTCTATTATTAATTTCGCTATACAAAGATTGAACTGTCTGTTGCACTAGCCTTTGATAATTTTCAGATACAGTTTGATCAGCATCGATAGATCTCCCTAGCCTCAAATTTTCAAAAGGTTGATTCATTCTAGAAAAATGATTAATTTGAAAATCTGGCTCATGTCTATATGCTGATCGAAAATAAAGAGAATTTTTGGGTAAATAATGAATGTCAAAATAGTCATGAAAATCAATTTTAACGGCATTATGATTATCAAAACCTAATAATGGATTCTTAGAAAAGTAGCTATGATCCCCTTGCCACCCCCATCCAGCTCTTTCTCTATAATAATGGTATAAAGCATCAAAAAGTGAGGATTTTCCACTACCATTTGGCCCTATTATGACAACTAGCTTGTTTTGTTCAGGAATACCTGTAATCGTTAAATTGGAAAATCTTTTAAAATTATTCAGACGAATTTCTTTAACTTTCATATTTATATTCAAATAAAAAACCCCACATAAATGTAGGGTCTTTTTTAAACAATATCAATAACTTTAATCCACCCCAACCCTCCTTTAAAAAAGGAGGGAGTTCCCCCTCTTTCTCAAAGAGGGGTTAGGGGAGATTTTTTAAACATTCCCTTCCAAGAAATCCTGTGCAAAACGCTGCAATACACCGCCCGCTTCATACACATGCACTTCTTCTTCGGTATCCAAACGGCAAGTCACAGGCACTTTAATGATTTCATTTTTACCATCAGCAGTTGAACGCTCTACCACCAAAGTCAGGTCAGAACGCGGCGCAATATTGCCAATCACGCTATAAAGCTCAGTACCATCCAGCTTCAAGGTTTTACGGTCAGTCCCTGCTTTAAACTCAAGCGGTAACACGCCCATACCCACCAAATTTGTACGGTGAATACGCTCAAAACCTTCCGCTACAATCACTTCTACACCTGCAAGGCGCACACCTTTGGCAGCCCAGTCACGGCTCGAACCTTGACCATAGTCTTTACCTGCGATGATGATCAGCGGCTGCTTACGGTTCATATAAGTTTCAATCGCTTCCCACATACGCATTACTTCGCCTTCAGGCTCTACACGCGCTTTTGAACCTTGCTTGATCGTACCGTCAGAACGCACCACCATTTCATTAAACAATTTCGGGTTGGCAAATGTCGCACGCTGTGCAGTTAAATGGTCACCACGGTGGGTTGCGTATGAGTTAAAGTCTTCTTCAGGCACGCCCATTTTATGCAGGTACTCACCCGCTGCCGAATCCATCATGATCGCATTTGAAGGTGATAAATGGTCAGTGGTGATGTTGTCAGGCAGAATCGCAAGCGGACGCATATTTGCAAGTGTACGTGGTGCAGCCAAAGCCCCTTCCCAATACGGCGGACGGCGAATATAAGTACTTTGCGGACGCCAGTCGTATAGTGGGCTTGCCGCTTTTTCACGCTCACCCAAATCAAACATTGGGATATACACTTTCTTAAACTGTTCAGGTTTAACCGCTTCTTTCACCAATGCATCAATTTCAGCATCAGACGGCCAAATGTCTTTTAAGTAAATTGGATTACCGTCTTTGTCATTGCCCAATGAATCAGTTTCGATGTCAAAACGGATCGTCCCTGCAATGGCATACGCCACAACTAAAGGAGGCGAAGCCAAGAATGCTTGTTTTGCGTATGGATGGATACGTCCGTCAAAGTTACGGTTACCTGAAAGTACCGCAGTTGCATACACATCACGGTCAATAATTTCTTGCTGAATCACTGGATCGAGCGCACCTGACATGCCGTTACAAGTGGTGCATGCATAGGCAACAATACCAAAACCTAATTTTTCTAAATCACCGAGTACACCTGCTTCTTCTAGGTATAAAGCTGCTGCTTTAGAACCTGGTGCAAATGATGATTTCACCCAAGGTTTACGCACAAGTCCTAACTCATTAGCTTTACGTGCAAGTAAGCCTGCTGCCACGGTATTACGGGGGTTAGAAGTGTTTGTACATGAGGTGATTGCTGCAATGATGATTGCGCCATCAGGCATTAAACCTTCAGCTTCCTGAGCTTTAACCGCTTCTAAGTTACCTGCAATGCCTTTCGCTTTTAAATCAGCGGTTGATACACGTGCATGTGGATTCGATGGACCTGCAATATTACGAGTGACTTGTGATAAATCAAAACGTAGTACACGCGGGTATTCTGCCGCTGTCATATCCGACGCCCAAAGACCAATTTCTTTGGCATAGGTTTCAACCAATTTCACTTGATCCGCTTCACGGCCTGTCAATGTCAGGTAATCAATGGTGTTTTGGTCAATGTAGAACATCGCAGCCGTTGCACCATATTCAGGGGTCATGTTTGAGATCGTCGCACGGTCACCCACTGACATGCTGTCAGCACCTTCACCAAAGAATTCTAAATACGCACCGACTACACGTTCTTTACGCAAGAATTCAGTTAAAGCCAATACAATGTCAGTTGCGGTAATGCCTGCTTGACGCTGACCGACAAACTCAACACCAATAATATCTGGTAGACGCATCCAAGATGCACGACCTAACATTACGTTTTCAGCTTCTAAACCACCAACACCAATCGAAATTACACCCAAAGCATCGGTATGTGGTGTATGTGAATCTGTACCCACACAGGTATCAGGGAATGCCAAACCACCACGGTTTTGAATCACTGGAGACATTTTTTCCAAGTTGATTTGGTGCATGATACCGTTGCCCGCGGGGATCACATCGACATTTTCAAAGGCTGTTTTCGTCCATTCAATGAAATGGAAACGGTCTTCGTTACGACGGTCTTCAATGGCACGGTTTTTCTCGAAAGCGTCTGGGTCAAAACCGCCAAACTCTACAGCTAAAGAGTGATCGACAATCAGCTGCGTTGGAACAACAGGGTTTACTTTAGATGGGTCGCCGCCTTGATCTGCAATGGCATCACGTAAGCCTGCAAGATCAACCAATGCTGTTTGACCTAAGATGTCATGGCACACCACACGTGCAGGATACCAAGGGAAATCGTGGTCTTGTTTGCGGAAAATTAATTCTTTTAAAGACTGCTCTAAAATTGCAGGATCGCATTTACGCACCAGCTGCTCTGCAAGGACTTTAGATGTATATGGAAGTTTTGCGTATGCGCCTGGCTGAATATCTTCTACGGCTTGGCGTACATCGAAGTATTCTAGCTGGGTGCCTTGCAGCGGTTTACGGTAGTTGTTGTTCATAGCGTTCCTGCCCTCGGTCTTTCATTTTTTTGCGTTGTCTTTTTCATAGACAATTCATCTTTGTTCGATAGGCATACTACACTGCCGAAAACCCATTTCCCAAATCTCATATATTTCATAGGGTTAAATATAAAAACAGGGGTTTTTGAAATATTTAGTTACACTAACTTTGGAATATTCGCTCTAAATGTGAATTTTTTTGAAAAATAGCTGCAAATCCGCCTCATTCTTTAGTCTAAGGAAAATTGCACTGCATAATATTTAATCTAAATATCAACCAATTTGGTTAATAATCAGTCTTATCAATTTTAGTATTTAATAATCAAGGCATTAAATTACTTCATTAGCTCATGGCGCCTTAAAGCCATAATGTGAATCAAAACACGGTTTTATTATTTATTTTATCTTAATTCTCAATTTATCCCTATTTGCAGGGATAGCGTCGAATCACCCCTCTCTCAGATAATAAAAGCACGACATACAAGCACAGTAACTCGCTGTACTCGCCAAAATAATCACAATATTTACAAAATCTTAGCTAAATAAATCTGCGATTACTGTTCTACCGTCATTATGCTTTGGGGAAAGATCATGACAAAATTTAAAACCATCATTGGGGCTGGCTGCCTCTTAAGCTGTCTCAGCTTCATTGCCTGTGGCGACAACGACCAATCGACAACAGATTCGACGATTCAAGAAGAGGAAGTAGACTCACCGACTGTCGTCTCGAATCCACCACGTTTGAAAGCCAATGCACAAGGTGAACATGAACTGCTAATTGCCTATAAACGCCAAGCCTTATACGACCCTGAAACCGGTGAAAATGACCTATTACAAGTCAGAGGCTATCTAACTAAACCTGAACTCTGGAACTCGAAAAATAGCGATGGCAGTGTTTCTGATGTGCTGGTCGGCCCACAAATTCGTGCAAAACAAGGTGACAATTTAAAAATTCATCTGGTCAATCATCTCCCTGTTGAATCGACGGAGACCTGTCCAAGTCCAGTAACCAATATTAACCAAGGGAACTGTTTTAACACCACAAATTTACATACACATGGTCTTTGGGTTAGCCCGCAAGGAAATAGTGACAACGTATTTTTGAGCTTAAAGCCTCAGCAAGATTTTCATTACGAATTTAAGATCGAACCGAATCATCCTGCGGGAACATTTTGGTATCACTCGCATGTGCATGGTTCAACCGCGATTCAGGTCTCAAGTGGCATGGCTGGCCCTTTGATTATTGAGGGAGAGCGAAAACCCGTCATTCGTCAGGGGCAAATTCAGCAGACTGGTGATTTGGACATCTTATGGAAAAATCAAAAAACCCAGCAGTATGACCATGAAAAAATCATGCTGTTCCAGCAGATTCAATACAATGAAGATTGCGACAGCAATTTAAGCCAAGTGAATGGTACACCCTGCATCTATAGCTTAGAAGATTATTCAAAACTCGATATACCGACCTCTTGGGCCGATGAAAATCGTTTTACCAGTATCAATGGCAAAATGTTTGGTGAAATTAAGGTGGATCAGAACCAATACCACCGCTGGCGCATGATTCACGGCGGTATCCGTGACACCATTGGTTTGACCATCAAAGAACTGCCTGATTCTGCGCTCTTTACCGCAGAGCAAACCCTTAGTGAATGTCAAAAGTATCAAAGCAAGTCGATGTCTTCACAGTTTAAAACGCTGAAAACATTACCGTTATATACCCTTGCACAAGACGGCTTGACCATGGGGAAAATCCAAAAGCAAGGGATTGAAATTTTTCAGCCGGGTTATCGCTTTGATGCCATGCTCTCCTTCCCGACCACCAATAAATACTGTGTATACGATGCCAAGCTCAATCTGGAAGATGAAATTAATGCGCCTGAATCAAGTCCATTACTTCGTCGGGCACCAGAAGAAAAACTCAATACACAGCTCCTCGGTTGGGTCAATGTAAAAGCAACCCAACTACCACAGCAAACGCCGTTTAACTTCTTAAAAAGTCAGGCCACCCAATTGAAACTGGCACCAGAAGTGATTGCACAGCTCGAACAGGGTGATTTATCAGCCTTTATCTCGCATGCGAGTTTAATGACCGCTGAAGTCGATGAAATGCTCAAAACGATGGCGAAGCAAATCACCAACTTTGACATTCTGTTCAATGCAGATGGCAGCTTTAAATTTGGTATTCGTCATGCCGAAGAAGGCACATTGATCAGCTTTGGCGATGCCTACCACGATGAAGACCATACCCACCATAGCTATGTCCGCAAGCTTCCAATCGGGCAAGTTCAAGAGTGGGAGTTAAGCAGTAATGTAGCCAGTCATCCCTTCCATATTCATGTCAATCCATTCCAAGTCGTGAAAATATTGAATGAAAATGGTGTCGATGTCAGTGCCATCGGCAGCTCAGATAAAGATGGTGCAGGAAATATTGACTCGCAATATCATGGAATGAAAGGCGTTTGGAAAGATACGCTCTTCGTCAAACAGGGCTATAAAATCTTTGTACGCAGTAAATACGAAAAATTTGAAGGTGACTTCGTGCTGCACTGCCATATTTTAGACCATGAAGATCAAGGCATGATGGAAACCGTGCGTATTTGTGGCGACCAATATGATTGTAATAGTGAACCGCCTTCACATCATTCCACTATGGATATGACTACAAGCGATATGCCGGCACACAGTCACTAAGACCGATCTATGCTGTACAAAAGCCCATATCAATATGGGCTTTTTGTTTGCCTAACACTGCGGCTTGCTGCAAAATAACATGATTAATGATATCTAAAATTTATACTGAGGCTGGTCATGACAACGTCTATGGCATTCACATCTTTTTCTCTCAACGGTGTCGATGCACAAAAATTTCTACAAGGGCAAGTTACTTTACATGTTGAACGCCTTGAAGAAAATGCAACACGTTATACCGCAATCTGCGACCTCAAAGGCCGTATTCACTTTGGTTTATGGCTCACCAAACACAGTGCTGAAAGTTTTTCTATTGTCACAACAGCAGATCAAGCCGAAGAATTTGCCAAACATATTAAAAAATTCGGCGCTTTTTCAAAAATGAAACTGGAAGAAGCCGGTGCAGTTTTTCCAAGTTTAGCCGGTGATGACACGACTTTTGCTTCGGCGCCGACGGATATTGCAGCATGGGAAGTTCAAGCCATTCAAGCGGGTCAGGCCTATATTGACCAAGCGCTTGAACATGTGTTCCAACCGCAAGAGCTACGTTTACATCAGCGTGAAGGTGTACACTATGACAAAGGCTGTTATTTGGGTCAGGAAGTGATTGCACGTTTATGGTTTAAAGCCAAACCCAAAGCTTGGTTGCATGCGATTTCAGGTACAGGCGCTGCTCCTGCACAAGGCGAACAGCTGAATAAAGGCGTGCAAGTGGTAAATAGCGCGGCTGTAGAAAATGGTTATGTAGCACTGGTTGTTGCTCGTCCTGAAGCCTTAGAAGAGTTAGACGTGACTGTTTTAGCCTTGCCTGAAGCATTGAATGGTGATGTGGCACGTCCGCAGTCAGCTTAAATAAATTCAGAAGATAGCTACATTTAGCTATCTTCTTTTATAATAAATCTAAGTTTTAAATTTTAAAATTCATCATGTTAATTTGACTATTTTTAAACTAAAATGCACTCCGAATTTTAACAATAAACTATATAACGATGCATCAGACACAATTTCAAGACCCAAAGCACAAGATCATTGCCCTTTATTACGGATTTTTTGCTCTTCTAGGCATGGTCATACTCGGCAATCAATTGCTTTCAATTCAGCTATCTCTACTTGTTTTGATTATTATTATTGTACTGTATGTCCAACTCTTTTTCATGCTAATGGGCGCTATCAAATATTGGAAAAGAGATGTTCTAGGCTTGAAAATACTGTTTTGGATCAGCTTAAGCCTTGTCCCGATTATTATCACACCCTTAGTCATTTACTATCCAAAAGTAACAACTGGCTTTTTTCTCTTTATGCAAAGCTCTTTTGGCTTCAGTAGCACAGGCTTCGAGTTTCATGTTGCCTACGACACCCAACTCACCCTCTTAAATACATCTTTTTGGGGAATTGGAATCAATCTTATTGAATTTTTTCTATGGTTACGCTTTAAGAATATTGCAGCAAATAATCATATTTCGATTGCCCATTTCAAGAATGAAGACTTAGAACTGAAACGCTATGATTAGCCATTTTTGACCGTATATAAACTAGAATTTTGACATCTGGTCTGACCATCTAAATTTTCAGACTATCCCTAAGCACTCAAAGCCAAAGCCTAAAGACTTTGGCTTTTTATCACTCATTTTTTTCACTCACATAATAAATCACCCCTGCCCGATCATCCGAAAAATAAAAAGATTTTTCATCGATCTTATAAATATCCGCGGGTCGCCCATTTACCGTTTTACCGACTAAAAAACCATCCATAAAGGTTTCAAGTTTTTGTCCTTTACGCATCATTGCAATTTGATAGCCATGACCAATCGCCTCGTCGGTAGAGCCATGCAAGGCCACTAAAAATGCATTTTTAATGGTGGCATCAGTATGAGGGTCATCAAAATAATCAAAACCTAATGCAGAGGAATGCGAAGGGAAATAAGCATAGGGCGATGGAACATTTTTACAGCCTGATGCACGTTTAAATTTAGCATCCGCCAAGACTTTGCCCTGCCATGAATAACATGCGGGCCAGCCATAATCGGTATCATGCTTTAACGCATAAAAAGTTTCATCTGGCTTTTTATTTCCCAAATGATCAGAACCTTGATTAGTTGCAAATAGAAATCTACCGATCCATTTTAGACCAACTGCATTACGCAAACCTGTCGCATAAATCCGTTGCTCTGAACCATTAGGATTCATCTCGATGACGGATGCTCGCACTTTTTCTTTTTCTACACAGGCGTTACAACTCGAGCCAACCGACACATAAATCTTTCCATTTCCACCGACTGCAATCGTCCGCGTCAGATGCCAACCGCCGTATTTATAACTCAAACCATAATCAGGAAATGTCGCTAAAACTTCAGCCTTACTCGAAGGCTGAGTTTCACCTCTGTTGAATTTTTGCCGTGTCAGTTGGTGCGTTTCTGCCAAATAAAGCCAATCCTGTCCTTGAGCATCGGTATAAAACTGAACTGAATTTGGATTTCTCAAACCGGTCAGATAAGGAATGATTTTGCCAAATTTACCTGTGTCAGCATTCCAATCATCCAATATATATACAGTACCTTTTTTATTATCTGTTAGATCATACATATCCGTGACAAACATTCTGCGATCAGGTGCTTGCGCAAAAAAACGAACACGTTTGAGACCTTCGGCAGCAGGAATAATTTCATACTGCGCAGGCAAATTTAATGAAAACTGCTTGCCATTTTTTAAATGGATTGGATGCGGAACAAGCTTGGGTTGTTGAGCCCAACTGGTCATTGAACAGACGAAACTAAGGATCAAGATGGCACTTATTTTTATCATATTTAAATACATCTCAATGAATCATGTATATCTGTATTCATCATAGATGCCTTGTATCTTTTTTATTCAATTTATATTTTTAGAAAATATTATACTTTTGAAAATTAAGGTTTTTTAAATCACATACGCTGGTGCAGTACACAACAAACAAAAATAAGGAGGAACTTTATTCCCCCTCATGTTTTCGTTTTTAAATCATGATTTTAATCAAAATCCATGAAACAACTTATTCATGTCTTTGCATACATATTCTTTAAAATGATAGGCGCGCGCATGTTTGGCATCAAATTTAGCTTCTAAATCGCCTTTTTTGAAAATATAAACACGATCCTCTTTACTGACTAAAAACTCTGCACCCAATTTCATCAAAAGCGCATCAATTTTATCTTCATCTGCAATCGATTCATCTGCATTGATTTTATCGTAATTGCGTTTAATGCCTTTAATAAACATCGCGCTGCCTCTGAGAAAATAACAATGCGCGATTAAATCAGAGTCCTGCTTTTTTGCAAAGGCTTTTGATGCAATAAAGTCATGGCATTTAAAGTGCTAACGGCAATCAACATTATTTTATAAAAACGCTTTAAATCACAATTCCTCACTTTACATTTACGTAAATCTACCTATGATGTAAAAACCGACAAAAATAACCACCAAAACACATAAATGGAATTATGTGCATGATTTAAAAAAGGTTTTAAGATGAAAAAAATCCTACTTGCAAGCATTTTGGCAATGAGCACTCAATTCGCTTTTGCTGAAACTAAAACAGATGCCGTCGATCCTGAATTTGCTAAAGTGGAAGCCATGGTCAAGGCCAAAGATATGAATGGCGCCTACCAAACACTGAGCAAGCTTGCAGCAAAAGGTAATGCTCAGGCCATTTATAATTTGGGCTATCTTACTCAAACAGGTCAAGGCGTAGCGAAGGATGAGAAAAAAGCCATCCAACTCTATGAACAGGCTGCAGCCAAAGGCTACCCTGTTGCTAACTATGTTTTAGGTAAAAATTATGCAACGGGCACACTGGGCTTAAAACAAGACACCAATAAGGCCAAACAATATTTAGAACGCGCATCTTCGGCAGGTTTTGACGATGCCTCCATCGACTATGCCATTTTACTTTTTGCAGAAAATAAACCTGAGTCAGATAAATTGGCACTCAGCAAACTTGATCCGCTGATTAAAAAAGGCAACTACCCTGCGATTCATGCCAAAGCACTTTATGACATCAGTGCGGGCTTTAAAGCTAAAAATGAAAAGCCTATTCAGCAAGGTCTAAATAGCATTCAAGAGTTAGCAAAAAAAGGCTATGTCCCTGCATTGATGGCGGTGGGCAATATGTTTGTAAATGGCAATATCATCCCGCAAAATTTGCCTGAAGCTAAAAAAATATTCAGTGCATTAGCCAAAGAAAATATTCCACAAGCCAAAGAATCTTTGGCAACCGTGGATAAAATGATTGCTGAACAAGCCAAAGCACCTAAAGCCAATGCGAAAAAGAGTTAATTGAGCATTAAAAAAAGCCCTGCACATGCAGGGCTTTTTCATGGGTTTAAGCAAATCTTGAGCTGATCAAAATCACGCCCACCACAGACTGATTAATACACCTGTTACGACAAAGCCCAAGATAGTACTCATCAACAAAGGCGTTAAGGTCTTTTCATTTAAGCCATAAACTTGTCCAAGCATGGCAAAAATCGTCGGCATCGGTAATGCGGCAATAATCGTCCCTGCATATAACATCTCTTGGCTGACATCGGTCAAATAACGTAAGCCTAAATAAGTCAGTAAAGGCATCACCAAGTTGCTTGAAATCACCAAATAGAAGCTCTGAGCATTCACATACTTTAAGCTCATACCGACAATCCCTCCACCAATTGCAAACAGTGCCAGTGGTGAAGCCGTTTGACCTAACATCGCTAGTACATCATTGATTTGATGAGGCAAACGAATTTGGAAAATTGCAAACCCAATCCCTAGCATTACCCCTGCAAAGAGTGGATTTTTTAACAGGGTCATTAAGGTATTTTTGATGATGTCGCCAATATTGGCTTTTTGCTGTGAACTTCCTAATTGCGCAAGGACCAGTACCGTTGGAATCAGCAGCACACTTTCAATAATGACGATTAGTGAGGTATAGGTCATCGCATTTTGACCGACCAACAAGCTTAGCACTGCAGTGCCAATTAAGCCTGTATTTGACATGCCAGCGCCTAATGACAGTACCGCTGTTTGCGACATATTATTTTTAAAATGTGTCGACAATAGCCAATAGGCCATACCATACAGTAAAAACGTGACTCCGGTATAAACAAAGAAATAGCCGGGATACCAAATTTGATGCAAATCTTTAGAAGCTAATGACTGAAAAAACAAAGCCGGCAGTGCAATCTTAACCACAAATGCACCAATGGTTCCGACCTGTTCTTTACTCAATAAACTGCATTTTACAGACAGATATCCCAAGGCCAAAAGAAAAAAGATTGGACCAATCACCTCAAAGACCATACGAAATATCCTGTGTAATAGACTCTGCCATCCACACCCTCAACCTGAGAGTGTAGATCGGACGCTATAAATTTTGAAAATTAGAAAGCCGTAAATTGACTTCTTTGTGCATGCGGCTGACAGCGTAAGTACTGCGGAGAAATTTTTAGGTTTTCACCGAGTTCAGCAGCGGCATGCCATGGCCAACGCGGGTCATATTGAATTGCACGAGCAAGACCAATCGCATCTGCCATGCCATATTGTAAGATGCCTTCGGCTTGCATTGCTTCGGTAATTAAACCCACAGCAATGACGGGAACCTGAACGGCTTGCTTAATGGCTTCAGCAAAAGGCACTTGATAACTGGCTTGTAATTGAATTTTTTGCGCAACATCTAAGCCGCCACTAGAAACATGAATATAGGCTGTGCCTAGTTGTGCAAGCGCTTTTGACAAGCCAACAGCCGAGTCTAGATCCCAACTCGGTGCTTCAGTATATTCCATCCAATCAGTTGCGGAAATACGTACCCCAATTGGATAATCTTCAGGAACGGTATTTTTCATGGCTTGGAACACTTCAAGCGTCAGCCGAATGCGATTTTCCAGACTGCCACCATATTCATCGCTACGCTGATTCGACAATGGCGACATAAATTGATGCAGCAAATAACCATGTGCGGCATGTAACTCAATTAAGTCAAAGCCTGCATCTACCGCTCGTTTTGCTGAATCGGCAAAGTCTTGAATGATCTGCTGGATTTCATCTCGACTTAAAGCATGGGGTGCATGATCTGTGACATTAAAGGGCAACTCACTTGCTGAAACAGTTTGCCATCCTTGAGGGTGATCTGGGGGTAATTGTCCACGTCCTGCCCAAGGTTTATCTGTCGATGCCTTACGACCCGCATGTGCCAGTTGGATAGCAAATGGCATAGGTGAAAGTGATTTCACCTTGGCCAATAGTGCCTTCATCTGTGCGCGTTGCATATCATTCCAAAGGCCGAGGTCTGCATAGCTAATGCGCCCCTCTGCCTGCACAGCCGTTGCCTCGACGATACAAAGTCCGGCACCTGACAAAGCATAATTCGCCCATTGTTGCTCATGCCAATAGCTTAACTCCCCTTGCTCATTGGCAGAATATTGACACATGGGTGCAATCACGATTCGATTACTCAGCCCCAATGTTCCAAACTGAATTGGTTGAAATAACAACGCCACATTACTCTCCTTTTAGAAGGCTTTGGTCACACTTAATCCTGCACTCCAATTCAAACCATCTGCGGGTTCAAAGAAGCGTCCGTTTCCATCATTGACGATCACTGAACCGACATAGTTCTCATCAAACAAATTATCTGCACGTACATAGGTTTTGACTTTCCAATCTGCTTGTTTCCACACATAACCTGCGTTGGCAGAAACCACGGTATAGCTCGACGCGGCATCACTGTTGGCATCATCGACATAGACTTTATCCATATAGCGAACATCTAGGCCGGCATTAAAGCCAATATCTGGCTGCCAATTCAGTGCGGCAAACGCTTGGTTTTTGGCGATACCCGGTATATAAGTGCCTTTGACGACATCACTGTCAGGAATTGCGGCATCAAAAGTGGCATCGATATAACTGTAGCTTGCTTGCGCGCTTAAATCTCGCCATAGCTGTTTATTCCACAAAAGCTCAACACCTTCACGTAAGGTTTTATCGGCATTTTTATAGGTTGCTCGACCATTGATACTTCCTGCAGAGACGATGTCATCTTGAGTTTTGCTTTGGAACACCGCTGCAGTGAAATTCCCCCATACATTTTGTGATTTAAGCCCAAGCTCGTAGTTATCGCTACTGGCTGGTTTTAAATCAAAATTCATGCCGTCATCTTTAGAATAGGCCATTTCTGTAAAGGTTGGTGTTTCAAAACCTTTGGCATAACTGGCATAGGCATTCAGTTGAGGCGCAATATTCAAGCTTACTGCTGCTGAAGGTAAAACTTTGTCAAAGTCAGTTTTACCGCTGTCATCCTTATTTAAACCCACGACATATTTATCGTCAGATTCATAATGAACATTGCTATATCGTAGCCCTGTATCTAAAGTCCAATTAGGTAAAAAATTCCATGAAGCTTGTACATAGGGATCTAAATTCCACAAGGTGTTATTTTCATTTCGACGAATATTGCCTTTCTTGCCAAAATTTCCATTGGCATCAAAATTTTCATAGCCCTTACGGTCTTCATCCATATAATCAAAGGCAAGGCCTACAGTTAAACGCGTATTCGGCAAGAGGTCTTTGCCTGTCCAGCGAATATCTGTTCCATAATAATCACGGCTAAAATCAATCACACCACCTGCATGGCGCGCATTATTTTGTGGATTTTTGGGGATGGACTGATACTGCACCACATCACGTTGCCCCATATACACCATTGCATTGAGTTCATGCTGCTCATTCAATGGTTTTTTCCACGTCAACCCAGTTTGAGTTTGGCTAATTTCCTTACGTACATCATAGGTATTATTGGCATCATTAACTTGTTTCGGATTTTGACGCAATTGCTCCCGATTCAGACCTTGTGGATCATCGGCATTGATATCCACATGATTCACAATCCAATTGACCTTGGAACCATCATCCAAATCCCACGTCAGTTTTGCATTGCTGAGTACCTTATTTGCAGCACTATGATCACGGTAGCCATCGGTTTCAAAATAAGAAGAACTCACAACATAGCTAGGTTCATTGGCCTGTTCTGAGCCACCTTGCAGCACAATATCAGCACGACTTTTATGATGACTGCCGCCCGAATAGCCGAGTTCGATAGAGTCTTTTCCAGTACCTTGCTTGGTTGTTGTTAAGATCGCCCCACCCGAAGAGTTGCCATATAAAGAAGAAAATGGGCCGCCCAATACTTCGATATGATTTAAGCTACTCATATCGATATTTGATGTCTGTCCCTGACCATCCGGCATGGTCGCAGGGATTCCATTAACATATAAACGGATACCACGCACACCAAATGTTGAACGTGCGCCAAAGCCTCGCATAGAGAGTTGCAAGTCTTGTGCATAGTTTTCACGGTTATTCAGTTGTAGTCCGGGCACACCTTTTAAGGTTTCGGACAGATTCACTCCAGTATTGTTATTATTTTCAGCCTGCTGTACACGGTATACCGATGCAGGTGTTTTTAACCACGTGGTATTGGTTCGTGGTGCTTCAATGGTAATCTCAGGAAGTAAAACAGGTTCCGTAGAACCTGTTTCTGCATACAGCTGTTGGCTAATACATGCCGTCAGGCAAAGTAAATGTGTCTTAAATGATGTGACGTTAAATTTACTTTGCATAGAGCACCTATTTTGACATTAGAAGATTACCTTAGAGCTTAAACCAATTAGGAAAGCATCATCAACTCGATTTGTTGAGCCTGGGTTAATCACATATTGTAAACTAGGGCGAATCATCAACCATTTCGTCGGGTTATGGCTATAGTTCAACTCGACATTATATTCTGCACTTGCATCAAATTTTTCAGTAGAAAGGCGATCATTGACATGAACACGGTTCACGCCCAAGCCCACCATATCGTTAGGCAAACGATCGGCCAATCCAATGTATTTCAAACCCAACTGCTGTGAGTTATCAACTTTTGTGGTGACACGATCATGCCAAGTAAAATTAGCAAAGCTATGCAAACCACGTTTGCCTTCACCTGTAGACGTAAACTGTTGCTCAATCGCTATCCAACCACCAAAGGTACGATCTTCAGCTTCACCGGAAATAATGTCTTTTTGATTTTTTACATTATCTGCAGTGTTGTACATCGCACCAAAGCGGTAGCTCCCCGGTAAGCCATTGACCAATGATTTTGGTGTCCAAACCAATTCTACGGGAATAGTTACGCCATCAGCATGATCTGTATCTAGACTCCAACCTTGACCTTCTGCTTTGGCATTACCATTGTCAGGGTTAAATTCATAAACACCGACTTGTGCCGCAAGTTCTGGTGTCGCTTGGTATTTCACACGTCCACCCCATTGTGAAACTGGGGTATTCATCCACATAGAACCTTGCCATTTACCCATTTGTGCAGCACAAAAGGCATTGCTGGCAAAATCACACGCCATCACGTTAAAGTCCATACCGACACCAAGACGACCGGCTTTAACACTAATACCTTGTTCTTTGAAATTCTTTTCAATCGAAAGCTCGGTTAAGCGGCTGTCTTGGTTACCACGGCCAAAATTGGCTTGTGCATTTGCCAATTGAGGAACATCCCCTTGCAAATCACGAACTGAGGTACTTTGACCTTGACGAGCAGTCATTACAGCACGTACAGTCACGCCATCCCAACCTGCAAGTTTTTCCATATCAAGCTGTGTTCCTAACCACAATTGACTGGCTACCGTTGCTGAATGTCCCGGATTACGACCGCCATCGGCAAGATAGGCAGCATCAGCAGCAATATTGGCCTCAAACTTCACACCTTGTTGTGCAAGTTCGGTACGTTTACCATCCCAATCCCCGAGCATGTACTGACCTTTAGTGTCGAATGCTTCTGTAGCGTGAACATGTGTCATGGCTGCTGCAACAAATGCAGGTAGAAGAGCTAGACTGTATTTTTTCATGGTAAAACCTAAATCTGGAGAGAGTCTCTAGACAAGCCACAAGGCTTGAAATCTAATGTCACAGAAATTACATAATTTTTCACGTTCTATCTCAGCATTATTTTTATCATTCACCAAACTTTAATTTATCAATAAGTGACTTTAAATAAATCTATTGTTATGCAATATTTTTAGTGATTATTTTTCAATATCTTATATATCTATTAATTCAATTGTTTAACTTCTGATCGCTTTTTCAAACTCATTATTGTGACTTGTTGGTTTATTATTCTCACAATTAATAATCAATAACCTATTCATACACTCCCTTAGGCCGCGATGAAACTTGCATTATGTAGGGCTAGACCCAATAGTATGCATAACTTGAATGATCCATTGCTTCGACCTTTATGCCTGAATTACCAGAAGTAGAAACCACTAAAACCAGTTTATTGCCATTATTGAATGAAAAGGTTCTCAAAGTTGAGGTTTTTCAGTCGAGCCTGCGTTGGCCTATTCCTGACGACATTCAAAAACTCGTCGGACAAAAGCTACTTCAGCTCAGCCGTCGATCAAAATATATTTTGGCTGAATTTGAACAGGACAGCATGTTGTGGCATTTGGGCATGTCTGGCAGTTTTCGGATTTGTGAAGGTCATGAAGCATTACGAAAGCATGATCATCTGGTGATTCATTTTGAAGATATGCAATTGCGCTATCACGATCCACGCCGTTTTGGCTGTATTTTATGGTTAGATGCATCGTCTCAAACCAAACTGATTGACACGCTTGGCCCTGAACCGCTGAGTGATGACTTTAATGCTGAATACTTATTCCAAAAATTTAAAAATAAGCAGACCAGTATCAAAGTATCGATCATGGACAATCATATCGTAGTCGGTGTTGGCAATATTTATGCAACGGAAAGCCTGTTTAACCTCGGCATACACCCTGCGCAGCCAGCATCGAGTTTGAGTTTTGAACAAGTTGAAAAAATGGTCATCGAAATCAAACGTATTTTAAAACAGGCAATTGATTTAGGCGGTTCGACTTTACGTGATTACACCAATGCGATGGGCGAAAATGGTTATTTCCAACAAACTCTGCTCGCCTACGGACGTGCCGGTGAAATGTGCATCAACTGTGAAACCATCTTGCAAAATATCAAACTAGGGCAACGTGCATCGGTGTTTTGCCCAGAGTGTCAGCCTTTAAAAAAGGTTAAAATGCTGACTAAGAAAACCGTGAAAGGAAATAACGCATGAAGTCTGCGATTGTTCGCCACATATTAGTCAAAGATAAAGAACTATGTGAGCAACTGAAAAAGAAAATCAAAGGCGGTGCGGACTTTGCCAAAATTGCAAAGCAGCATTCGACATGCCCTTCGGGTAAAAAAGGCGGTGAGCTTGGCGACATTAAAAAAGGCCAGTTGGTTGGCCCAATTGATAAAGCGGTATTTACCCTACCTGAACGTGAACTGCATGGTCCGATCAAAAGCCAATTTGGCTGGCATTTATTAGAAATTAAGTTTCGGATGTAACATAGCACCCACATTGAACATGCTATAACGAGTATATCGCGAATATGTGCTTTTCATCTTAAAGCACATAATCCCAGTATTTTTTTCAATCGTTCAGAACATTGGCTGGCGGTTTTCAATCATATAATATAAATCATAGCAACCAGATAACATTGCACTAAATCAATTCTACTTAATAATAAACAAAGGACATTCCATTGGGCTATTACAACTATTTTCGTCTTGGCACTGTCGATACAACAGATTTTACAATCATTCGAGGTGAACGAAAGCATGCACTTATCCAAGCATTATATGATGATCAAGATATGAACCCTCATGGTGAAGTCCAGTTGGCACTAGATTTAGATGGGAATCGTAACGATGAATCAAAATGGTATGATGCGATACAGCAAATTAGCAAATTATCCAAAAATCACCCTTTAGTCTTATTTATATTAGGTCAACAAGCCTGCGCACCCGAATCACCTGAAGAAGCAAATGAAGTATTTACAGGCATTCGAAATGGCATTGTTTTTTCGACATCAGAACCTAAGTTTATGAAAATGACGCCTCAACAAAATTCACAATAAAAAACGGCGCTTTAAGCGCCGTTTTCACTGCTAAAGGATTAACCTTTACGTTTTAATTCATCACGAATTTCACGAAGTAATTCGATATCTTCTGGAGTCGCCTCTGGAGCTGGCTCTTCAACTTTTTGACGGCGCAATTTGTTCATCAATTTCACTAACCAGAATACGACCCATGCCAAAAGCAAGAAGTTGATTAAGATAGTTAAAAAGTTACCGTAAGCCAACACATTAAGGCCTGCATCCTGTGCTGCTTTTAGCGTGGTTAATTTGTTTGGGTTATCGCCCAATACTAAGAACCAATTTGAATAATCAACGTCACCACCAAGGATCCAAGAAATAAAAGGCATGATAATGTCTTTTACCATGGAATCGATGATTTTACCGAAAGCACCACCAATGATGACACCTACAGCCAAGTCCATCACGTTGCCTTTTACGGCAAATTCTCTAAATTCTTGAATAATACTCATGTGATCTCCAGAAATTTTTTCAGCTTTAATTTTGTGACGAAGTATACATTATATCTGTATAACTATTTCCACCTAATTTACTTGGTTTATATTCGATTCTAAATACCATGTATAAAAATTCACACAAAACATTTTTGATTTTGGTAATACATTCTATTAAAAAGGATTTATCAAAATTATACATGTCGAATTAAATGAATAAAGTCATTCAATTTTTGCATTTTTATTCAAAACACCCATGCATAAAAAAACCGCTAAACGAATTTAGCGGTTTTTAGATCACGATATTCTATTATTTATCGCGGTTACGTTTACGTTCGTTTTCAGTCAACCAACGCTTACGAATACGAATTGATTTTGGTGTTACTTCAACTAGCTCATCGTCTTCAATAAATTCAAGTGCTTGCTCAAGCGTGAATTCAATTGCAGGCACTAGTGTCAACGCATCATCAGTACCAGAAGCACGTACGTTAGTTAACTGCTTCGCTTTAGTTGGGTTAACCACCATGTCGTCTGAACGAGAGTTAATCCCTACAATCATACCTTCGTAAACTTCTAACTGAGGTTTAGCGAATAAACGACCACGATCTTGTAAGCTGAACAATGCATAGCCCAAGCAAGTACCTTGAACCATAGAAATCAACACACCATTTTGACGTTTCGCAACAGTACCTTGTTTCATTGGGCCATAGTGCGAGAAGCTTGAAGTCATGATACCTGTACCTGAAGTCATGGTCATGAATTCAGAACGGAAACCAATCAAACCACGTGAAGGAACTGTTGCTTCAATACGGATACGGCCTTTACCGTCTACTTCCATATTGGTCATCTCACCTTTACGGTTACCCATTTGTTCCATCACAGCGCCTTGGTGCTGTTCTTCTACGTCAAAAGTCACGTTTTCGTATGGTTCTTGCATTTCGCCATCGATCTCTTTCAAGATCACTTGTGGACGAGATACACCCATCTCGAAGCCTTCACGACGCATGTTTTCAATCAATACTGAAAGGTGAAGTTCACCACGGCCTGATACTTTGAAACGGTCAGGACTGTCAGTATCTTCTACACGAAGTGCAACGTTGTGAATTAATTCGCGGTCTAGACGTTCACGAATGTTACGTGAAGTCACGAATTTACCTTCTTTACCTGCAAACGGTGAGTTATTCACTTGGAATGTCATCGATACTGTTGGTTCGTCTACAGAAAGCGGTGGTAAAGCTTCTACATTTTTCGGATCACAAATCGTGTCAGAAATATGCAGTTCGTCCATACCTGTTACACATACGATGTCGCCTGCAGAAGCAGATTCAACATCAACACGCTCTAAACCATGGTAACCCATGATTTTTAAGATACGACCGTTACGTGTTTTACCTTCTTGGTCAATCACGGTTACAGGTGTATTTAATTTCACTGAACCACGTTGAATACGACCAACACCGATAACACCTACGAAGCTGTTATAGTCAAGTGAAGAGACTTGCATTTGGAATGGACCGTCAACGTCAACCGCTGGTGGTTCAACGATGTCTACAATTGTTTCGAACAATGGAGTCATGTCTTCAGCAAGTTCTTCTGGAGATGGACCAGCCACACCACGAAGACCTGAAGCATATACAACTGGGAAGTCTAACTGTTCGTCAGAACCACCAAGGTTGTCGAACAAATCGAATACTTGGTCAATTACCCAGTCTGGACGAGCGTTTGGCTTGTCGACTTTGTTAATAATTACGATTGGTTTCAAACCACGTGCGAACGCTTTTTGCGTTACAAAACGAGTTTGTGGCATTGGGCCTTCTTGAGAGTCAACAAGAAGAAGTACGCAGTCAACCATTGACATTACACGTTCTACTTCACCACCGAAGTCGGCGTGTCCCGGGGTATCCACGATATTGATACGGTATTCAGTATCAGTACGCTTGTCTAACCATTTGATTGCAGTGTTTTTTGCAAGAATGGTAATACCACGTTCACTTTCAATAGCGCCAGAATCCATTACACGTTCGATCTCGCCTGCGCGATCGCCAAGAGCACCTGATTGCTGTAAAAGTTTGTCTACAAGAGTAGTTTTACCATGGTCGACGTGCGCGATGATGGCAATGTTACGGAGAGTTTTAATATCTGACATGTGAATTCGATACGCCTAAAGTTTGAGGGCAAATTATACAGAAAAAATATAGATTTTAGTAGTGACAGTTTATTGACAATCGCATTTTTTTTGACGACTGGTACGCTTTTGGTTTTGTAAAGCTGTGTAAACAGATTAGAATAGCGCCACCTAGCCTTAATTTTCAGTGCCGCATGTCTGATTTAAACCAATCTCCCGAAGCAAAAGATCAACTCGATTTAGTCTATGGATTGAATGATCGACCAAAACCTTTTATTGCTTTTCTCGCTGCGTTCCAACATTTATTGGCCATTATTGTCCCAATTGTGACGCCGGGTCTGCTGATCTGTTTGGCACTTGGTGTGTCAAAAGAAGACACCAATATGATTCTGTCGATGTCATTGGTGATCTCTGGTATCGCAACTTTCTTACAATCCAAGAAAGTGGGTCCCTTTGGCGCAGGCTTGCTGATTGTACAAGGAACCAGCTTTAACTTTATTGGTCCTATTATCGGTATTGGTTCTGCGATGGTTGCGGCAGGCACACCTGTAGAAGCAGTCATGGCATCTATCTTTGGTGTGGTGATCGCGGGTTCATTCATTGAAATGGGTGTGTCACGGATCTTACCGTGGGTGAAAAAACTGATTACCCCATTGGTAACAGGTATTGTGGTGCTATTGATTGGTCTGACTTTAATTAAAGAAGGCCTGATCAGCATGGGTGGTGGTTATCAAGCCATGGGCGATAAAACATTTGCCAATGCAGACAACCTCATCATGTCATGTACCGTTTTGGCACTGATCATTTTATTGAACCGTGTACGTATTACATGGGTAAAAAGTTCTGCCATCCTAATTGCCTTAGTCGTGGGTTACATCCTTGCAGGCTTTATGGGTCATTTAAACTTTGATGGTTTAAAAGATGCGCCACTGGTTCAAATTCCAACACCGATGCACTTTGGCTTAAGCTTCTCGTGGAGCTTGTTTATTCCAATGGCATTTATCTACCTTGTGACATCTTTAGAAGCGATTGGCGATATTACCGCGACTTCTAAGCTTTCAAATCAAGCTGTAGATGGCCCTGAATGGATGAAGCGTATCAAAGGTGGTGTATTGGTGAATGGTGCAAACTCATTCCTTGCCGGTATCTTTAACACGTTCCCAAGTTCTGTATTTGCGCAAAACAACGGTGTTATTCAGTTAACAGGTGTTGCAAGCCGCTATGTAGGCATTTGGATTGCTGCCTTATTGGTTATTTTAGGCTTACTTCCTGCTGTTGCAGGTGTCATTCAGGCGGTTCCACAAGCCGTGCTTGGTGGTGCTGTGATGGTGATGTTCGGTGCTGTGGCTGCCTCTGGTATTAATATTTTGTCAGGCATTCATTTAGACCGCCGCGCACTACTAATCATTGCGATTTCATTGGCATTGGGTCTAGGTGTTGCACAAGTACCACAAATCCTTGAACATCTTCCTGAATTGTTCCGTAATATCTTCAGTTCAGGCGTTGCCACTGGTGGTATCGCTGCCCTTATTTTGAATATTGTTCTTCCTGAAGTGAAGAAGTAAGTTCATTTGTCAAAGAACACTGCCTAGGTTCCGCCCTAGGCAGTGTTTTTTATGATGGAGAAATCTATGGATCTCACAAGTGAAGTCGTTATACGACAGATCGATTTATTACAAGATCGCGTGCTTTTCGTAAATGCACCGACAGATGACTTACTCAGTCAATTGAATGACAATATTAAGCCATCGATTTGGTGCTGGAATTTTAATGATTTTCAGTACTTTCAAAATCAACAGTCAAACGTCCATTTTGGTGTCGATTTTCCTGAAGGTCAGTTTGATCAAGCGGTTATTTTTGTTCCAAAATCAAAAGAACTGCTAAATTATTTATTACACAATGTCGCAAGTCATCTTGCTCAAGGTGCTTCTATTTTCCTCGTGGGTGAGAAAAAAGGCGGTGTTGAACGCGCTGCAAAACAATTACAGCCCTTTGGTAAAACCCTAAAAATTGATAGTGCGCGTCACTGTCAAATGTGGCAAACCCTATTGGAAAAAACTGTCACACTGAAGCCACTGCAAGATTGGGTGCAAAAATATCCAGTAGAGACCCCAAATGGTGAGCTTACGATTTGCGCACTGCCGGGTGTATTTAGCCAGAACCGTTTAGATGTGGGTACGGCTACATTATTGCCTTATTTATCACAGGTGACTTCTGGCAAAATTGCAGATTTTGGCTGTGGTGCGGGTGTTATCAGTGCTTATTTAGCCAAACTGAATCCTAAAAATCGTATCTTTGCCATGGATGTAGATGCCTTTGCACTAGCGTCTACACAAATGACATTTGAACAAAATTTGCTTGAACCTGAACAACTTGAGATTAAAGCGGTCACAGGAATCGAGGATGCTCCATTATTTTTACATGCCATAGTCAGCAATCCACCCTTCCATCAAGGGATTCAAACCGACTACAATGCCAGTGAAAATCTATGCAAAACTTCGCGCAGACATTTGAAGTCTGGGGGTGAGCTTTGGATTGTTGCCAACCGATTCCTCAATTATCCGACTTTAATTGAGCAACATTACGGTCAATGTACAATCAAAGCCGACCAACAAGGATTTAAAGTCTTGTTTGCGAGCACGCAAAAAAATCTTAAGGAACAATGATGAGCGAAACTCAAAAACCAGCTCAGCTTCAGCGTAAGTTGGGTGCTCGCCATCTCAACATGATTGCAATTGGTGGTTCAATTGGTACAGGTTTATTTCTTGCCTCTGGAGCAACCATTGCCAATGCAGGCCCGGGTGGCGCCCTGCTTGCATACTGCTTAATTGGTATCATGATTTACTTCTTGATGACCAGTCTAGGTGAGCTTGCAACACATAATCCAACTTCGGGTGCATTCTTTACCTACGGCACAAAATATGTCGAGGGTGGTTTCGGCTTCGCTTTGGGTTGGAACTATTGGTACAACTGGGCGATTACCGTGGCATTTGAATTGGTCGCAGTCCAATTCATTATGAAATTCTGGTTTCCAGATATTCCGGGCTTTTACTGGAGTGCGATTTTCCTCGCAATCGTCTTTGCTATTAATGCGCTGACCGTAAAAGGCTTCGGTGAATCTGAATTCTTCTTCTCGCTTGTTAAAGTGCTCGCAATTGTTGCCTTTATCATTATCGGTCTGTTTATGATTGGCAAAATCATGCTGACACCGGGCGTAGAAACATTTGCCAACTGGACCAAGGGTGAAGCCCCATTTGTCGGCGGTTTATCTGCCTTGATTGGTGTGGCCATGATTGCCGGTTTCTCTTTCCAAGGGACTGAAATGGTTGGTGTGGCTGCAGGTGAATCGAAAGATCCTGAAAAGACCATTCCTATTGCCATCAAGCAAATTTTCTGGCGTATCTTGTTGTTTTATATCGTGTGTATTTTCATTATCGGCACTCTTATTGCCTATGATGACCCACGTTTATTACAAGCAGCATCTACTGAAAATATTGCACTATCACCATTTACCTTACTGTATGAAAAAGCAGGTTTTGCCTTTGCTGCATCGGTGATGAATGCGGTGATCTTGACTGCGATTTTATCAGCGGGTAACTCTGGTATGTACTCCTCTACCCGTATGCTGTTTGATATGGCACGTAAAGGCAGTGCGCCGAAAGTCTTTGGTCGCTTAGATGCACGTGGCGTACCAATGAATGCACTTTATGCAACTACAGCGATTGCGGCACTGTGCTTCTTAACCACATTTATCGGTGAACAAGCGGTCTTTAACTGGTTACTGAACATGTCAGGTATGTGTGGCTTTATTGTGTGGCTCGGTATTGCAGTTTCACATTATCGCTTCCGTAAAGGCTACTTGGCTCAAGGCAATAAATTGGAAGATCTTGCTTACCGTGCAAAATTCTTCCCATTTGCACCGTGGTTTGCCTTTATTTTGTGTGCCATCGTGGTCCTTGGTCAGAACTATCAAGCCGTTTTAGATGGTGAGTGGTTGGCCGTTGTTTCTACCTATATTGGTATTTTCTTATTCCTTGCCATTTGGTTCGGTTATAAGTGGAAACACAAAACTAAGTTGGTTTCCTATCAAGAAATGGATGTAAAACCAATGAAAGTTGATCAAGAATAATGTGATCACTGAATAAAAATAAGCAGCTTCAGGGCTGCTTTTTTATGGCTAAAATTGTATCTCAATACATTCACGCTTTAACAAAATGCTTAGTGTCTATTTAAAGTACGCTGTCTCACCTATAACCGCCAATTTATCTATTCATTCGATCATTTTTAAGCGCTCAAATAAAAACGCCCAATGCAATGCATCAGGCGTTTGTTCAAAATTAACCACCTTTTCAGGTTTGATTTTCAATACTTAAGAAGCATTATGCTGTTGTACAAAGGAAATAAACTCTTCTTCGCTCATCACAGGTACACCCAGCTTTTCAGCCTTTTCTAATTTAGAACCTGCCTTTTCACCTGCAACTACACATTTGGTTTTACCCGAAACACTACCACTGACACGTGCGCCTAAGGCTTGAAGCATTTGCGTCGCTTCATCACGACCCATGGTACTCAATGTCCCAGTAATCACCCAACTTTCACCATTCAATGGTTGGCGTGTTGGTGCAATCGGTGCATCCCAATGAATCCCAGCTGCCAACAAACGATCAACCACTTCGAGATTATGCGGCGCTTGGAAAAAATCGACAATCCATTCAGCGGTAATATCACCAACGTCTGGCGTTTTTTTCAAGGATTCTAGATCTGCATGACGAATCGCATCAAAGGTTTGGAAGGTATTGGCGAGCATGCGTGCCGTGGTTTCACCCACGCCTCGAATGCCGAGTGCATAAATAAATGCACCTAGTGTCGTTTTCTTACTATTTTCAATAGAATCGATGAGGTTTTGAACCGACTTCTCACCCATTTTTTCAATGGTCAGTAATTTTTCACGATGCTCTGGCAAGCTATAAATATCAGCAACATCTTTGAGCAAATCCAAATGTAAAAGTGATTCCGCCCAACGGTCGCCTAAGCCCTCAATGTCCATAGCTTTACGTGATACAAAGTGACGAATCGCCTCAATACGCTGTGCAGCACAGTACAAACCACCTGAACAACGTGCCAAGGCTTCACCTTCGGGCATCACCACTGGAGATGAGCAGACTGGGCAATATGCAGGTAACTGAACTTCTACCGTATCTACAGGACGGAATTCAGGCCATACTTTTTCCACTTTTGGAATCACATCACCGCTACGGTAAACACTCACGGTATCGCCTACACGGACATCTAGGCGGTGAATTTCACCAATATTATGAAGAGTGACATTGGAAACCGTTACCCCTCCGACTGCCACAGGGTTTAAACGTGCGACTGGGGTCAAAGTGCCTGTACGCCCCACTTGCCAATCAATATTTTCAATCGTCGTCAGCGCTGCGACTGCAGGGAATTTATATGCCGTTGCCCAGCGCGGTTCACGACTTAAAAAGCCCAGTGTTTGCTGTTGCTTCAGGCTGTTTACCTTAATCACCATGCCATCAATTTCAACGCTCAGGCTTGGTCGATCAATGATCATTTGCTCATACGCAGCTTGTACGTCCTGAATGCTGTCACATATAAAGTGACGTTCACCGACAGCAAAACCAAACTGTTTCAGCCATTCTAAGCTAGCAGACATGGTGGTTTGACCATGATGTGGTTCGCACTGTGCAATGCCATAGGCATAAAAAGCCAAAGGACGCGAAGCTGCAATTGCAGGGTCGAGTTGACGTAAGCTTCCTGCTGCTGCATTTCGTGGATTGGCAAAGGTTTTTTCACCTTTGGCTTCGTTTTCAGCATTGAGCTTTTCAAAGCCTGACTTTGGCATCAGGACTTCACCACGAACTTCAAGCAGACTTGGAATTTCAGTCTGTGTAGAAGTCAGTACTTTAGGTAAATTACGAATAGTTTTTACATTTTGGGTAATGTCTTCCCCTGTTTCACCATCACCCCGTGTCACACCACGGACTAAAATGCCATTTTCATACCAGAGAGAAATGGCCAGTCCATCAAATTTTAATTCGACATCATATTCAATTTTTTGATTCGGCAAGCGCTCTTCCGCACGACGCGCAAAGGCAAATAAATCTTCTGCATTAAACACATTACCCAATGACAACATGGGTACTGCATGGGTTACAGATTCAAACTTAGACAAGGCCTTTCCACCCACTTTTGTAGTTGGTGTATCAGGTTGTACTAAATCAGGGTATTGCTCTTCTAAAGCTTTTAATTGGTGAAAAAGTTGATCATATTCACTGTCCTCAATTTCTGGCGTGTCCATGACATAGTAGGCATGGTTATGCTTCGCCAAGAGTTGAATCAGTTGTCGCATCTGTGCAACGACAGTGGATTGTTGTGTCATACATTCACCATAAAAAAGGGCGGTTCATGCTCCGCCCTCAAATTTCATTATCTGTTGCTATTATAGAAACCCACTCGGTGAGTTTCAATCAAAGACGCTTAGACTTCGATAGCTTGACCTTGACGATAATCAATCGCTTGATGACGCCAATGTTCACGCATCTGCGGTGTAAATTCTTGGTTATTTTGATCATACACAGTACCGTCAATTTCACGGGCAATTAGACGTGAAATGCTATCCATGGTATCAAAGGCATTTTGTACATCGCTGTGTGGCAGCGCTAAGAAGAAAGCCAAACCTTTTACTTCTTCAGTCGATAAAGTTTCAAGATCAAAACCTTGCGCAGCGCCATCATTATTCATTTGCAATACAGAGAATAATAACTTTGTACCTTCTTCATCATAGCGATGGAAACAAGCCATTTCGCCAAAGCGTAAACCGTATTTCAGTAAAACTTTTAATGCTTTTTCACCCGACAAGGCACGGCTATCCGGGAACACATTTAAGGCGATATAGGTTTCCGCAGTCGCTAAAGCACTTTCTTCATCAACAATTTTTTGTTCATGTAAATGCGCATCCAAAATACTGCTTTCTTCATCAAAATCGCTGATTTCAGCTTTTTCAATTGCGCTATTTACACTAAATTCTGGCGCTTTTTCTACAGGAACAGCGTCTGCCTGAACGTTCGTCGCAGGAGTCGCGGCTTCATTGGCTACATCTACTACAGACGTATTTGTCGTAGATTCAGTGGCTTCTGTAGACAAAGTAGTGTCTTCTGTCGCAGTTTGAGCTTTTTCAACTGAAACGGGATCCGTCGTAGTCGTCTCAGTCTTTGCAATAGCCTCAACGCTTTGCTCAGCTTGTTCTGTTGCCATTGCTTCTTGCGTTACATTCGCTTGAGCAGTTTCAATCGTTTCAACCGCTGTGACTTTTTCCTCAGCTAAGGTCGGCTCTACACGTTGGGTGGTTTCAGGTGTATTTAACTGATTGCGTACATGGCGCGGAATAACAGGTTGCTGACTATCAGGGTCAATATGTAATTCGGTGTCAAGTGATGGCGCTGCATCTGCAGGTTTACGAAACATCATTCGAATGCCCACAACCATGATAATTACAGCGATTACAATCCCAGCTATAGTGGTGATTTCCATGTTATGCCTCCGCAGCTAAACCGTATTCTTTGGCCTGCTCAATATTCACAGTCACTAATTTTGAAGTTCCTGGTTCTGGCATGGTCACACCAAGTAAGTCAGTTGCCATTGTCATTGCCAGTTTATTGTGTGTAATGTAGATAAATTGCACTTGTTCTGAAAGCTCTTTTACAAGATTACAAAATCTTCCTACATTTGCATCGTCTAAAGGTGCATCGACTTCGTCTAAAACGCAAAATGGCGCAGGATTTAGGCGGAAAATCGCAAAAACCAAAGCCAATGCGGTCAATGCCTTTTCACCACCCGACAATAATGCCAAAGAGCTATTTCGTTTACCCGGTGGTCGTGCCATCAGTTTTACACCCGATTGCCAACCATCTTCAAGGCTTAAACTTGCTTCACCACCATTAAATACTTTCGGAAATAACGCTTGAAGTTCAGCATTAACCTTATCAAAGGTGGTCATAAACAGCTTTCGAGTTTCCTGATCAATGCTTTTCATCGCGGCTTGCAGTTGCTCAACAGTCTTTTGCAAGTCATCAATTTGGTGGCTTAAATCATCAAAGCGTTTAGAAACTTCAGTATATTCTTCTGCCGCAGCCAAGTTGACTGCACCCAATTTATCAAACTGCTGCTGCGCTTTTTCGAGTTTTTGCTGATGGGATACCACATCAATGCTTAAACCTGTCAGCATTTCGCTGTTCATTTCTTTCAATTGTTCTGAATAATGCTGCAAATCAGACTGCGCGGATTGCCAAGCTAGACGCTTTTCTTCCAATTGCGTACGCAATTTTTCATCTTGCTGTTGATGTGAATGGCGTTGTTCCGTCAATGTCTGTTGTTTGCTCTGAACATTATTGAGTTCAAGCTGCCAGTCATTCCAGGTTTTTTGTAAACGTTCAGTGACTTGAGCCTGTTCAGAATACTGTGACTCAAGCGCAGGCAATTCTAACTGTACTGGATCGACAAATTTCTTCGCCTGTTCCATCTGTCCAATAATTTGCTGAGTTTGCGCTTTTAAAAAGACCGTGTCTTTTTCTAATAATTCAATCTGTTGTTTCGTCTGTACAGACTGACGACGCACGATTTCCAATTCTTGCTGACTGTGTAATGCCACTTGCTGAGCACTTTCCAGCGCTAGACTCAATTCCTCAACTTGGAATTGCAAGGTCTTATAATTGGGCAAAGCTTGCTCAAGCTTCATCGTCAGCGCATGCAAATCAATTTCCAAATCGTCTTTTTGCATGGCATCTTCTTCAAGCTGTGCTTCAAGTTGCTGTAATTGATCTTCTAACTGCTGCTTTTGTAATGCAAAAGCCTGATTGGAACTTTGTACCTTCGCAATGGCAACATCAGTATTTTGAATGTCTTTTTGCCAATTTTTTAATTGGCTATGTTGCTGTTGCAGATTTTGCTGTAAAGCTTGTACGGCATTTTGCAACTCAGGCAATTGGCCTTCTAGTTGCGTTAGCTTTGGCTGCTGCTCTGCAAGTAATTCAGTCAATTCATCTAAGCGAATACGGTGGCTCAATGCACCTTGCCCTGCTTGGCTGTCCTCATCATAATCTAGACCAATCACCCAATCTGCACCGACATGATAACCATCGAGCGTGAGTATTGACTGACCTGCGGCCAGTTTAGCCTGATGGCTCAATGCCACTGTCAATGTTTCAGCAATCGCGACCTGCTGCCAGATCGAAAGTTGAGGGGCTTCAATCCACGTCGCCAAAGCGTCTAATCCAACGATTTGTACTGCGGTGTGGTGATTGCCTTTGACCTGACGTGCAATACTGTCTTGAAAATTATCACTGTGTCCTAAGACTTGGGCACTCAGCCATTTAGACAAAAATTTTTCGACCAGTTGTGCATGCTGTTTACCTTGTGTGCTCAACTGCAACTGCTGCATTAAATGTTGACGCTGGCTTTGCTGCTTTGGACTGGCTTTAATCATCAATTGATTTAGGTTTTTTTGCTCTGACAACAACACCTGTATTTCTGACTTTAGCTGCAGCACCATATTTTTATGCTGTGCCTGCTGTTCTTGTGCAGCTGCAAGCTGTGCTTGAGTTTCGGCAATCACCTGCTCTTGTTGCGTAATTTGTTGTTCGAGCTGTTGCTTATCTTGCTGATACTGCTCCAACTCATCTTGCTGCGCTTGATGCTGAATTTGACCACGTTGCTGTTGTAGGGTCTCACGCTGTTGCTCAATACGACCAATATTTTTGGTCAATTGTTCACTCTGCGCCAACATCTGTAGCTTTTGCTGTTGCTGCTTTTCAACTTGCCCACGGCATTGTTCAAATTGTTGAACCGCTTGTTGATGCTGAGCTTTCAAATCGGCTAACTGCTGGGTCTGATCTTGACTACTGCTTTCTTGACGCTGTAATTGCTCAACAAATCCATCTTGCTGTTCTTGCAGCGTTTCCAGTTGTAACTCTAATAGCTGTAAACGTTCTTTGGTTTGGGCTTTTTGCTTTTCAAGCTCCACCAAACTTGCCGAATTTTGTGCAAATAAACCCTGCTTTTGCTCCAGCGTCATTTTCAACTCAGACAGTTTCTTTTCCGCCTGTTGCCATTCACTTTGTAAAGGAGTGGACTGTTGAATAAGCCGTTGAAATAAAGCACTGGTGGAAGATAAGTCATGCTCTAGGGTGTTCAGCTCAGAACGAACCAGTTTGAAGGTTTCCCCGAGCTCATTCATCTGAAGCGTGTATTCTTGCTGTAAACGCGTGCTTTGTTCACATTGGAAAGACAGCACTTCGATCTTAATAGTACGAATTTGGGTTTCTAATTCTTTGTACTGCACCGCCGTTTCAGACTGACGTTTTAAGGTTTTCAGCTGAGACTTTAGTTCGGATGCAATGTCTTCGAGACGTTCTAAATTTTGAGTGGTGTGTTCTAGATGCTGTAAAGTTTCACGACGACGAGCTTGATAGCGAGAAACCCCAGCGGCTTCTTCAATATACACACGCATTTCTTCAGGTTTGGCATCGACCAAACGGTTGATCATGCCCTGTTCAATAATCGCATACGAACGCGGACCTAAACCGGTACCTAAGAAAATATCAGTAATATCACGACGGCGGCATTTGGTGCCGTTGAGGAAATATTCAGATTTACCATCACGATTGACCTGACGGCGAACTGCCAGTTCAGTATAGGCATTATAAGCACCACCTAACTTGCCATAGGTGTTATCAAAACGCAGTTCAACACTCGCCATCCCGACTGGTTTACGCTTTGCCGTTCCGGTAAAAATAACATCTTGCATGGTGCCACCACGCAATTGACGGGCACTGGATTCACCCATAACCCAACGAATGGCATCAATCACATTGGATTTACCACAGCCGTTCGGTCCAACAACCGCACTACGGTTGCCTTCAAATTTTAGAGTTGTGCTATCGGCAAAAGATTTGAAGCCGGAAAGTTTTAAACTGCTTAAACGCATAATGTCCTGATCAGCGGCGTGAACGTCTCGCCCACGCTAATTCGATTTGTTTCATCCGTGTTAGTGATTCCAACACAAGGTTGCGTAAGTGTCGACAAAAATCTTCCATAAATAAAGTGGCTTGATGTGATTTTCTGATTAAAACTGCATCAGTCACTAATTTAAACAAATCAAAAGATTCTTGTAGTTCACGTCGTGAAATATTCAGTGTCAGGAAATAACTACGTCTGAGTGATGGCAACAATTCTTGGTAATAACGCATCAGGTAGGTATTTCCCACCATTTCATGCTGACGAGCCATGCCCTGAAAAATCAGATCATAAAACTTTTCAGTATTGCCTTGGCGAGTTTCCACGTCTAATTGTTCAAGTAATAACTGAATACGCTCAGCTTCATGGCTGCGCCACGTTTCCGCCATACGATGCACAATTTGACCCAACAATAATGCTGCAATATCAAATAATGAGCGCACTTGTAAAGCCGACATTTCAGAGACTAAGGCGCCACGTCGTGGGTAGATTTCAATGAGCTGAGTCCGTTCTAAAATCAATAACGCTTCACGAACAGAGCCACGGCTCACATCCAATTCGGCCGCAATTCTGAGTTCCTGAATACGCTCGCCTTCAACCAACTCACCGCGAATGATTTGTTCACCGATGTGTTTGGCAATTTGTTCTGACAAACTGTCCGCTTCTTGTTGTTGCATACTGTTCCTATCTTTTTTTTATAAGATGCAATGTTCAGATTTACACTCAATCTATTTGCATTAGAAACGATAAGCAACCTAATTGAACATGACATTGTCTGACAATCTTGTGTCAACAAAGCCAATTTTTTCAGTCAAAACGGACAATCATGCGCCAAAGGCTTGCACACCTTGGTAAATAAAATAGCAGCCGACTGTTGTTAATAAACATGCAAAACAACGCTTTAGCATAAATGGCGACAACATATGAGCCACTTTCGCACCCAATTTCGCAGTGATGAAGCTCATTACACTAATCCCGATAAATGCATAAATATGGATATAACCAATGGTATTGGGAACCACGATATCGGCTTGATGACCAAACCACATAAAGCCGAGTGCCCCAGCAATCGCAATCGGTAAACCACATGCAGCAGATGTTGCGACTGCTTTTTGCATAATGACGCCGTTTTTATTCAAATATGGGACGGTTAAGCTACCACCACCAATACCGAAGATCGCAGAAGCAATCCCAATACCACCGCCTGCTGCCATTTGCATGGCTTGTGAGGGTAAATGTTTATTCGGATCGACTGGTGTCGCTGCACCGCGAAACATTTTAAAGGCCACCCAGACCGCAAAAAAGCCAATTAACAGTTGCAAACCCTGCCCTGATAAATAATCTGCAATGCCTGCACCGAGAAATGAACCGATCACCAAACCCGGTGCCAAATTCCGAAAGACATTCCACAGCACGGCACCTTTTTTATGATGCGCCGAAACCGAGCTAAGTGAGGTGACAATAATCGTGGCTAAAGATGTGCCCACCGCCATGTGCATTATCACACTGGGATCATACTGAAGTTGGGTAAAGACGATGAATAAAATCGGTACAATAATCAGGCCACCGCCCACACCAAATAGCCCCGCAGCAAAACCAGCGATTGCACCAATCAGTAAATATATGATTAACTCCATCAATATTATTCCACAACTCTCAGATTCAAATGGATTTAGAGACCAGACACTTACAGCAATTGCTGAGCACAGTACCTCAACCGCCTGAAGTTTTATTACTGAAGCCCATTACTACATCGACCAATGACGATGTCCGTGAGATTGCCAAAAAAGGCATTCAGCATGTTTTGGTATGCAGTGAACAACAGACTCAGGGCCGTGGGCAACGCGATCATCAATGGGTCTCACCCGTTGGTAATATCTATTTAAGCACATTGCTGAATTTACAGACAGCGATAGATGGACGGCTTGCACTTGAAATTGCCTTAAACATCTTGCAAATGCCAAGTTTGCAAAATCTAGCATTGCAAGTGAAATGGCCCAATGACCTGTATAGCCCACAAGGCAAATGGGGCGGGATCTTGATTGAGCCGATTTCGCCACATCAAGCAATTGTCGGCGTTGGGATGAATTTATTTCCGATTCCATCCGCAGGAATTGAGCAACGTGCAACCTCGTTATCTGAACTCGGACTTCCCTCGCCAAACCGTTTGCAGTTAATTGCTGAACTCTATGCAGCGATTCAACTTGCAGGTGAATGGTTCGATCATAACTGCTACAACCTCGCTGCACGATTCAACCATTATGCTGCATTTATGCAACAGCCTGTTGAGCTTGAACACCTACAAGGCAAAAGCCAAGGTCTCTTTCTCGGTATTGAAAATGATGGTTCGATCAACATCCAAACTTCGCAGCGCTTAGAAAATCATTTCCAAGGTCGCTTACGTTTAGCAGATCAATCATAAACAGGATTGCAAAGGCCTACTGATGAAAAAATTATGGCTCGATGTCGGTAATACCCGGCTGAAATACTGGATTACCGAATACGATCAAATCATAGAGCATGCTGCGGAACTGCATTTACAGTCGCCTGCCGAACTTCTACTCGGTTTGATCCAGCACTTTAAAAGTTTGGACTTAGATCAGGTCGGGATTTCCTCGGTACTCGACAAGAAAAATAATGATCGGATTCAAAAAATTCTTAAATTTTTAGCCGTTCCTGTCACCATTGCAAAAGTTCATGCCGAATATGCGGGCTTGCGCTGTGCCTACGAAGATACCAGTAAATTCGGGATCGACCGTTGGCTGCAAATGCTGGCTGTGGTCAAAGACCCTACACAAAAATACTGTGTCATTAGCTGTGGCACGGCACTCACCATTGACTTAACGGATGGCTTACAACATTTAGGCGGCTATATTTTGCCAAATTTGTATTTGCAACGTGATTCGCTCATCCAAAACACCAAAGGCATTAAAATTCCAGATGCCACCTTTGATGAGCTGTCTCCTGGTAAAAACACCATAGACGCTGTTCATCATGGCATCTTGCTCAGCTTGGTCAGCACCATTGAAAAGGTTCTCGATAAATATCCAAGTCAGTTGATTTTAACCGGTGGCGATGCTGCGCTATTTGCACGCTATTTAGAACAATATCAGCCAGCTGTCGAAGCAGATTTGCTGCTTCAAGGTCTACAAAGTTATGTAAATGGCGTGTAATTTAGCCATTTTTTGATAGCAAACTGTGAAAGCGTGATGACCAATGGTGATCACGCTTTTTTATTGAGGGGCATTTCATATAAGCGTGGTTACAAATTGTATCGCGATTCATGACCTTTTTTCGTCCAAGGAATTACAATAGCCTGCGATGATCGACAGATACATCAGCAACTTTATAATTTAAAAATGTCTTTCAAGATAGAATATAAGACGAAGAGTATAGATATGAAATTTAAAAATTTACTGGGTTTAAGCCTGCTCGCCTCTACATTATTCTTCGGCGGTTGTACCACGACACAAAATCTAGCCAACTCTAAAATCCCTGCCGAAATCAAATCACAGCTCAGCACCTCTGAAGCAGTTTTGGGTTATTTTGGAGATGAAGATAATCCTGATTACTGCGGCTGCGTATCATATATTGACTCAAGCTATTACATGACTCCAGTCAAAGACGGCTATTACCGTGTACTTTTAGGTCGTAATGCGACAGGTGATTTTTTAGTCCAAGATTTTTACCAAGAAACCAAAACCCCTCAATCCTCACCTGCTTGGGTCAAAGATCCGATGAAACTATTTAGTTTCAGTGGCAGTGACATTGAAGGCCCAGTAACGCTTTATCGCAAAAACGGCAAAGTAGAATCAACCTTTGTGAACCAAGATGGCGTGAGCATCCACGGCGAAGAGTTTTATCCAACAGGACAACGTGGCGCAGCGTATAAAGTCGATGAAAATGGCAATGATGCCTATCGCTTATGGTATGCCTCAGGAAAAATTGCGGCTGAATATGTCGTCGATACCGATGGTGAATATGTCGGTGCCTATAAAGCATGGCAGGAAGATGGTCGCGAAGCCAATGATGATATTGACGACATTCGTGAACGTGTTGCTTTAGAACTCGACTGATCTATCAACAAATCGAACAAACAAAAAGGCGCAGATTGCGCCTTTTTTCTCTTCAATTGCACCAATTGCATGATTGTAATCTCAGGCTTCACTAAATATCTTATCGACAAAACACGCGATCTATAAAACACGCGCTCAAAACCTACCTAAGCCGTTAAAATCGGCTCTAACACGTGCCACAGTTGTGGAATCTCAGAAAAGCCATCTTTTGCTGTGAAATGCCCTGCTTCTTTCACTTCATAAATTTGTGCATTTATAAAATTGCCCAATTGAATCGCAACCGGTGGCGGCACGATTGGATCATTGGATGAAATCAGACTGATACAAATTGGCATATAGGTCTGTAAAACACCACTATCCATTTTTGCACGTTGAATAAATGCGGTTAATTCAGGTTGTGTCGGTAAACTACTTTTAAAACCTGACACAAAAACGCCCGCTTTAATCCGTGTGCCATGCTGTTCAAAATATTGATTGAGATAATGCAGCGTGGTTAAGCACCCCAAACCATGGGCAATCACAATGGTATTTTCATCCAAATCAGGCATTTGCAACGCTAGAAATTTCTGCCAATGGTCAAAATCAGGTTGTGCTGCATTTGCCATCACGATGCGTCGAGAATAATGTCCTGCTTCCTGCAGCTTTCGTCCTAACCAAGGAAACCAATGATCATTCGGTGATGCATCATGACCATGAACAATATAGATCTTTTGGCTTTCTGGCGTATGCGGTGTATTCATGATTTGATTCTTATTTTAGGTGATTATTTTTGGTTAAACCTTCAATTTGCAGTTCGGCAAATTTTCACCTCTGTTTTAAACCTGTCACCTACACGCTCTCAATGTCAATTTGGCATCTTTTTGTAATGATTTAGCTCAGTTCGGTATCTATCGGCTCGTATAGCAAGATTCCTTCATCCAGTACTTGCTATCAAATATACCCTACCACTTTACTTGAACGCACAGTCTCGTCAAATTGCAGCCATAAAAAAAGGCGCAGAAAGCGCCTTTTTTTCAGTCCAAATTACTTCGGATCTTTACTGCCAAACAATGGACCCATGCCACCGCCGCCAAATTGTTTTTGCATATTGCCTAATGATTTCATCATTTTTGCCATACCCGTTGGGTTGGCAAATTTCTTCATCATTTTCGCCATTTGCGCATGTTGCTTGATGAGTTTATTCACTTCAGCAACATCCATACCACAGCCTGCTGCAATACGTTTTTTACGGCTTGGATTCATCAAGTCTGGGTTACGACGTTCTTTAATGGTCATCGATTGAATAATCGCTTCCATTTTCTTCACTTGCTTTTCAGGATTTGCTTGTGCAATTGCATCTTGAATCCCTGAGTTGCTCATGCCTGGAAGTTTATCCAGGAAGCCCATCATGCCGCCCATTTTGTTCATTTGTTCAAACTGCATCAGCATATCTTCAAAGTTGAAGCTACCGCCTTTTTGCAGTTTTTTCGCCATTTTTTCGGCTTTTTCTTTGTCGATTTTACGTTCAACTTCTTCGACCAAAGAAAGTACGTCACCCATACCCAAAATACGCTGTGCGATACGTTCAGGATGGAATGGCTCTAGGGCATCAAGTTTTTCACCCATACCCAAGAATTTAATCGGCTTGCCAGTAATCGCACGAACAGAAAGTGCCGCACCACCACGTGCATCACCATCGGTTTTTGTCAGGATCACACCTGTTAAAGGCAAAGCATCATTAAAGGCTTTTGCCGTATTCGCCGCATCCTGACCGGTCATGGCATCAACCACGAACAATGTTTCAGTCGGCTTAATTGCTGCATGAAGCTCTTTAATTTCATCCATCATTTCGTCGTCTACATGTAAACGACCTGCTGTATCGACAATCAAGACATCAGCAAATTGAATTTTTGCTTGCTCAATCGCACGATTTGCGATGGTAATTGGTTTTTCGTCTGCGCTTGATTCAAAGAAAATCGCGCCAACTTCACCTGCAACCGTTTGTAGCTGTTTAATCGCTGCTGGACGATAAACGTCGGCAGACACCATTGCTACTTTTTTCTTTTGACGCTCTTGTAAGAAACGTGCAAGTTTTGCCGCAGTAGTAGTTTTACCCGCACCTTGCAAACCTGCAAGTAGCACAACAACTGGTGGTTTTGCCGCTAGGTCTAGGCTTTCATTCGCCTCACCCATCATTTTGGTCAATTCGTCATGAACGATTTTGACGAAAGCCTGCCCCGGTGATAACTGAGTCATCACTTCTTGGCCCAATGCTTCTTCCTTAACTTTCGCGATGAATTCACGAGTTACAGGTAACGCAACATCGGCTTCAAGAAGTGCCATACGTACTTCGCGTAACGTATCTTTAATATTGTCTTCGGTTAGCTGCCCTGAGCCAGTAACATTTCTTAAACTCTGCGTGAGTCGTTCTGTTAAGGTATCAAACATTGCAAAATCCGCTTAAAATAGCCATGAGCAAAAAATTGTTTCTTAAAATAGAAAATTTATGCATAGAATGCTATAGGATACTTTAGTTCTTGCAGAATTTATATAAATGAATATTCAACATCCTGAAAAAGGTTTGACATGATCAGTCTCCCCTTGGTTTACACGATCCTAGCATTAATCGCTTATACCACGTCTTTTTGGTATTTATTCAGCCATTTAATGTCTAAACGTGCGCCGAACCATTGGTTTATTGGTGTTGTACTTGGTTTAGGCATGTTATTGCATGCAGGTGTTTTATATAACGACATGTTGACGCCTATGGGTGTGAACTATGACGTGTTCAACCTGATGTCTTTCACTTCAGGTCTCATGCTATTGCTCAGTGTGTTATTTAGTACCTATCGACCTGTGCTGGCAATGAACCTGTTGGGCATTCCTGTGGCAGCGACAGGGTTGATTTTGGGCTTCGCATTTAGTCGACAAAATCAATTTATAGAACAACATTCGCTGGGTTTAGACATCCATATCATCTTGTCACTTTCCGCGTATGCCGTCCTGCTGATGGCAACAATTCAAGCGGTTATTTTGCGTTTACAAGACCGTGAACTAAAAAACAAGCAGAAAAAGCGTGTATGGGTGAGTCTGCTTCCATCCTTCCAAGCCATGGAATCTTTGCTATTTGATTTATTGATTGCTGGATTTGCACTACTGACCGTGGCGCTTGGGTTTGGTTTCTTCACCATCGATAACTTCTTTGCACAGCATTTGGCGCATAAAACTGCCTTTAGCATTATTTCATGGTTCGTCTATGGAGCTTTGCTTATTGGACACTATCGATTTGGCTGGCGTGGTCAAAAAGCTATTCGCTTTACCATTATTGGTTTTTGTCTTTTGGCAGTTGGCTTTATTGGATCTAAGTTTATTTTAGAAATGGTTTTGGGCCGCTAAGTCGACGATGAAACGATTTTAAGTTTTATTAAGAAGAGAGCTACGGCTCTCTTTTTTTATATCTTGATTATTCACATAAAAACAACAGGCATAAAAAAAGCGCTATACAGCGCTTTTTTTTTCATTACGTCTAAATTATAGAGCAACGATGTTTACAGCATTCGGGCCTTTTTGACCTTGAGCGATGCTGAAAGAAACCTTTTGGCCTTCTTGCAAAGTTTTGAAGCCAGAACCAGTGATTTCGCTGAAGTGAGCAAAAACGTCAGGACCGTTGTCTTGTGCAATAAAACCGAAACCTTTAGTTTCGTTGAACCATTTAACTGTACCAGTAACTGTATTAGACATAATAATACCTATTAATTTGTTGATTTAGCCATTGGATGATGACTGACTATAACTTGGAAAATAATAAAGAATTGAACTTCATTTCTGTAAAAAACGAAGGATTATGACTAACACTGCGATACTTAAAGAAAATTTACGAAACAATACTTTTTTTCTAGTTGCAGCCATCATACATGAAATCTTAAAAGATTCAAGCACAGTATATGTTGTTGATTCCATTAAAAAACAACAGTATAAGCCATCTTCTTATTATTACTATCCATATGTATTTACTCATTTTATTGTTAAAGTTTTATGTCAGTCAATACTTTACGACTTTGGTCCTAATTTCACCAAATAGTTACATAAAATCTTGTCATTTCGTATTCCGCGTCACCTTAAGCACAAAACCTAGACATCCCTTTCAAAACCACGTATAACTCCGTTTTTCAATTTTTGGCTGTGTGACCGTGAAACTTGTTCTTGCGCCGATGGAAGGCTTAACCGACCCAATTATGCGAGATGTGTTGACGCATGTGGGGAGTTTTGACTGGTGTGTAACCGAGTTTATCCGTGTCACGGACTCTGTCCTGCCCGATCATATTTATCATAGCTATTGTCCTGAACTAAACAATGAAGGTAAAACTGCAGCAGGAACACCGGTTCATGTGCAGTTCTTAGGTAACAATCCCACTATGCTCGCGGCAAATGCTGTACGCGCGGTAGAACTTGGTGCCCCTGCGATTGATATGAACTTTGGTTGTCCTGCAAAAACCGTCAACCGCCACCGTGGTGGTTCAGTTCTGCTAGATGAACCTGAAGTGGTGTATGAGTTAGTCAAAGCTGTGCGTGATGCTATTCCGAGTCATATTCCTGTATCGGCAAAAATGCGTTTAGGTTATATGGACCGTAACTTCACTATGGAAAATGCGCATGCCATCGAAGATGCCGGAGCTGCATGGGTTACAGTCCATGCGCGGACTAAAGCCGATGGTTATACCCCGCCTGCCTTTTGGGATCAGTTGCAACCCATTCGTGAAGCATTGAAAATCAATGTGATTGCCAACGGTGAAATTTGGAACAATGCCGATGCCAAACAGTGCCAACTCGAATCCGGTTGTGAAGACCTAATGATTGGTCGTGCTGCGGTGACCACTCCTGACATTACACAGTGTATCCGTCGTAATACCGATGAACCGCTGATTACATGGCATGAACTACTTGGATTACAAATTCGTTTCTTAAACGGCTCGTATAAAAAAGAAATGAATATGGTCGGTCGTTATAAACAATGGCTCGGCATGATGTCGAAGCACTATCCAGAAGCCAAAGTCCTTTGGGATGAAGTAAAACGTGTCAAACCACTTGATGAAATCGTGCAAAAACTCAAAGCCGGTATGTAAGTTTTAAAGCACATCGCCCAATATGAAAACGAAAAAGTGTGAAAACACCTATCTAAGCGTAGCCGCAGAGCCTTTGATTATACCTACAGTGTTCAAAGGCTTTGTTGTTTGGCAAACTCTAAAATTGCGTCGATCTCATCTGCCAAGAACTCTTTAGGATGTTCCGAAGTCGGGTTCATCACCAAGCTTGCGCCTTTGGTAATCGCAAATAATTTTTCAGCACTGATCATGACAAACTCTGCATCTGCACCAACATCCTGTTGAAGCATCGCAAGACTCAGAAAAAATGGAATGGCTTGCTCGCCTTGCTCCGTTTCCATCAATTGAAAATGTAAATGCTGCTCTGTATCACGCTCACCCAAACAATATACTTGGCTGGCTAAAAGTTGCTGATAAAAGTCTTGGTATTGCTCAGGATGATCTAAAGTCGATTCATAAAGGTGTTGAAGCGTGTCGTTCATTGTTATTGTCCGTCTATTTTTATCAGTCAGATACTGTTCACAATCCACAGCATACAGGAAGTTTATGAATTATGCCGTTGATTTAAATCCTCAATGTGCTGTCGATTTGTTTTCCACGATTTTTCTCAAATTTCTTTTTCTAAACGCAACTGTATTCGTTTAAGTTTCATTTCAGAGACCACGGGTTGCTGAAAGGTTTGAACATAGTCCACCCAAGCTGTACCCCGAAATACATTCGACGGCATCTCTGTTTTAAACACTGCTTCAGGCATAAAAACAATCACAGAATGCATATTGTCTTTATCCACAATATCGCTCAACACCTGTTCTAACACTTTCATATGTTTATAATTTTGGTGAATTGGATTTTGAAATTTAAAACTTTTTTTATAAATCTTTTGCGTCCATTGTTTTTGTCTCTCGCTCCCAAAAATCCAGCCCTTATAGTTTTTAGTTTCAATCACAAACACACCAAATGGGCTTAAAAGAAGATGATCAATTTGAGTTGTAGCTCCTTCGCCATCTGGTAAGGTCAAATCATTTAACAATATATAATGGTCTTTCAAATAAAGTTTGACATGAACGGCGACAGCAAACTCCCCCATTTTCCCCTTTAAATAAGGTTTAAATGCTTTGATTGCCCCCACAATCAGTAACAATGGAATTAGCCACCACAACGTCGAAATGAAGGGTGCAAAGATTTGAGAAATATTCATTAATTTGATTCATTATTTTAAATAAGTATATTTTCTATTTTATTGTAATTTCTCAATTTTTAACAATATTTCTTTATTTTCTAGACCACCCGCAAAACCCACTAATTTTCCATTTGCGCCCACGACACGATGACAAGGTGCAATAATTGAAATTGGATTTTTACCATTGGCTGCACCGACAGCACGTACGGCTTTGACATTGCCGATCTGCTCTGCAATTTGTTTATAGCTGCGAGTTTCTCCAAAAGGAATCGTCAGTAAAGCTTGCCAAACTTGTTGCTGAAATGCGGTGCCTTCAAAGTCTAGCGGCAAGTCAAATTGCTGTCTTTTACCCGCAAAATATTCATTTAATTGCTGTGCAGTTTTGAGCAAAATCGGGTGTTGCCGATCTTCAACCAAAGCCGCCAATCGCACACGATTAGGGTTTTCATTTTCCCAAAGGACAGCCACCAATGCGGTTTCATGTGCAACAAGTTTTAATTGTCCAACGGGCGAATCTAAAAACTGATAAGAAAGTTGCATGACATACTCCAAGCTCAAAATCGCAGCACTTCATTATTCAGGAGGACGATAATTTCATCAAGACTAGTCCTGAAATAATCAGTACCGCAGCTAGCATGCGCATGGCATTGGCAGGCTCACCCAATACAACGATGCCGAGGATAAATGAACCCACTGCACCAATCCCTGTCCACACCGTATAGGCTGTACCCAGTGGTAAGGATTTCATTGCATAAGACAATAAAGCGAAACTTGCGATCATGAAAACAATGGTCAAAATACTTGGCGTCAGTTTGCTAAAGCCTTCAGAGACTTTCATACAATAGGCCCAAACCACCTCAAGTAATCCCGCTACAATTAATAAAACCCAAGCCATATTTTTACCCAAAAAAAAGCACAGGGATCAATGACTGCTGTGCTTTAGAACATATTAACTTGAAGATAATTTCATCAAGATTAGACCCGAAATGATCAGTACTGCGGCTAACATCCGCATGGCAGTTGCAGGCTCACCGAGTATAAAAATACCCACGAGGAAAGAGCCAATCGCGCCGATTCCTGTCCAAATGGTATAAGCTGTTCCCAGAGGCAACGTTTTCATGGCATAGGCCAACAAACCAAAGCTCAGGATCATAAAAAATAAAGTGACTAAACTTGGGCCAAGTTTTGTAAAGCCTTCTGAGAGCTTCATCGAATAGGCCCAAACGATTTCAAAAATACCAGCGAATACCAGAACAACCCAAGCCATGATGCCTTCCTCCATATTAATAGAGTCAGGTCGTCCTGACGATTTTTCTTACTGGCTTTGAACAAAGATGTAAGGGAGGTCGTTCCTCCGAATATTTTCTCAGTATAGCAAATATGCTGAATTTTAGTGCAGTCTTTACATTTTTTGACCAAATTCAGGGCGTTATTCAGTTGAGTAAAACTCTAGTGCTGATGATTTGCGCCAAAACATAGCATGTCTGTTCAAAGGACAAATTCAGAAATAAAAAAGGCATCACCAAAACCTATTGATGATACCCTCTTTATTTGGTCTATTCGCCGATTAGAACTTCAGACGAAGACCTGCGCCATACCACCATTGCTTTTCACTTCCAGTTTCAGCTTGCCATGCCGTATGCTGATTTCCTTTTTCATAGCTGTAAGCGACATCGATAAAGGGCATCAGCTTTTTATTGATTTCATAGCGTGTTTCTAGCCCTAGCCATACAGAACTGAGTCCTGTTTTTTGTGCATAGGCGGAATCATCACTCAGCACCACATCTAGGTTCAGATACGGTTTTAAAATCAATTTTTGCGTCAGCAGAAAATCACGTTCGGTTTCTAAAGAAAAACTGACCTGTTTATCTGCACCAAGATATAAATAAGCATCGGTTTCAAAGAAATACGGTGCCAGACCATGCAAACCCACCACAGCATCTAACTGTTCTTTGTCCGTCACTTGATGTTCATCGACCCGATAACGCGCACCAATTTGCGCATCCCAAAAGTCGGAGATCATACGGCTATACATCAATTGAGCCGCATAATCTGCATCTTGAGATTCTGCTTTATCCGCATGTAATTTGATGAAGAGCTTATTTTCATCGGTCCCGATTCGACTCTCAATTTCGGTCTTTAAACTTCCACGGCCATCGGCATTATTGAGCCATCGATTGTCTATCTCAGTCGCTTGATAAATCTGTCCACCATGTTCACGCTTATGATCAACAGGGTGCTGCGCAGAAGCAGCACGTGACGCAATAGATGATGCATTTGCATGTTCTGCATGTTCTGCATGTTCTGCATGTTCTGCATGTTCTGCATGTTCTGCATGTTCTGCATGTTCTGCATGTTCTGCATGTTCTGCATGTTCTGCATGTTCTGCATGTTCTGCATGTTCTGCAGTATGCTCCATCTTGTTCGATTCGATCCTTGTTTGCATCACTTGATGCGACGAATCATGTGAGGAATGCGACTCATGTTGAGCTAACATCGACATGCTGTGATGTGCATCTTGCGCCATGGTCATTTGAGTGACCGATGCCAAACCTAAACTCAATACCGTATACGTGCATGATTTAATGATGCGCATGAGACACCTCCTTTTTCGGCACAGATGCTGTTTTAGTATTCTCTGCGACATTTGCGACCACAAGTTTATTCATCATCCCTGCAGACATGTGATACAGCAAGTGACAATGAATCGCCCATTCCCCTAATTCATTGGCCGTTAACAGAGCCGTCACTGTTTTCCCCGGCGGCACAATCACCGTATGTTTATTTGGCATTTCAGAAGACACTTGCCCATTTTCCAATTGCATAAACATGCCATGTAAATGCATCGGATGCGCCATCATGCTGTCATTGACAAATTTCAGGCGAATTCGCTCACCATATTTCACTTGTAGTGGTTCGGCTTCGCTAAATTTTTTGCCATTCATGGTCCACATATAGCGTTCCATCGTTCCACCCAAATGAATGACCAAGTCTTGCGTCGGTTCACGGGTATCAGGCTGCGGGGTTAACGCTTTTAAATCACTATATTGAAGTGCCTTATCACCGACAGGAGTAAAAGCATTGGCCCAACCCATAACCGTTGCTGAATTTACAACTGCCTGCTTCTCCTCTTTAGACTGTGCATGCTCCATCGCTGTATGCGTATCCAGTTTCATTGATGAATGATCCATCTCACTATGATCCATATTGGCATGCGCTGAATCAGACATATTCTGTTTATGCATATCTGGATGCTGCATAGTAGTATGCGCAGTCACTGGAGAATAGTCCATGTCATGTCCCATAGCTGCATGATCATGAACTTGTTTCGGCTGAATATTTGACGGATTGACAGTATGCGTGTTGTGCTCATGAGCATTCACTTGCTGGATTGCTGAAGTTTGGGTTGAACCTGTAGCCATACGTCCCATATTGCTATGGTCCATATCTGACATTGAGCCGTGCCCCATATCTTCCATGGTCAGCAAAGCGCGTGGCCGAGCTTTTGGCATGTGAATGCCTGAGTGCTGAGGCTGCGTTTCATCATGTAAAGTGCCAATCGCAAATCCTGTCCGATCGATCGACTCAGCCTCTATCTGATAATGCGCAGATTTAGGCTCTACGATCACATCATACGTTTCTGCAGCACCAATTCGGAATTCATCCACAGCGACCGGTTTGACCGCTTGGCCGTCTGCACTGACCACCGTCATTTTGAGCTGAGGAATACGCACATCAAAAAACGACATGGCCGCAGCATTTACAAAACGAAGTCTAACTTTTTCATTGGGCTTAAACATCCCTGTCCAGTTCTGCTGTGGTGTTTTGCCGTTCACTAAAAACGTATAACCCGTGACATCTGACAAATCCGTTTTCAGCATACGCATCTGATTCCACATCGAACGATCTTGCCAAGTGTTTTTTAAACCTGTTCGTTGAATTTGCGTCCATACATCTGAAACTGTTTCACGCTGATTTTGATAGTATTCGGCAGACTTTTTCAGATTTGCCATAATCTGAGCGCTAGATGATTCATGAAAATCCGACAGCATGACCACATAATCACGTTGCGTCTGTTCATGTGCGGCAAGTGCTTGTTTACCTTTCGGATAAATTACCAAAGCGCCATACAATCCGTCTTGTTCTTGGCCTTTGGAATGCGCGTGATACCAATAGGTTCCGCTTTGACGGACTTTAAATTTGTAAGTAAAGCTACCATCAGGCTGTATTTCATTGAAACCATTAAAGCCGGGTACACCATCCATTAAGCCGGGCAGCAATAGACCATGCCAATGCACTGAGGTATTTTGTTTTTTGAGCTGATTATGCACATGGATGACCGCATCATCGCCTTCTTCAAACTCCAGTAATGGTGCTGGAAACTGACCATTGACGCTGATTTTCTTGACCGCTTTACCAGTCAAATTGATGGTCTTTTCATCAATATTCAGATGATATTCTTTAATGGCTGCAAACGCCCACGTTGGTGACAGCAGACATACCCCGAGCACGAGGCCTGATTTAAATAAATTAGACATGACTTAACCTTTATAAAATAACGAAAAAACGTATTTAAAACTCAGGTTAAGCTTGCGGGGGTCTTAGAATTTCTTGCCAAAAGCCTTTTAAATGCTGTCCAGCAAAAATGAAACGAGGGGGTTCTGCATAGTGATGCACATGGAAGGTCTGCAATGCGACCAAGGCGCTATCGACATAAGAGGTACTGATTTGGCAATGTGCGAGTGTACAGTCCTGACGACAGTCTGTACTTTGTGTCGTTGAATGATGCGCCTGACCATCTTGCAGTGCAGATGTCGCATCTAAAGATTGATGACAATCCATCATTGAAAAGACTTCTAATGTCGTCTGCTTACCATGATGTGCTGCATGTTCAGGAACAGCTTGCCGCTGATTTTGATGGCAATTTGTCATATTTAAATGCGAAGGATCAGCATGTGCTGCATGAACTGATGCCTGATGGGCATTTGCGTTCATCATTTGTTGATGTTGAAAATTTTGCTGTGCACTGACCACACTGCTCCACCCCATGACGAACGCCATGAGCCAAGCAAAGCCAAGATGCTTTCGCAAAAAATTGAACAATTTAGTATCCTAATTCAACCCAATGATGCACTGTGACAACACATCCCTATTAACACATCTTTAGAAACATCACGCGATCGGCTCAGCCGAAATCCGCATGAAACACCATGATGATATTATTTACGATTCAAATGCAATCAAATGACATTTGTATCAACATGACATGCAGCTCGACCGATTTATCCATCATGAACGATACATTCAGAAATATCTAAAAGCACTATCCAGTGCGATCGATGATGTGTTTTGCCAGTCGCAGCGTATCTCAATAGTTGCTAACAGCATAATTAATTGTGCAGTTATTCACAACAGTTTTAAATTTATTGCGCTGTCATAAAAATCAGCGCATATCTTCCAGTTAAAACATAAAAGTTATTTTTTAAACTGATTAATTATTTACCATAGATTAATAAATACACAATATTTCAAATACTTTGACCCATATAAAAAGGACTCAATTGAGTCCTTTTTATACTTAATACGTCTAATTATTAAACCATTGATGCACAATCGTTTATAATTTATTCAAGTTATCCATATACTTATCTACACAGATATCCATACGGTTATCCATATAGTTATCCACAAGCCATGAATAACTTATACCCAAAGGCTTAAGCCTCTTGAGCATGCACTTTTGCCAATTCAGAACGCATGTCATCAATCACAGCTTTATAATCAGGCTTACCAAAAATCGCTGAACCTGCAACGAACATATCTGCACCAGCTTCAGCAATGTCACGGATATTGGCTGGGGTAACACCACCATCCACTTCTAAGCGAATATCACGGCCTGAAGCATCAATAATTTTTCGTGCTTGACGCAGCTTTTCTAAAGTCATTGGAATGAACTTTTGACCGCCAAAACCTGGGTTCACACTCATCAACAAGACTTGGTCAACTTTATCTAAAACGTAGTCTAAATAATGCAAAGGTGTCGCAGGGTTAAACACCAAGCCCGCTTGCGCACCACCAGATTTGATTAACTGTAAAGAGCGGTCAATATGGTCAGTTGCTTCGGGGTGGAAAGTGATGATATCTGCACCAGCGTCTAAGAAATCGCCAATCATACGGTCTACCGGTGAAACCATTAGATGCACATCAATTGGCGCTTTAATGCCGTATTTTTTCAATGCCTTACAAACGCCCGCACCAAAAGTTAAGTTCGGTACATAATGATTATCCATGACATCGAAATGAACAACATCTGCACCGGCTTCTAGAACGTTTTCAACTTCTTCACCTAAGCGCGCAAAGTCTGCTGACAAAATTGAAGGTGCGATTAAGAATGGCTTGGACATGAAAAACCTAGCTTTGAAAAGGGAGTGATTGACGCATTATAGCAAATTGTCCCCCTATTCGCTGCCTATGCCCTTAGTCGTTTTTTCGATGCCGATGATTGAGATCTCTATAATAAAAAAACCTAGGATGAACTGATGTTACGCAGTAATATCAGAAGCGTAATTGGTTCAAATAAAAGAAAGATACGCGGTAACGTCATCCGCATTTGTTTGAGACAGCACGACTTCTCATCAAATTTTTTTTTTGCAATACTTTAAATAAATAGACGCTAGAGAGCGAGTTTTGCGGTGAGGAGCATTGCTCCGCAAGATGGTTTCCTTGCGAAGCTTCGCTTCTCATTTTGCCTAATGAGAAACATCGTTTCGTAAGAGTACCTCCAGCCGAAGGCTAATCCCATTATTTAAGTCCTAGATGTAAGACTCCGTCGAATTGACTTAAATATCATTTTAAAAAATGCAAAATTATTTTTTGCTTACGTAACATCAGTGATTAATATGGATAAAGATCTCAGGGATAGAAACACAGCGTTGCATATTTAGACTTAACGAGCATCTATGTACTTTGCTAAGTTAAAGGACTGACAACTTAACAATAAAATTGCATCTATGAAAAGTTCAACACAAATCACCACCGCCCAAGCAGCACGTGTTGCTAAACGCTTAGTCAATCATTGGAAACATAAATTTGAAGTCAATGAACAGCTCATTGGAGAAAATACTGCATTCAAGATTCAACTGCCCTCTGCAGAGGTTAGCCTTCTACCACAAGCTGCGTTTTTAGACGTGGTGATTTCAGCCCAAGATCCAAGCACAAATCTAGATCAATTGGAACATGTGGTATTAGATCATTTGATCCGCATGGTACAAGAAGAACTCAGTGCAACATGGCAACGCGAACCGTAGTCTACGTCGCCATATTATCAAAGCATTTCACTCAATGCTGATGTGATTGATAATTTCTAACTGCATCAATACGGGCTTTCGTCGCTGGATGTGACTCAAAGAAGTCTGTCCAAGATCTCTGATCTTTGGCAGTTTCATCCTCTGCACCTTTCTCTTTTGCTGTTTCACCATCAGCTTCATCTTCCATACGTTGTAAGAAGTTTGCAAAATGTGCCGTTGGAATTTGATGTTTTGAAAGTTGTTTTAGGGCATATAAATCTGCTTCAGATTCAAAGTCTCGTGAGTAACTCGCACCCACCGCAGCAACCGGTAAACTGGTAAGAATGTCAGAGCCATCCCCTGTGATCATCAACAAAATAATACTGATGCCTAAACCTGACAAACTTTGCTGCAAACTATGGCGTTGAACTAAATGCCCCTGCTCATGTGCCAGCACACCTATGAGCTCATAATCATTTTTCGCTAATTTAACCAACTCATCTGTCACGATAATGGTGTTATTGGGTATCGCCAATGCATTTGCACCGATGCTGCCACCACCGCGGAATAACAACTTCGCAGGACGATTTTCAGCCACCAATTGTTGATATTCTTGCTTCAACTTGTCTTGACGTGCTTGTGGCAATTTCGTGGGTTCAGTCATATCAATAATATATTTTTCCGCCTGATCACCCCAACTCTTTAACGCTGTCTCAGGAAGTTGGTTGGCCACCACATGTGACGCCGCAGGTATGCCCCATTTAATCAATACAAAAGCAAAAGCCACCACGAAAATCACACTAAAAATGATTAGAGAAGGTGAACGCTCTAACTTCCAAATCGAATGCCAACGCGACTTTACGTCGAGATTAAACCACTCTGGCAAAGGTTGATGAAACTCTAAACGAGCATCGTCCTTTAACTCGATCACTGGCTGAATATCACCCAAAGCACCGATCAGCGTCATATCTTGATAAGTGTAATGCTGCGTTTGTTCTAGGTCTTGACCATAACGCACAATCACAGCATGCTCCCCATCTGCGCTGATTTGAGCAACAAAGGGTTTTGACACTTTCCCATCATAATAGGTTGCATTCACTACTGATGTTTTCATGTAATTCACCTGCGTTATAAGGAAATATCTAGGTCAAAAATATCGGATAATTCTTCAGCAATCGCATTGTGATCTTGCTGCATTTGATTTTGTAATTGGTCAGGATCATCGACCAACATTAAGTGCAAAGATTCAGTCTGATATTTATATAGTCGTACAACTGCCCATGGTGTCAGTAAACCGAGGCTAATCACTTTAGCCAACCAATTACTCAAGACAATCCATGCATAACGCCATTGATTACAGTCCGTATGAAAATGACTGCGACTCAAAGTAGTGTTATTCCAAGTAGTAATAAATATACGTGCAGCTGTGAGTGGCCAAATAAACATATAGCCAATCAAATACATACCAAAAATAATGAAGACATAAGATGCGTCATTTAAACCATCTGAGCTACCAAACAATATCGCAAAGATTACTGCTAGCAATGCACCAAAGCCCATAAACAGAAATAAAGGCACATACATGGCACGCATATAATCGCCCCAAGTATTATTCAGATTAAATTTCAACTGACCCAGATACAAATGATTCAGACATTCACGTTTATATAGCCAGACCGCAACTGGTGTAAACAAACCAAGGGTAAAGACAACCACCGCAAGACATTTGACAAAACACCAATACGCGCTTTTATTCGTCCCAGAAAAAAAGAATCGGCTATTACTAAACTTACTGTTACGGGCGCGGAAACGAATCGTAGATCGAATAAGCCAAGGAACCGCAAAGAAGATCAGGACAAAGCCCGCTAAAAATGCTTCCCAAGAATATTTTGCAGCAAAAGAGAAACCACCATAGACCACTAACGCAATGATGCGTCCAACTAAAATTTTTGTAGGCAAACCAGTAAAATCAAAACGACGCTGAAACACCCAAGTATTACCGTAAAAATAGCGTAAACGGCGGACCTTTGCCCAAGGTGCATAAAGTCCAAGCGTAACAATTGTCAGTAAGATATTCACGATCCAAATACCGAAATATTCAGATGCATTACCTTTAAACCTAAAATGATAATTTCGTCCCAAAACATTAGCCTGTTCTGTCTCCCCAAATAGACTCGGTGGATTCATCACGGGCAGCTCTGGCGGAAGCGGCGTTTCCATTTGTGAATTTTGCATAAGTACCCTAAATTATTTTTTTTGGTATGTCGAATTTATTCATTTGCATGGCAATGCTCATCACCATGCTTTATTTATACGTATATCAAAGCAAGCTATGCCTCAATATTTTTAACCACTGACTTTTAAATTAATGAACTACTGTTTGCAATTGGACAGCGTGAAATTGCAAATGATCGTCCATAAAACTTTGAATAAAATAATACCCATGATCATAGCCAACATGTTCACGCAGTTCGAGTGGCTGCCCAACTTGCTCACACGCTTGCTGAAACAACATCGGATTTAACTGGCTATAAAATTGATCATCAATGCCTTGGTCAATCAAAATGGCTTTAAACAAAGCCCCTTTAGTTTGCACTAAAGCTGTAGCATCGTGCGGAAGCCACTGCTGACGATCTAAACCTAGATACTGACTAAAGGCTTTTTCGCCCCATGGACACTGACTCGGCGCACAAATCGGTGCAAAAGCAGAAACCGATTTAAACAGGTCCGGATACTTCAACGCTAAAGTTAATGCACCATGACCGCCCATACTATGTCCGAATATGCCAATCGCACCTTTTTGTACCGGAAATTCAGCCTGTACCAACGAATACAATTCTTCAGCGATAAAACGTTCCATTTGATAATGCTCGGCCCACGGTTGTTCCGTTGCATTAATATAAAAGCCTGCGCCCTGCCCAATATCCCAATGATCACCTTGCGCTACCTGCTCCCCACGTGGAGAAGTATCAGGGCTGATTAAAATCAGGCCGAGCTGCGCTGCTAAACGCTGAGCATGCGCTTTAATAGCAAAGGTTTCTTCAGTACAGGTTAATCCCGCCAAATAAAACAATGCAGGACACGCTTGGCCTTGTAAGGCTGCTTCTGGCAGAAAAATACCAAACTTTGTCGCGGTCTTTAGACTTAAAGAATCCAATTGATAAATGCGCTGCTCACCCGCAAAACAGGTATTTCGTTGTACTAATTCCATGATCTTTATCCTAAACTTTTTTAATCTTTTAAGGCGTAACCGTCGTAGCCGGTGCAGTAGTTGTCGGCGGGAACAATCGTTGTTCTAATTGAGGCAACATTAATGCCATGTTTTTCCCCATCGACCACTGTGGCTCAGAAGGTTCGAAACCTTGCGCGGCTTCCCATTTCGCTACAGTCGCTTTGGTTTCATTAAATGCCGCTTGAATACTGGTCTGCTCACGCATCGCCTGATCAAAGAACGCTCGGCCAAAATAGGTATATTCAGCTTCATTCGAACAGCCAAAAGACTGTCGATCAGCTGCCGATGCAGTAATGATTAAAGTATTATCATTTTGCAGTGCTGGAATAAAACTGCCTGAATAACATGAAGAAATCACAATCACACGCCAACGAATTCCGGATGCATCCAAGGCTTCTTTTAACCATTTAGGATCGACTTGCGCCAAATCCAAAGGTGCATTTTCCATTTCAAAGACATTCGGTAAACCATGTGAGGTCATATATAAAAATAAGACATCACTTTCTCGGTTCATCTGCTGACCAATACGACGCAGCGCCAACTCCATACTGGTTTTAGATGCCAGCGGAATTTCAGTGCGCGTTGCAGGGTTATTGATAAGCTCAACCGAACGCCCATAGGTGCCAAAACGTGTATCAAACTGTTCTTTAATCCGTTCAATTTCCAGTTTAAAGACATCTTGATAACTCGCACCTGCCACCCCTAAGAAGTACCAATGGGATTGGGCAAATTCACCATATTCCACTGCGTCTAAAGATTTATTGAGCAAACGGCTTTGTGCATAAAATGCATCTTCAGCAAAGCTTGGAGGAACTTCTTCTACTTTCCAAATCGGCTGATCTTTGACTGAGACTTGCCACACGACCAAAGTAAATAGCGTCGCACCCATAATCAGTGCTCGCTCCCACCATGGCCATTTCAGCTCACGTGAAAACACCCAAACGACAGCCAAACTTTGCCAAACAAATAGAATAATGAATAACGTTGGAATGTAGTCATATAGGAAGTATGGGAGAAAATCGAGATCTCCCATATATTGAATCAAACATTGAAACAACATGATGTGCGTATCAAGCACCAACCAGAGCAATGCTGGGACCAACATTAACCGTGGATTATTCACACGTTGTGACAGGAAAATCCCCACGATTAAAGCAATAAATGGCCACAATGCGTAGCTAATGAGACCTTGGGCATTAAATTCGCCAATACGCCCCGTGCTGAGCCAACTAAATAAACTGTTGGCACAACCACCTAAAATCCCCCAAAACACCAATTGTAAAATCGATGGTCGAACGATTTGTAAAGAACGACGAGACCCCAAAAATAACCACATCCCCGCAGTTTGGTTGCTTTTAAAATCATGCCAAAAATTGATGGAGGGTTTGAAATCAATCATAGAGTTCTGATGGTGGCCTTGGCTCGCTTAATTGCACAAATAATTTTATGCCTGATGTCGTTTTTAGCAATGCTATTTTTTAACTATATAACAAATCTTTGAACAATATTGAAGCAAATATCATTTTAAGTCACAAGATCATGTTGGAAATATGCATCAAAGCGACAAGCATCACCTTGCCACTGATGTTGTGGCTCTTGATTCGCTAAAAAAACCGCCAATCGTGGACGTTTAACCACGACACGTTTAGCAATTTTTTGTGCTAAATCCAGTAAATTATCACCTAAATCCATCTCACCATCTTCAGGTAACAGCAAATGCAATAATTGCATTTGTTTTTTGACCTGAGCTTGCTTTTTGACGGCTTGCTGGTTTTGATCTCGCTGCGGAAACATCGGATCGAGATAAACCACGTCAAAGATTTGATTGGTCGTCGACAAATGTTTCAAATAATCTGCCGAATCTGAAAAGACCAATTCAATTCGAGCTACAACCGAACTTAAAAACGCATCTTGCTGCGCACGTTGATGTGAGTCTTCCAATAGGGTAAATAAAATTGGATGACGTTCCACAAGGGTCACATGCGCACCCAAATGGGCCATCAATAAACTATCATGCCCTAGCCCTGCGGTTGCATCTACAAGCTGTGGTTTTTCAGCCAAATTACACGCACGTGCAATCATCTCAGACTTTAAGGATGCTCGCTTTAAACGCCCCACTTCTGCTTTCCAATCGGGTTGCATCTTCATGCCATTGGCCGCTAACCACAAACCATCTGCATCGACACACAAACTGAGTTCAGAGTTTAAACGTAAAAAACGCGCGTTTAATTTTTCAATCAATTCAATATTTACAGATACACCACGTGAAGAAAGCACAGCAGAATACTGCTGTGCTTTCTCATGAAACTCTTGTTCTGTGTATAAGCGGATTTCGCTTACCATAATTTCCAGCCTGTAAATGCGAACAATAAAATCAATAAACCTGAAACAATTCGATACCACGCAAAAATCATGAAATCACGTTTTGCCACATAAGCGACAAGCGCACGAATTAAAATCAATGCAGAGACAAATGAAACGATTAAACCAACGGCGATCACAGTCCAATCTTGAGTGCCTTGAAATACATCATAGCTTTGATATAAATCCAGCAAACCTGCACCGACAATAACCGGAATACCCAAAAAGAATGAAAACTCAGTGGCTGCTTTACGAGAAACCCCTAAGAACATGGCACCAATAATAGTCGCACCTGAACGTGAAGTCCCTGGAATTAAAGACAAAACTTGAATTAAACCAATCCAAATCGCATCTTTAATGGTTAAATCTTCTACTTCTTTGGCACGCACTTGCGGTGGATTTTTTTCGATCCAAATAATGATCAAACCACCGATAATCAACCCCATAGCAATCGCAATGTTATTGAACAGCAGCTCTTTCACCGTCTGACCAAACGTCAAACCAATCAATACGATTGGAATCGAAGCGAGAATTAAGCCAAAACCTAAACGGCGACCTTTTTCTTCACCAGTCACCATACCGGTTGCTGCGCCCCACAGGCGGCCCCAGTATTCATAAATCACCGCCGCAATCGCACCCATTTGAATTGCGATCACGAAAACATCACTTTTTTCTTTGGTCCAAAAGTTCATTAATTCTGAAGCCAGAATTAAATGCCCTGTACTTGAAATCGGTAAAAATTCGGTAATACCTTCAACAATACCCATGATTGCCGCTTTGAGCAGCAGTAGAAGATCCATATATAACCCTAATTATGGCTTGCCTTGTTCTGAAATTTTCTTCCAGGCGTTATCTCGTAAATATACGGGCAATGCAAGTTCAGCACTCACCCATGCTTTTCTTTGCGCCGCTTCGCGGGCAATAGTAGCAATATCTTGTGCTGTTGCACTTAAGTCTTTGTATTGTGTTTGTTCTGATTGAATGAGCTCACTACCAGAACCCACGACAGTAAATTTGATCTGTGGTGTGGCATCGGCGTAGCTTAATAATTGTTCTTCATCAACAGCCTGCATAATGCCATTGGCATCGAGTTGATAGCTGGCGATGTACACTTCTTGCATGCGTGCATCAAGGACTGCCGTTACTTGGGTCAAACCATGTACACGATGCGCCGCTTGAGCCAAAGCTTGCAAAGTCGATACTGGAACAACAGGTACGTCATTGGCCCATGCCAAGGCTTGTGTTACCGCTGCATTAATACGAACACCACTAAATGAGCCAGGCCCACGACTAAATGCAATCGCAGTTAAACCCGCTAACTCAATAGCAGTTTGATTAAGCCCTTGCTCAATCATTGGGAGAATGGTTTGTGTCTGCGCTTTTGCCCGTAAATCGAGTTGAAAATAAAGCTCTTGAGTTTCATCTACAATCGAGACGGAACACTGCTCATTGGCAGTTTCCAATGCCAGTAATTTCATGCGCAACCTTAATTAAAGTTAATCTTAAAAAACGTTGAATATGATACTCCACTCCATCGCAGTTCGCGAGATTTTCCACCACAGACTCAGCGCTTTCTGTATTTAATCTATAAAAAAGCCTCGACAAACGTCGAGGCTTTTTTGCTTACCATGTATAGCGCTCTAAAGTTCAGCGACTTCGAGTTGAGTAAAATGTTTAAAATGAGCGGCGTAGTGCAAGGCACTCATTTTTAGACGTGCTTCGGCTTGCTCATCTAAAGTCTTGACGACTTTACCCGGTGAACCCATCACAACAGAATTATCCGGAATCACCTTCCCTTCTGGAATTAAAGCATTCGCACCAATGATGCAATTTTTACCAATCACAGCATGATTTAGAACCACGGCATTGATTCCGATCAGACTATTATCACCTACGGTACATCCGTGTAGCATGGCTTGATGCCCAATCGTGACATAATCACCAATGATCATTTCAATGCCGGCATCGGTATGCAGCACCGCATTTTCTTGTACATTGGTAAAATCACCCAGTTTGATACGACTGTTGTCCCCTCGGATGACGGCTCCGAACCAGACACTCACTTCTCGGCCTAATTCAACTTTCCCAATGACCGTTGCATTTTCTGCAACCCAACCATCCCAAGGTTGATGCGTGGCTTTCGGGCTATATCCTTGAAATTTGTACAACATGATCAAACATCCTATTTTGACTTTCTAAAAATGATTTATGGCTCACGGCCCAAATGAAATGAAGGAGAATTTAATAAAAAAGGCCATTCTTTTTGATAATTCAGACCATATTGAAATAAGGAAATCAGCATCCGTGCAGTCAAGCCCCATACGATTTCGTTTTCGATTCTTAAACTGGGAAAATAAAGCGATTGCTGGGCAAAACGAACTTCATATGGCGTTGGCGGTGTTTCTAAAAGCTGTCTTAATGATGCAAAAAAAATACGGTCAATTTCAGTGGGTTGAGGTATTAAATTTACGTCAGGCGGGATCAATCCCACGATCGGTTTAACTAACATTCCATTCCGTGCTTTTTGCATTGGTAAATCACCCAAAAGTTGCACATCAAATGGATTTAGAGCGGTTTCTTCTTGAGCTTCTCTTAACGCCACCACGATATTACTGGTGTCTTGGGCATCACGTTTGCCACCGGGAAAGGACACCTCACCGGCATGATTATTCATATAGAGTGAGCGGCGGGTCAATAAAATGCGTGGATTATCTTCTTGGGTAATCGCAATCAATACAGCAGCATGCGCAGGTTGAATACGCTTAGAAAAACGTAAACGTTGCTGCAATCGCTGAGTCAATAAACCCTCATCCATCCACATTACATCCTTATAATTATCTTATTTTCATCATAGCTGAATTTCGGCCAAGCTGGTTAGAAATGATGCCAAAGTTTTATTTTTAAGTTATTCTGACGGTTCACACAATCCATGACGATGAATATGAACTTTTGCTCAAACTGCGGACAAAAAACAAAAGAAGCGATCCCGCTTGGAGATCATCAGATACGCCGTATTTGTACCGCATGTGGGTTTATTCATTATGTGAATCCTAAAGTCATTTGTGGTGCTTTAGCCGTTTGGGACAATCAAGTTTTACTTTGCCGTCGTGCGATTGAGCCACGCTATGGGCTGTGGACATTGCCCGCTGGCTATATGGAACTCTATGAGACGATGGAGCAAGGTGCAGCGCGTGAAACTCGCGAAGAAGCCGAAGCAGAAGTCAACATTGAGCAACTATATTGCATGTATAACATTCCCCGTATTGGGCAAATTTATGCCTTGTTCAAATCTGAACTAATCAATGGTGAATTTGGTGCGGGTGATGAAACCATTGAATCACGATTGTTTAGTGAAGAAGATATTCCTTGGGATGATTTAGCCTTTCCAAGTGTGGAAAGAACGCTGCGGCATTATTTTGCTGACCGCAAAACAGGTCAGTTTGAAATGCATCTCGAAACCCTTGGTACGCGACTCGATCACACTGGTTAATTTGCTGCTCTCAATATTAAAAAAGCCCATCACTGATGGGCTTTTTTATTTTACTCATATTTGACGATTATTTTGCCTTGATGGTGTAACAAGGGGCCAACTCTAAAGAAATATCACCACCGCTTAACTTCGCCGTTTGAGCCGCAGCAGTATCGTTTGGATTTTTTAAGCTATAAATATAACTAAAGCTGGCCAAACTATTCCCCCACTTCACCACTTTATTATCCGAATCTGTCAAAGCAACGCCAGAGGGACGCGTGCCTGCATTGGCGTTAATCATATTGTGTAACTGCACTAAAGCACCGCCTACAACCATTGAGGTATCCGCTGAAGTTTTTACACTTGAGTTCATTCCAATCAACGCGCCATCAAGCGTATGGAAATATGGGTCAGCTAAAATCATACGAATCGAAATGGTATTTGGATTGATATTTCCTTCAGGTGTAAAAGTACGGGTTGTCGTTCCGATACGATATTGCTGTACACCTTTTTCATCTTTCATTAGCAGTGGATCGAGCACATCTTTTCCGCTACAGCCTTCCGTCGCGTGTGTAGACAAATCGACAATTTGGCTATCTTGACGAGTAAATACATCGTCTGGAACGCCAGATTTTATATTTGTGCGAATATCACCATTACGGTCAATCACCACACCCAATTTCACTGTTTTAATCGAAGTATCGGTAAATTTAAAGGTTAGATCTGCATACAACGGGAAGATATAATTTTGTCCAGTAGCAACATTTTCAACAGACTTAAAGACTTTTTTGTCTAAATACGATAACGGATAAAGCTTGTATAAATCCATCGTGCCTTTAAATTGCACTTGGTTAATGTTTTGCTCCCAAAGGCCTAATTTTTTCTTATCATCGGCCGTCAGAACATAATCATCTTTTTTAGCCATTAACGTTTTATATAAACTTCCACCCGTACCGACCACCATTTTGTCAGCAAGTAGCGTCCCTTGTTTAATAATCAGCGGACCAGAGTTTGCTTCTTCCGCATCAAAACGGAAACCCAGTATGCCAGGTTTATCAATTTGCTTTGTAAGCGGATCAATCCAATTGTCCTGCGGCGTTGCTGTTAAACGTGTTGGTCGTACCTGTGTCAAGAGCAAGACATTCACACCACCAATAGTACTCAACTGTTGATCAACTTTGCCCTTCCACTGTAAACCACTACCAAATGTCATGCCTTGGCGGTCCGTCATTAACATGAAATGACCGAATAAATTGACTTTTGAACTATCGGTCGGCAAACATTCATTTTTGTCACAGCCCACCAATCCATTTGAACCACTGGCATTGGTAATCACGCCATCAGTTGAAAACAAAGCAAACTCAGGCTGATATACCGCAGCCGTTGAGATATTCATGAGTTTTGAAACTAAGGTAAATGCGTTTTCATTGCTGACTTCTGACAAGTCTAGCCAAGGCGTAAACAGGTTATTAAATTCCGTATCTGAACTGATACTGAAGTCAGCAGTCGCGACATTTCGAGTGATTTGATCAATCAGTACTTTATCTGCATTGTTGATATAAACCGCTTGGATATCTGTAGCTGTAATTGCGCTATTATTTTTCAAAGCCAAGGCTTGAATAATTTTGGCTAAACGCATTGCCACTTTAACCGTTGCGTCGGTATTTGAAATTGTTGCAGCAGGTTTACCTGCGATGCCGGCAGCCAAATCCAATAAGGTCAAACGAGGTGGTGTCGTGCCACTGGCTACATTTGAAATTTGCTTCAAATCCACTTTACCCAAATCAATTCGACGTGATTTTTCACCTTGGACAAAGAAAGTCACCTTATCGCCAATCTTACAAGCACCTGTCGAAACACCTTCTTTTAGATCAAACAAGGTAATGTAGGTATTTTTAACGTCGCTTGAACAATTAAAGTTTAGACCTTCAATTGGATAATCTAAAACGAACTCAACACAGCCTTCGGTATTACTTTTACAAGTACCATTGGTCGTACTGGTATCATAAATTTCAGGATTCACATTTGCACTTTCACCGCCACAGCCACTGAGCGCTGCAACCAATGCCGTTAAAGCAAACGGTAATAAAATTTTATTTTTCATCCTAATTCTCTTTCTTATGTCCTTAACGGATTGCTGTTAATTTAAGTTGGCCTTGATTGGTTAATACACGACCATCGACGTCAATTGCTGTTGCTAAAGGCGTTAAGAATAAATACTGGCTACCTTTAGGCACTTGAATCACGCCTTCAATTTTTTCATGGTAAAGATGATCCGCTTCACCTTGGTTATTTTTAAATCCACCTGCGCCTTCCATGACACATCTATTTTTGTCTAAAAATACCGCAAATGGCCAATAAAATGTAGGATTTTGTACTTTGGAAGCAAATGAATGTATACGAATATTTTGTAATGGTGATTTGAGTTTTACGACTTCATAGTCAAATTCGTCCGACAATGGTGCTCGAGGCCATAAATTAATATCTTGAGCCAAGTCGAGCTCTTTGGCTTTCTTCATTTTTTTATTCGAAAAACATTGCTGACCTAAACCTTGAATGGTGTCAGCTTGTGAGACTCGATAATACGATGTGGCCAAAGTGATCGGCCCTGTATCTTCGGGTTGATTACGTTTAAATAAATTATCAATGACGGAACGACTGACACCTTTTTCACGTTCAATGGTTTGCATCCGCGTTTGCCCCATCTTACTGTCAATAACGCCTTCGGGCATGGTGTAAAAGCGCTTTTTGCCTTCTAAGTTAAACTCTTTATCTTCCAGATATTCATTATTGACATACTTTTCACCGGCCATGGTCGAAAAACCTTGCTCTTGTTTTACCTGAGTCGATTGTTTTGAAGGATGATTTTCTAAGTTTTCACCTGAAGATTGTACGGATTGATCAGTGCTGACTACTTTCTCAGCAAGGATCTTTTTCTCGACGACAGGTTTATCTTTTTCAGCTAGAACTTTGGACTGATACGCTTCACGAGGTTGGGTTAGCTCTGATTGCTGTAACTTTTCGGTCCATGTGGTTGAAGGTACAACTTTTGTTGAAGTACCTGACTCTTGTACTGATTTTTCAGATTTGGGAACGTTATCACCTGAGACCTCTTTAATTTTATCGACTGTGACAGCTTTATTATCATCCCGTTTTTCCGGCTCACGTGTACTTAAACTCTGAAACTTCACCGGTTCAGCAGCCTGTGCTGTTGGACTCGTTTGACGCGTCATCGGTGTCTTGGTTTGAGACGGACTAATGCTTACAGATGGTTGAGTAACGTGTTGCTGTACAGATGGTGAATCAATCATTTTAGCTATAGAACTTTCTTTGGGTTTCTTTACAGCTTTTTCTTGTATTTGTACCACCATTGGGCGCCCATCCGGCCCAATAATGGTATGAAACGCCCCTGCATAGGCATACGACACTTGCACCACAGACAGTACAAGTAACGCGTTTATGAATAAAATCCTTTTCATTCTGTTTGCTTATCCTACCAACGAGTTCTGTAATTTAATCCTAGGATGGTGATTTTCGTATCGGTTTTTACATTCATTCCAGCATATGGGTTTAAAAGTATGTTATTCACACCGGTTAAGTTTGCCAGACTACTACCATTCGCTGGAATATTATCTTTACTGCGTAAAAAGCCGATTGATAAATCTAGATCCGTATCTGCATCAAAACGATATCCAATCCCCATACCAAAGAGTTGCGCACCATTAATTGGTACCATGGTATTTCGCTTACCGTCAGGAATAGAGGTACTCCGTGGTTCATAGCCTGCACGCAATTTCAAACGATCTGTTGCTGAATATTCAATACCGATGCCCCAGTTCCAAGGCGACGTAAATTTCAAAGGTAAGGCCAAAGAATTATCGGTCACATTTTCAGATAATAATTTTGCAATTTTCAGCGCTGAAATTTGACGGTCGAATTCAAAACGGAATTTGTCCCAAGCACGATAATCGGTCCAGCCCACATCAAAATTGATTTGTAAATCAGGCATAACCTTATATTTGATCCCCGCCTGTACATGCTGTGGATATTCAAAATCCATCGAAACCAAACCCGACTCCGAGTTAGGCACAGCATTTGGGAAACCTAAAATTGCAGCTAAAATTTGACCTGTTGGTGATGACATTAATCCCTTAATCATCTCCTGAGGTGCTTTCGCATTTTGTATGCGATAACGACCTTTCATGCGCATTTTCGCTGCACTTTGGTACACCATACCAAAACTAAAATCTTCGCGTGGCTCCCACAAAACCCCTAAGTTGTAACTTGGGCTCAGTGACTGCTCTAAAGCCAATTCCATCTGACCAAATTTGCCAAATGGATTCATCCCTTCTTCGGTATTACACATCCCCAATAGCAAGATGTCGGTAATAATGTCCGAATTTTCCTTAAATGGTGTACAGACGACTTCATCAATCATCCTTAACATGCCGATCAATTCATTGGGAAATCGTAGATCTGATTTCAATCCAATGGCTTGATAGGACATCCCCACACCACCACCAATCGATAGCTCATCACTGACTTGATAGCCTACTGTTGGCGATAGATAAGTAATACGCTCTAGAGCAACTTGTTGCCCCATGAAATTACCTGGGTTACCATTTTCAGCACCAAAACCCGCAATCAAAGGTGCATAAACAGCTGATGCGAATGTTGCTTTAGAACCCGGTGGATTGTAGGCAATCCCCATCGTTGGCGCGGCAATGGGTTGTCCAGCACCAAAATCCACCATCTTTTTTAAGACAGGTACATATAAGGATGCATATTCAACATCACCAGAAACCTTATCTTTAAAGTCCGTACAAATATCAGCCGTCACTTCAGGACCATCATTACAGACTAATGGATCATCTGAATAACCAAAAACGTTATAACCCGCAGGAACGGTAAATTCACGTTGAATATCAAAGTTTGCAATGATGCCCTGCATATCTGTTTGCAAACCTTCAATCTTAGTTAATGCTGCAGGGTTAAAATGTACTGCACTAATTCCTGGAGGATCCGCAGTTACTGCATTACCTAATGCAAGTGACCGTACATCAACTGAAAGGTTGGTACCCAATTGTGCAAAAGCAGCACTAGAACAGCCCGTTAAAACGATCGCACTAACAAGTGGGCTGAGTCGAATTTTACGCATACGACAGCCCTCTTAACGAAGTTTTTTTCCAAAACCTAGAATATCCAACGGGAAAGACAACCCTAATGACACATCTGGTGCATCTTCAGTTAAACCTAACCCCACCGTACCATTCACAATGGTCTCTGGAGATACACGTACACCTAAAGAAATCGCTAGAGTTGAACTGGTTTGGTCTGCAGGTGAATAGGATTCGCCACTGCTATACGTAAATTCTGCGCCGGTATTGAAACTTTGTTGATATGACATGGTAAGGGAAACATCGTAGTTAAACGAGTATGCAAAACCGAATGCAAAACCGCCACTAATCCCCGGTTCAAACTCTTCAATGACTCTCGAACCACGACGTTGGTTTAAGTCAGTTTCTTTGAAACCATAGTTTGCCGAGACGGATGCAAACAACACAACGGGATCAATATATTTACGTGTGCTGGCACCGATACCTGCAGAATAGTAACCTTTACCTGTTGCTAGATCATTTACAGCATTAATTTCGTATGGACTATCACCAGTTTTCGTGGACAAATTACCAAATAAAATAAGAGGCAAACGACCTTGCTTCAGTGGGAATGGTTCCCAGCGTGCGCCTAAAGAAATATCCCCTAAACCAGCAGTTGAAGTATCTTTTAATAAATCAGTTTTTGCTACTAAAGGCACAGATGCAGAGAATGTCAAATTGTCCATTACACCGTATTGCACGGTAAATGTATTGGTCATTGAGTGTGTGGCATTCTCTTGTACACGGAGTTGATAAAGTTGGCCTTGTGCCATTTCCATATCAAGTTGAGTATCACGGTAATAGGTATAATCGATATCGTAAAAAGATGATATTTCACCTTTTTTAATCAATGAATACTGACGTTCATTCGAGCTAAATACTTCCTGTAAGTTAGCTTCTTGACTCGCATCACCCTCTTGCTGTTGAAGTGCGGTCGATGCCTTTTCAGTGGCAGTAGCACTTTCGACTTGTGGTGCCTCAGCTTGTACTGGCTCTTCAACAGATTCATACTGTCCAATTTCTGGCTCGGCAGCAGCTTCTTGTGCAGTATCAGCTTGGGTTACAGCAGCAGGAGATACAGACTCTTCTACGACTGTCTCTTGTTCAACCGGATCATATTCTCCAAGGCTTGGCTCTTCAGCTGCATAGGCAACCCCCATCACCACCTGAATACTCATGGCTAGTAGTGTTTTGTTCATCCATTTACGATTCATGTTCCTTCCCACCGTTTTTATTTTTTTAATCCTGACACTTTGTTATACGCATTCATCTAATTATTTACTCTTGTAGTAAAGCCTTAGAAAGTTGTAATTCGATTTACCATATGACTCCGACTCTTCATTCATATTTTTATCAAGTCGTATCGTAGATGCCTTGTCTGCAATTTTTTCCATGTAAAACTGCGGATATTGAATATCAACCAATGCATAACGGTTCACGGTTGCATCTTCAACATGTCGCAAGTCTGTATCTTGCAAAGCCAATAAATTTTTACGTTGCTCAGGTGCAACATTGATTAAGAATAAAGTATTGTTTTCCCATATTTCTTGAAAACGAACTTCATCGAAACTAATATTCCCAAGTGCTGGATCTGCGACATAAACACGCCCATCCTTATAGGCTTTAAAAACCACAAAATGTTTAAAGCCAGCATATGAAATTGGAACAATCGCAGGTTGACCTTGTTTAACTAAATCTGAAAACTCACCTTTGTAGCCCCCACTGTCTAGCCCGACAGCAGCGACAAAACGTTTCATATCTAATAATGAGAAACTACGACGTTCGATAATTTTTTCAGTTTCACCAAATTTCAGCAAACCATTCATGGTCTGTTGCTCAGTTAGCTGTGTCCCTACATAACCATTTAATAAAGTCGTTAAAGCTGCTGAACCACAGCTATAGTCATAGGCTTGCCGAACAATGCCTCGAAATTGATCCTCAATGGCAGGTTTAATTTTTACAGTTTCACGGTGCATCCGAGTAAAGGAATTATTTCGTGAATCCAATGTTTCGGTATAGTGAACTGTTCCGACTGGCTTTTCTTTTAAATCGAAGGACTCTTTGGCAAAGTAATACATCAATGCCGAGCCTACAGCTATCTCTAACATATCTTCTAACTTTTAGTTATCGGCAATGATGTGCCTTTTTTCATTATTTTTTAGAGCTAATGCTCTACATCCATGTATTATGCAAGATACCTTTTTTTTTATAAAAAAACAGCATTTTTTTATGCTTTGTTGGGTCATTCCGCACATTTTTGTAAAAAAAAGCGCGTGATCAACACGCGCCTTCTTTGTCTTCTAAATTACTTACTAGAAATCGTAATTACAGAACCTTGGTTATATACACCCATAGCTGGGCTGTAGAAAGTTTGTAGGCCTTGAACTTCAATATCACCGATTGAACCAGCGGCTTTACTTCCTAGATGAACACCTTTCACATAGTTATCAATTGGACCAGAGTTACTTACCATTTGAATATAACCATTGCTTGTGCCGTCTTTACCATACACACGAACATCTTGATTAATAGTTAAGTCAGTTTTATCAGCATCAGCAACTTTGATGCTCTCAATGAATATCTCACCCGCTGCACGGTTAGCCGCACTTGAGCCATCGCCCGTACCTGCTTTAGTTGATGCATCAAGGATACCTAGATCTTTAATTTCTAAGCCACCAACCATAGTTGTACTCAGTTTAATCATTGCACCTTGTGGAGCAGCACCTAACTGAACATTCGCTGTCATTGGACCAGTTTTTAGAGAAAGACCAGATAAAATTGCATTGTAGTTGGTATCAACACCACCACGACGAATACTAGTCGTACTCGCAGTTCCTGATGCAGTTACACCAATTTCACCAATTTTAATATCTAAACCAGATACATCAGCTGCGATATTAATGAATGCACCATTTGCACCAGTACCTGCATCTGTATCAATACGTAAATCAGCTAAATTGCGAGAAGCTAAAAGAAACTTACCATTTTGATCATAGTTTGCACCAATGATGATACCTTTGTTCTCTAATGCATCACCCTTAATACCGTTACCTTGAATAACGATCGCACCAGCAGTACTTGTACCACCCTTAGCTGTATCCGTCAAACCGTCGTTATCGTGAATGAAAAGTTTTTCAATTTCAATTTTAGAAATACCAATCCCGATGTTAATACCATCTTGACCAGTGGTTGAACTAAGTGCAGCATCGTCCATTGCTTGCATAGCCATAGCATTCGCACTAAATGCGATTGAAGAAACTAGAGCTAATTTAGTGAAATTTTTCATACGGTACTCTCCCAAGAGTATTTATTTTTTTTTGATTTTCAACCACTCGATTTATTCAGCTGTAATATTATTTTGTGACAACTGTTAAACCTTTCCTTGAGTCGTTTGCTCGCTCGATTAAATTATATCCAAGCTAAAATTTGTTCAACTGTCGTTGGTCGCAATCTAATTCTTACCGATAAACGGTATTTGCAAACCAAATGAATTAGGAATGGTATAAAATCCATTTTAGTTTTTAAATTTAATTTCTCTGTTGATGCAAAAGCCGATTTTTTTTAAAAAATTTATTCTTAAACAAACTATTAGTGCTCAAAAAATTTTGCAAGCGCTTGCACCCTTGTCACATGTGATTTTTTTAGAAGATCAAAACCAACCTGTTATTTGCTTTTTGGCAAATCAATATCAGCAATTTAAGAATGATGAACTTAAAACTTATGTCCGTACTCATTTAGATCAATATGAGGAATGTGATGCTCAGCCCTTGCAAGATATCGCCTTCCAAGATTTATGTTCAAAATTAGGCAGCGGGTTTTCTGGGGGCTGGGCTGGGTTTATTAGCTATGATTATGCGGCGCAACAACAGATTTCTACCGATGCCAAAGCGCAACCTCGCTTGTTTTTGGGGCAATTTTCTAGTTACTTAAGACTAGAAAATGATGGTTGGTATTTTTATAGTTCTGATCATTCTGCAGCTAAGATTTACGACTACATTGATCACCTAATTCAAACCAAGATCGCTCAGAATCAATTTAAATTAAGACAAAAATGTACTGCAAGATGGTCCAAGTCAGACTACACAAAAGCCTTTGATCAAGTTCAGGAATATATTAAAGCGGGCGATTGCTATCAAATTAATTTAACCCAAGAATTCACAGCTCAAGCTAAAGGTTCACTCTTAGATACTGCTCAAGAATTTTGGTCACTGACTGATGCACCATATTCAGGCTACTTACGTATTGATGATTTTGAAATTTTAAGTTGTTCGCCTGAACTTTTTATAGATTTTAAGCCTGAACGCAAGATTATTACTAAGCCAATCAAGGGCACGATGCCTCGCTATGAAGATCCAGTGTTAGATGCGCAGTCAAAACAACGGTTAAAATCATCTGAAAAAGACATGGCTGAGAATGTCATGATTGTCGATTTACTGCGTAATGATTTGAGTGTTTATGCAGAAACAGGTTCTGTAAAAACACCTAAACTTTTTGATATTGAAAGTTTTAATCAAGTGCATCACATGGTCAGTGAAGTTGAAGCCGTGCTGAAAACAAATGTAAATCCTTTTGAGGTTCTGATGTCGGCACTGCCGGGCGGTTCGATTACCGGCGCGCCTAAAATTCGTGCGATGCAAATCATTGAAGAACTTGAAGGCTCCCCGCGCGGCGCCTATTGCGGCTCGATGGGTTATTTTAATCACGATGGTACAGGCTCTTGGAATATTTTAATCCGCTCTATTCAAAAATACCAAGATCAGGTTTCGCTGTGGGCAGGCGGCGGAATCACCATCGCGTCAGATTGCGATGCTGAATATCAAGAATGCTTTGATAAAGTCGAAGCCATGCTGGATTTGTTAAATACCTGGTATAAGCCAGATTAAACAAAAAAAAGCGATTCAATTGAATCGCTTTTTTAATGAATCACTCCCAACCACCCTTTTCAAAAGGAGGGTTCGGCTAGATTTACATTTCGCGGAGCTTGCTGAAATCAAGCCAAAATATCGTTTTTAAGCGTATCCACAAGGCGCTGATTTTGTTCATCGGTGCCAATGGTGATCCGCAGGAACTGATTAATCCGCGGCTTATTGAAGTAACGCACAATAATCCCGCGTTCGCGTAATTCAGCAGCCAACTCACCTGCATCTTTAGATGGCAGTGAGGCAAAAATAAAGTTTGCCGCAGATGGCAATACTTTAAAGCCCAGCTCAGACAGCTGCTCTACAAGCTTTTCACGGCTCGCAATCACCTTGGCATTTTGCGCTTCAAAATACGCTTGATCCTCAAATGACGCCACGGCTGCTGCAATCGCAAAACGATCCATCGGATAAGAGTTAAAGCTGTTTTTTACCGCTTCAAGCGCTGCGATTAAATGCGGCTGCGCAATCGCGAAACCAACGCGCAAACCGGCAAGTGAACGCGACTTAGACGTCGTTTGACAAACCACAAGGTTTTCATATTTCGCAACCAAGGCCACAGCAGATTCTGCACCGAAATCGACATACGCTTCATCAATCACAACCACTGAATTCGGATTGGCTTGCAGCACTTCCTCAATTGCAGACAAACCTAAAGCAATACTCGTAGGCGCATTCGGATTGGTAATGATGATACCGCCATTCGGCTGTTTATAGTCATCAATAACAATTTCAAAGTCATCGTTCAGCGGCATAATTTTAGTATTGGCAGCTATACTAAAAAATTGGCTATATACCGGATAAAAACTGTAGGTAATATCTGGATACAAAACCGGCAGCTCTTGCACAAAAAAGGCTTTAAAAATGTGCGCAAGTACCTCATCAGAGCCATTGCCGACAAAGACCTGCTCAACAGGTACATGCTGCTGTTTTGCAATCGCTTGCTTTAACTCTGACGCATCTGGATCTGGATATAAACGTAAAACATCAGCAGAATTTGCCAGTACTTTTTGTACTGCTTCCACCACTTTTGGCGATGGCGGATACGGGTTTTCATTGGTATTGAGTTTTAAAATATTTTGGATTTTAGGCTGTTCACCCGGTGTGTACGGTTCTAATTCACGTACATCAGGGCTCCAAAAACGCATTTGTTCAGCGGTAATATTTGGCATTTTATTTTGCTCTTTCTCACCCTCCCCTAACCTCTCTTGCACTTCGCTTTAAAGGAATCCTTAAAGCTCGTTCAGGGAGAGGAATATTCATTTTATGAGATTTCCCCTCTCCTGAAAGGAGAGGGTTAGGGAAAGGTTTATATTTTTGGAAAACTAAGTTTTTCACCTAGTCTATATTTTCTTACTGATAACGATAACGTGCTGAACGCGCATGCGCATCTAAGTTTTCCTGCTGCGCTAATGTATCAGCCGTTTTCGCTAAAGTTTTCACGCCAGCTTCAGAGCACATAATTAAACTTGAGCGCTTTTGGAAATCATAAACACCGAGCGGTGATGAAAAACGCGCTGTGCCCGAAGTAGGCAACACGTGGTTTGGACCTGCACAGTAATCACCAATCGCTTCAGGCGTATATCGACCCATAAAAATTGCACCGGCATGGCGGATATCTTCAGCCATTTCCTGCGCTTGATCTAAGCACAGCATCAAATGTTCAGGCGCAACCTGGTTAATCAATTCAGCGCCTTCAGCACGGTCTTTGACTAAAACTAATGCACCACGGTTTTCAATTGAAGTGCGCGCGATATCTGCTTTAGGCAAAGCTTCTAAATGCTTTTCAATCCATTGCTCTACTTGATCTAAAAGATCCGCATCTGGCGTAATGAACACCGCTTGAGCCACAGTGTCATGTTCCGCTTGAGACAACAAATCCATCGCCAGCCATTCAGCGTTATTTTGACCTTCTGCATAGACCAAAATTTCGGATGGCCCTGCAATCATATCAATGCCAACTTGACCAAATACTGCACGTTTTGCTGCCGCAACAAAACGGTTGCCCGGGCCAGTGATTTTATCCACAGATGGGATGGTTTCTGTGCCGTAAGCCAATGCTGCAACCGCTTGCGCGCCGCCAATGGTAAATACACGGTGTACGCCGGCTAAATAAGCTGCCGCCAAAACCAATGGATTCAAATCACCGTTCGGCGCAGGCACCACCATAATAATTTCAGGCACGCCAGCAACATGCGCAGGCACAGCATTCATCAATACAGATGACGGATAAGAAGCTAAACCGCCCGGCACATAGATACCCACACGGTCCAGTGGTGTGACTTTTTGACCAAGCGTATTTCCTAAAGCATCGACATAGGTCCAGCCGTCTTGCTTTTGCGCTTGGTGAAATTCACGAACACGGTTCGCAGCAAGTTCTAAGGCCTCACGCACTTCTGAACTTAACCCCTCAAATGCTGCTTTCAACTGTTCTTGTGTCAGCTCTAATTCTGAGAATTGATGCGCTGGATGTCGATCGAACTGCTGTGTCAATTTAAGAACATGAGCATCACCATGCTGACGAACATCAGCAATGATTTGGTCAACGGTTTTTAAAAGTTCTGGATCATTCACAGTTTCAAAAGCCAACAAGTCAGCAAAAGCTTGCTTGAAGTTTTGATCTTGAGTCGATAAACGTCGCATCAATTTACCCACAAGGTAATCTATTGGAAAAGATTAGTTTACCTGTTTTACAGCAGCTTGTGGACATCTATCGCATGTGTTCATGTGGAGTTTTATTGAAAATAACTTTCGTTAAAATTGATGAAAATACAGTTTTAACATTATTTTTCAGTTTTCATAAAAAAACCGCCCAAATTTGAGCGGTTTGATCAGCATAGCTAGAAACTTAACAACTTATGCTTTTTTTGCTTGCTCGCGTTCTTCCACGGCTTTTTCTAGCTGTGCAAGAATTGGATTCAACAAAGTTTGTTTACGTTTAAAGCTTGCTTTGTTCACGATTAAACGTGAAGACACTTTACAGATTTCTTCCAAAGGCTCTAAACCATTGGCACGTAAAGTGTTTCCTGTATCCACAACATCGACAATGTAATCGCCTAAACCAACCAATGGTGCAAGTTCCATAGAACCATAAAGTTTGATCACATCCACTTGCTCGCCCAAGCTTGCATAATATTGACGGGTCAAATTGACATACTTGGTTGCAATCTTTAAACGACCGTTCGGACGAACCATGCCGACTTTACCAGCCGTCATTAATTTACAATTGGCAATTTTTAAGTCTAATGGTTCATACACATTTTGTGCACCATGCTCCATCAGTACATCTTTACCTGCCACCCCAATATCTGCAGCACCATTTTCAACATAAGTTGGTACATCAGAAGCACGTAAAATTAAAATACGTACGTGCTTATGGGTCGTTGGGAAAATTAACTTACGAGATTTATCCGGATCTTCCAATAAGTTAATGCCAGCTGTTTCCAACAATGGCAAAGTTTCTTTTAAGATACGTCCCTTACTTAATGCTAAAGTTAAACCATGATCAAAATTGCCCATTACGTCAAAATTGGGATCATCGTTTCTCATATCGCTCATTAACTTACTCGCTTAATTTGGGCACCTAAACCTTGTAACTTCGCTTCAACATCTTCATAACCACGGTCAATATGATAGATACGGTCAATCAACGTTTCCCCATCAGCGGCAAGTGCTGCTAAAACCAATGAGAAAGAAGCGCGTAAATCAGTTGCCATCACGGGTGCAGCAGATAATTTCTCAACACCTGTAACAACAGCATCATTACCTTCAACCTGAATATTGGCACCCATACGTGCTAATTCAGGTACATGCATGAAACGGTTTTCGAAAATCGTTTCTGAAATTGTGGCAAAACCACGACCAATTGCATTCACCGCCATCAGCTGTGCTTGCATATCGGTAGGAAATTCTGGATGTGGTAAAGTCTGGAAACTTACTGCTTTCGGGCGTTTACCCATCATATCCAGTTCAATCCAATCTTCGCCGCGCGTAACTTCCGCGCCCATTTCTTCAAATTTATCTAGCACAGACTCCAACAAGTTTGGATCTGTATGCGTGGTTTTGATTTTACCGCCAGTTATTGCCGCAGCAGCGAGATAAGAACCTGTCTCAATACGATCTGCAACAACGGCATATTCACAGCCATGTAGGCTTTCAACACCTGTAACAACCAAAGTATCTGTATCTAAACCTTCGATTTTTGCACCCATCTTGATCAGCATATTTGCAAGATCGGTAATTTCAGGTTCACGAGCCGCGTTACGAATGGTCGTTACACCGTCTGCAAGAACCGCAGCAGTTAGAATATTTTCAGTACCACCAACTGTGACCATATCAAAGACAACTTCGCCACCTTTTAGACGACCATCCACTTTGGCATGTACATAACCTGCTTCAACTTCGATCTCAGCACCAAGTGCTTCTAAAGCTTTTAAATGTTGATCTACAGGGCGTGAACCAATTGCACATCCACCCGGCAAAGACACTTTTGCACTACCATAGCGCGCCAATAACGGGCCAAGCACCAAAATAGATGCACGCATGGTTTTCACGAGTTCATATGGTGCAAATTGATTATCTAAGCTAGAAGTATCAGCCTTAACCGTATCACCTTCATAACTGATTTGAACACCTAAACCTGCGATCAATTTCACTAAGGTGTTCACATCTTTTAGATTTGGAACATTGGTTAATGTAATAGGTGTATCCGCAAGGATAGTTGCAGCGAGTAATGGCAATGCAGCATTTTTCGCACCAGAAATACGAACTTCACCTTCGAGCTTAGTACCGCCCTGAATCAGAAATTTATCCATTAATTATTAAGCTCCGAATAAGCTTGCTTTGCGCCATTCTTCTTTGGTCATTGCACGAATTGTTACTGCATGTACTTCACCGCTGGCAATGTAGGAGTTCAAAGGTGCATAAACAGATTGTTGACGAGCAACAGGACGTTTGCCTTCAAATTGATCATCGACAATGCGTAGATCAAATTTGCCGCCTTGCCCACTAACTGCAACCTCAGCTTCTGGAAAAGCAGCTTTTAAAATTTCAGTGAGCTGTTCACTATTCATCACAAGACCCCATATAGGACTAACGGTGTAAAACCCGTCATTTTACTATAAATCTAAAAAATAATTCATTAGTCACATACATTATATATATAAAAAAAGAGGTTATAAAAAACCTCTTTTTGTACAATTTACAATCTAAACCGTTAAAGGCATATAAATGAGCTGCATTTTTCGATGTTTATGTAATTGTTTTTTTAATTTTTCAGACAATTTTTTGATCGAGGTATACATATCATCAGCGCACGCTTGTGCAAAAAGTTCTGTCCCAGGTAATCGTATAATCGCTTCCGCAATATGATTATCACTACCTTTTTTTGAACGTTTATCAACCTGATGATCTTTAGTCAGTTTGACTTGCATACTATTGACCTGATCTAAATGTTTGGTCATTTCCGCAAATTTAAGACGAATATTTTCTTCTATTGCTGGCGTAATTGTTAAATGATGGCCACGAATTGTAATCTGCATAATTCTATCCCTCACCTTCTTTCAGGACTGGAAAAGTTCAAGCCGAATCATCCAACTCAATATGCGAAGCATACATTTACACAATCAGATCATTTCGGCCATTCCTTATAAAAAAGAGATTCATTATTTCGTCATAATGAACCTCTAGAATAGTCAGATTTTCAAATTTAGATCAACACTTTTCGCTCTGAAGATGATGGAATATGTAACGATTCACGATACTTCGCAACTGTACGACGAGCAACATCAATACCTTCTGCATTAAGCAAAACTGCAATTGCATTATCAGACAAAGGCTTACGTGTATTTTCTTCTGCAATCAACTTTTTAATTTTTGCACGAATTGCCGTCGAAGACGCTTCCCCACCAGACGATGTTCCAACATGACTTGAGAAGAAATATTTCAACTCAAATAATCCACGTGGTGTGAGCATATATTTATTTGTGGTTACACGGGAAACTGTGGATTCATGGAGTTCAACTTCTTCCGCAATATCTCGCAGGACCAAAGGCTTCATTGCCTCAGGCCCTTGTTCAAAGAACGCTCGTTGATGCTCCACAATACAGGTTGCCACTTTTAATAAAGTTTTATGTCGTTCATCAATGCTTTTAATGAAATTCTTAGCTTCAAGCATTTGATTACGTAAATATTGATTATCGTCACTTTGATCTGCACGCTTGATCATATTGGCATAAAAAGAATTTACCCGTAGTTTTGGCATTACATCAGGATTTAATTGAACCAACCAATGTTCATTCTTTTTTAAGACCACAACATCTGGTATTTGATAGTCTGAATCTTTATCTTCAAACTCTTGCCCTGGATGTGCTTTTAATGTTTTTAACAAACAAATGGCTAGTTTAAGTTGTTCCGTATTTAAACCCGTTTGCTTAATTAACTTAGGTAATTCATTGGTAATCAGCAACTCATAATTTTTCAATAATAAAATAGCTTCATATCGATATTCGACATGTTCAGGAAGATTTTCAACTTGTACCATTAAACATTCAGCGAGATTACGTGAACCTACACCTAAAGGATCTAGACGCTGAATATGCTTTAAAACCACCAAAACTTCGTCATCTTCGACTTCTTCTTCATAATCCATAGAATCTAAAAGATGCTGAACAGATTGGGTAATTTCATTTAAGTCACAATCTAAAAAACCTTTGTTATCTAAAGCATCGATAATACAGTGTGCAATTAGTTTATCGATCACAGAAAAGTGTAAAAGATTAACTTGCTCAAGCATATGTGCTTGTAAACTTTGATGCCCCTGCCGATTATCTTCGCGCTCTTCAAATTCAGCAGCACCTAAACTTGTAGGTTGATGCGTATAAACATCATCCCACTCCGTATCTACCGGTAACTCATCAGGCAAATGATCGGCATTTAATTCATTGGTTAAGTCTTTATTTTCCCTTTCTTGTTCTTGTAAGCTATTTAAACTTTCAACGGTATTTTGTTCTTCAACTTTCTCTAATAGAGGATTACTGTCGAGTTGGATTTGAATTTCTTGTTCCAATTCCAAACTTGAAAGCTGTAATAAACGAATGGCTTGTTGTAATTGAGGTGTCAATGATAAGGAATTGGCAACCTTTAACCCCATCGCTAATTTCATTAATAACTCCCCCTATAATTAACCGCACTTTATAAGCAATTTTTATGCCGTTTTATTTTTTATAGCATAATTTTGAACAGAACGCCCGATTTTTTGTCTTTTTTAGACACATTATTCAGCTAATTTATTCTTTTATTAGGAACAATTCGCCTTATAAATGAATTATTTAATTAGATATATTATTAATTTCACTCTATTTTCCTTTTCACCACACATAAAAAAACACCCCCTGATATCTCAGGGGGTGTTTTCGAATAATGAGCTGGCGATGACTTACTCTCACATGGGTAACCCCACACTACCATCAGCGCTAAGAGGTTTCACTTCTGAGTTCGGGAAGGGATCAGGTGGTTCACTCTTGCTA
>NZ_VPEJ01000017.1:0-68655 GCF_013417245.1 Acinetobacter sp. YH16042
TGGAAGCAGATGAAATATTATTGGCGAGATTTTCAAGTCATGACAGCTGATAAAATAGAGCAATGGGTGGAGAAAGTATCAAACCAATTCGGAAAAGAATACATGTTTACTTTTTAATGACAACTTATGCCAAAGTCAGTCGATCGCAAGTCTATAAAAAATCACTTCAAAAGTTGATCATAAATTTTACTAAAATAAATATATACATTTAGGAGAAGAGACTTCAGCTTAAACGAGTGTTGATCTTTCAGTTTTGTGCGAGGCATAGCGAGAAGTGAAGTTAGTGTAATTATGTAATTAATTGGATTCAGCTTTCTCACTATTTTTTGAACATTATATTTCAACAGCCCCTAAAAAATATTGGTTTTTATAATTACAGTGGGAAACTATTTTTTAAATCATCTAATGAAATATTAAATTTACCTAGGCGTCCCGTATTAGCGTGTAAATGAATAAAGTCCGGATTAAGACACTCATAACTAACATCTACGGGCAAAATTTGTTCACCATCTTTAAAAATCGAAAAAAAATCATAAAACTTAAATTTATCACCAACCAATTGATCTTCAGAAAACCGCAACCATTTCCATGGAACTTCATAGGCTTGGGCAATGATTAATCCATGCAAGGAACTTGATAAACAAACATCAGCACTCGCAATTTCATCAATCACTTTTTCTGGTGACTGCATTACATCCACGACATGTATATCATCACAACCTGCCAATTTATTCTTAACTTCCTGATAATGTATATGATGTGGGCAAATTGCGATTTTTATATCCAATGAATGTGGTTGATAATAATCTGAAATAAGCAAAGCTGGATCACCGTAAACATTAGGCACTTTCCAGTTCAATTTATTTTGAATTTCTTGTTGAGTTAGCGTTCCTCTCACCGCATGTATTTGGGGAATAAAAGAGCTTTTTAAACGCTTTAATATCTTCTTTTGTTCCAAAGGAGCAATAAGCCCACTCCCCCAAATATCAACAACTCCTTGATCTTCCGTGATATGGCCCAAAATAGAGCCTACACTAAATAAACTCTCATTAACGCGTTGGTCTCTAGTATTAATTACAACACGATCAGTCATTAAGCCAATTAACCATGGGCCAATCCAATCGCCAAAGTTTTGATTAACATCCCACCAATATGCAAATATAGGTGGTTTAGCATTGATCAATCCATCTTTATTAATTGTTAAACATGCCTGATTTTCAAATCCTAAAGGCTTTTTTTTCCGAGAAAAAATACTCATTCTTTATACTACATCACGGTTTCACATCAAGGATAACAAAACAATAAATTTGAATAAATATCTAATATAATAAAGATTATATACTTTTATCCGAGTTTACTATGTCTTTATTTCGACGTCTTGCAAAAAAATACTATAAATCCCAAGAAAAAAAGAGAGATAAAGAGTTTAGGTCGCGTTGGTATCTTCGCTTCGGTAAATTAGAATCCAGTTTTGAAGCCAGTCTCATTCCGTCATTACATGAAATTTATGCGCCTGAGAGACATGTCTACGCTGATCCATTTATCGTAGAAGAAAATGGACATACTTATATTTTTATTGAAGAAGTGGCACCAGATCATCCTGTTGGTTTTTTGTCAGTAATGGAAGTATTTGAAGATGGTACATACACAGAACCCAAAGCTATTATTCAGTGCTCTTATCACCTTTCTTATCCTTGTATATTCAAACATGAAGATATTTGGTACATGATTCCTGAAAGTGCAGCCAACCAAAGTATCGAGTTATGGAAATGTACAAATTTTCCATATTCTTGGGAATTTGATCGTACATTAATAAGTCATATAAATGCTGCAGATACTACACCGTATTATCAAAATGGAATGTGGTATCTATTTACCGCGATTAAAAATCAAAAATCAAAAAAATATGGTAATGAACTCCATATTTTTTACAGTGAGAATCTACTGAGTAGTGATTGGCAACCACATCCTCAAAACCCAGTTAAAAAAGGCATTGTGCAATATCGCCCAGGTGGTCACTTGAGCATGATCAACAATAAATTAGTCCGCCCATCACAGGACTCTCTGAAACGCTATGGTGGCAGCTTAGACCTCAATGAAGTTACAAAACTTTCTCCAGAACACTACGAAGAGAAATTTTGGATGAAATTAGATAGTGAGTGGCACCCGAATGATAATGGCTGTCATACCTTTAATATTTTTAACCAACATATTGTGATAGACGCAATTCGTGAAACCCCTAAAAAACTTTAACTTAATTTTGATACAAATTTTCAGTTTGCTGCAACATTGATTCAAATTTTAGGTTTTGCTCTGCTTTTATAAATGCTGCTTCGAATAGAGGGAGCATTTCAGCTCTAGGTTTTAATTCCCTCGATATCAAGTTCGCCATCTGTTCACTCGAATTCGGTTCACAGATAAACTGCCCATCAATAAAGTCAGGCACCATCCCAACATCAGTCGATAGAGTTGGTACGTGACTCAATAGAGCTTCAGCCAAAGTAATAGGACCACCTTCTTTTAAAGAAGAAATTACGAAGCAATCTACCTGAGCAAGTAAATCAGAAATATCTGACCGAAAACCCAATAGTTTTACACGATCATTTAAGTTAAGTTGGTCGATCTGAGTTTTCAGCGATTGGTACTGAGTCCCATCCCCTACAATCCATAATTCAGCATTGATATTTTTCCAAGCATCAATCAGGATATGAAAGCCTTTCACTGTTTCCAATCTACCAATCGCCAAGGCAATGGTAGGCTGATTTTCACATTTCACTTTATTATTAATTTGATTAATATCTTGATCTACACCATTCCAAATCACATGAACTGATTTTGAAATCGGAAATTTTGCTTTAATTTTCCCACTCACAGCAATGATGTCATCAAACGCCATGAATGGTTTTAAATTACTTTTCATCCCATGTACGGTGACAATCTTTTTACAATAAAACTGCTTTAACCACGGTGCTAAAATACTTGCTGCTTTACTTGCCTGAACATGTAAAACGTCTGGTTGAAGTTGCTTTATTTGTTTAACTAACGCATAAATGAGAAACGGATTCCAGCGACTTCTAGAAAAATCAAATGGATGTAGTGTGATATGACCACTTAGTTTTTGTTGATAGGAACGATCTGCAATTAAATGAACTTCATGACTTTGCGCCAATCCACGACATAAATCTAATGTATGTTTTTCCAACCCCCCCATACCACCATTCGTTGCCATGACCTGTACAATTTTCATGATTACTCCGACTTCATATTTTTTTGTATCAACTGCTTGAGACGCTCTGCACGGCGACGAAGTTTTTTATGCATTAAGAAATCAGACCAATAAGACCATGGAATAATCTCCTTACTCTTTAATGTTGATTTAACATCAATACATTTTAATCTAAGCCCACCTCGATGATGTTGAACAACTAAATTACCCGAGTTTAAATCAAATAGTGGAATATTATGTTGAATTAGCCAATCCGTTAACTGATCAATCGAGTGACATACAGCCTCTATATTCAATGGTATTTGATGCTTGAGATAATGATGAAGACTAAGCGATACCTCACCTTGCTCATCCCGAATTAACTCACAACTAAGAATTAGTTGTGCATGAACAACTTCTAACTTCAAACAAGAGGCAATAAATTGATGTAATTCATGCTCATCAATACGTCTTTTTAAACGCTGATATGCACTCCATTCAATGTAATTTTCATTAAACCGATAAAAATGAGCGCTTAAAAAGCGTTGGATTTTTTGGCGAAAATTCTTAATTTGACGTTGTTCTGGAGGTAAATCTATTTTTAAACACACCTGAGGATCGGAAGGTGAAATCACGCAATAACGATTTGCTCCCGCCCCCAAATACTCTGCTGACTCTAACTTAGCAACTGAAAACATGATCCTTCCATTCATAGTCTTCGGTATAAGGCTGTGAGAAAATAGTCTCTAACATGAACTTTGTGACACGTTTTGAACTATAGCTAGAATGCGTTCTGTTCCAACCAGCTTCAGCAATCACTTTTGCTTCCTCGGGATGATTCACATAATATTGAACCTTATTTGCTAAATCATCAACATCACTAAAATACACCACTTCTTTATCTGAAAATAACGTCTCAAATCCAGGAATATGAGGTGTGAAGGTCAATAACCCATTACCTGTCAGTTGTGTAATACGATCTGATGTATATAAATCTAATGAATTCGCACGTGAATAGTTTAAGCCCATACGGGATTGACTTAAAACTTTAAAATATTCCGCACCAAAAACTTTTGGATCTTCATCAAAACCGCAATAACGTGTAGGAATATGTTTAATTTTTTGTTGCAAACTACGAATAAATTGAGTACGTTCCACATCAGAAGATGAACCACAAAAGACCAATTCATTCACAAATTCATTTTTTTCAAAATTTTTTAGACTATCAACAGCATCCAGACTCATATTTGGCATATAAGCCACTTTATTGCCATTTCCTAAAGTCTTTAATAACTCACCACTTGTGGTGACAAAAATACAATCTAAATAAGGCGACCATTCTTTAATAAAATTCGCTTTCTTATCTACGCAAATCCAATCAACATACCAAAATGCTACTTTCGTTTTGGGATATTGTGCTTTAACTTGTTTTAACGTTTCCGTACTCAATAATGATGAATGGCCTATTAGGATTAAATCTGGTTCAAAATTTTTTACAACTTTTAATACTTCTTGATTTGCCCATTTTTTACCAACTTTTTTAGTGCGCCAAATGGTGCCATAATAAGCCATATCATGAAAAGAGAAGTCATAAACATGATGACCATTTAAAATCAAACCTGCCGAAATTTTTCTGTCTGTATTATAAAATTCAGCCCCAGATTTTTTAAAAGCAAAATTATTGATATGTAATATTTTCATAAGTTAACTCTGCAATCATATTTTAACATAATTAAAATTTCTTTCTTAATCTTACCTGGGTAATTCAATTATAAATAACCTCTAACAACAAATTAAAAGTGATTTATCAATTCTGCTAAGACTTACAAATAAAACAAAAAAAATCAATTCATTTTTATTTTTTGCTGTAAATCATTGCGCTTCGCTTTCATTTAATTTTTTATATGGCACATAATCATCCCAATCAAAAACGGTGACATTTTGATTGTCTTCGATATTCGCCAACGATTTTTTAGGATCTAATAATGGTGTTTTCACCCCCAATAAATCTGCATAAATATGCATATAATCATAGGCACTCACAGTCTTGTTATAGTGGTTTTTGGCCTGCGCATCGCTACGTAATACAAAAAATGGAACCTGATAATTATCTTTAAATTCATTATCTACATGATATGAATCTTCATCCACGGTCATACCATGATCAGAAAAATAGGTCACACTGAAACTACGCTGATCAGCCTTCAAAGAGGTATATATCTGTTCTATAAAGTGATCCAACTTATTGATCGAAGATAAATAACAATTAATCGTTTCAGGTTTATTCGCATACATACGTGGTGCCTTAAACAGACGTTCACAAGCATCCGGATGTGAACCCATCATATGAATAAAAATTACATTTTTTTGATTGGCATATTTTTTTAACTGGGCCTGTAATATTTCGACCATTTTGTCGTCATCAATATTACTCGACATATAGTTACCACTTTTCAGGAAGAACTGATGATCGGCATGAATGGCAATTTTAGAAATCGCCGTATCATTTTTCCCCATAAATCCCTGATTTGAAATCCATATGGTGTTATAGCCCGCTTGTTTTGCTAGCGTCACAACATTTTTTGCAATCTGCGGTTCACGATTTTGATCAACCAAAGTCAGCGTTCGAGTCAGACTGGTGACCGTATTCGGTGCAGTTGCGATGTAATGATCTACAACATCCAGTGGCATCTCATTTAAAAAAGGTGTGGTATCGTCTTTCGAACCGTAGAGTGATAAATGATCTCGCTGAACACTCTCACCAATGATAATCACTTGATTGTCATAGCTAGCATTCACCTGCTGAATTTCCCAATCGATATCTTGCAAATTATCTTCAAGGAGTTTGGCCTCTTCTTGTTTATATTTAACCGTCGCCATTGCAGTTTGAATACCAAACACACTAACGCCGTTAGCAATAAAGATAAGTGTCAAAATCAGCTTGGGATAATTTCCCTGATTAGATTGATTAAAAAATAAAATATAAAAACAAAGGCTTAAGAAAATAACAAAGGCAAAAACAATATATTTAGGATCGACTACAGATAAAAACTCAAAGGCTTCATTGGTATTACTTTGAAACATCGATGCCACGATTCCCAAAGACATATGCCCTTGTAAGAACCCTGTCCCACTTGCAATATACAGGCTAATGACAAAAAATAGCGCAAGGAAAATGTACTTAAAAATAGAACTATGTAGTTGTTTTACTGCAATGAAAAAAAACGTACTCGAAAGAACCAAAACAAAGAATAAAGGAGCATCTTTGATTTCAGATAAATAGTCCCAAAAACCTAAGCCAACGCAAAACCCAATTGAAAGCAAAAATGGAAACAAATAGGTTTTTAGCATTGACCGGACAACCCTGTAATATTATTCAAACATTTCCAAGATAGACTGAAATGTTGGTAGAAATTTTTCGTCGGGTATTATCTATACTTTAGGGACCGAGTACAATCTTTTTGGCGATACGGTCAGTTTCTTTAAATTCGGTAGCGAGATTCAAATCAGTTAAAGTGGTCTGTAACGACACCAAGCCTTGTTTTAAAATTTCATCTACCGACTTGGTAATCCGGTCTTCCTTCAAACGATCCACTTCAATCACCCCGACTTTACAACCCGCGGTGAGAGCCTCGTAAATCATTGAAACACTATCTTCAGTCACCCAAACCGCTTCGGCTTTTTGCATTTCTTCAAAAATCCAACCTTGCGGAGTGTCTTCAACTGGGAAAATCTGTACTTTTTCAATATTCTTTAACTGCGTTAGTTCTGCTAAAAACGCTTTTGGTGTGCGCCGCGAAGTGGTCAAAATGATTTGTGAATTTGGATTCTGCTCGACTATTTGTTCAATCGCTTGGAGTACTTTAGCCGCATTCCACTGATGGCGTTTTGACGAGCCACCCAAAGCGATCAAGATTCGACCATGCTGATGTCGCTCCTCATTCACAATAGGATTTAACGCACCCTGTGTGGTCAGTACTTTATTTGATGCCTGAATACCATCGTGCTGTGGAATTACTGCATAATCAAACCATGCAAACGGCAAGCTTGGCTTCATTAAAATAATGGTTTTGGCTTTGTTATACACTTTGCCCAACAGCCATACTCGAAAATGTGTATGGCTGCCGACGCCAAAAATATAGGTTGGCTCGTGTTCAACAGTATGAAGCTGATGGCTAAATAGCGCAGAAATAAGTGTCACTATAGGCAAATCATCAATTGAAATTTCTTGAAATGTGACTGCTTCCTGAGATTGGCGCTGCATGGCCTTAAATAAACCTAGAGCCTGTGAGCGATGTCCTGCTTTACCATCACTGACATAAACAATATGCATAGTCTCGTTCCAAAAAATTCAATATCTTCAAGCCAATAAAAAAGGCGAAACTTAGTTTCGCCTTTTCATCTTAACCGATCAGCTTATTTTACGTAAGTTAACCAGTGCGCATATTTAGGGTCTTTACCCTGAACCGCATTAAAGAATGCAGTTTGGATTTGCTCAGTGATTGGACCACGACAACCTTCACCAATTTGACGGTCATCATATTCACGGATTGGCGTCACTTCAGCAGCAGTACCTGTGAAGAATGCTTCATCTGCAATGTAGAATTCGTCACGTGTAATACGACGTTCAACTACTTCAAAACCAAGGTCTTTCGCAATCGTAATAATGGTTTGACGGGTAATACCATCAAGTGCGCCACCCGCGATGTCAGGTGTATGAATCACGCCATCACGAACTAAGAATACGTTTTCGCCTGAACCTTGACATACATAACCTTGTGGGTCGAGTAGCATTGCTTCGTCATAGCCAGCATGTGCCACTTCTTGGTGTGCAAGAATGGACAAAGTATAGTTACCAGATGCTTTTGCTTTACACATGGTCACGTTTGGATGATGGTGCGTAAATGAAGACGTTTTAACACGAATACCCTTCGCCATCGCTTCATCACCAAGGTAAGCACCCCAGCTCCATGCAGCAACAACGGCATGAATTGTATTGTCAGTTGCTGCAATACCTAATTTTTCTGAACCAATAAAAATAATTGGGCGTAAATAGCAAGAAGCCAATTTGTTTTCACGAACCACATCAATTTGAGCTTGTTCTAATGCTGCATGATCAAATGGGACTTTCATTTGATAAATTTTTGCAGAATTTAATAAACGCTTAGTGTGTTCTTTTAAACGGAAAATAGCCGTTCCATTCGGAGTTTCATAAGCACGGACGCCTTCAAACACACCCATGCTGTAATGCAATGTATGTGTTAATACGTGAGTTTTCGCCTCACGCCAGTCAACCAATTGTCCATCTTGCCAAATAAAACCATCACGATCAGCCAAGTTCATGGCACACACTCCAAATTTTTATACACAGTCATTTTTATCCAATGCAAACGTTGCAGTTGGATCAATTAATCTTTGCCATAGCTTGCAAACGACCACTCGGGTATCGTGCCAATCGTCAGCTGAAACTTGCATGGATTGATTCGCAAGTGCTAAACGGTGGCTCTCGGCTCGTTCACGGAGATAAGCTTGAATCAATGCTGTCGCATCGGCGCTGGATAAGCAATCCGTTCTTGCGGCATCCTCAAGGATTCGTACGTTGTCAGAGTAATGGGCGAGATCGGGATTCGACCCACTCCATGCTAATACTGCATACTGTGCCATAAATTCGATGTCAACGATACCACCTGCATCTTGTTTTAAATGAAAAATTCCATCTTTTTGCTGCTCTTTAGAAGAACCTAGATGGTCTTTCATTTTTTGGCGCATTTTGAGCACTTCTGCACGAACATTGTTCTCATCTCGTGGCTGCGTCAAAATATTGCAGCGCAAGTTTTCAATTTCAATCCGTAAACTGTGCTCGCCTGCAATGGTTCTGGCACGTACCAAAGCTTGATGCTCCCAGACCCAAGCATTTTTATGTTGATATTGCTCAAAAGCTTTTAAGCTGGTCACCAATAAACCCGCCTCTCCCGAAGGTCGTAAACGTGTATCCACTTCATACACTCGACCATCTAGGGTTTGCGTGGTCATTAAGGACATAAATTTTTGTGCAACCCGCATGGCAAATTCAAAGCCACTAATTGGTTTCTGTCCATCCGTATCGGCTTGTTCGTCCATATAGTGAATAAACACCAAATCCAAGTCCGAACCATAACCCAGCTCGATGCCACCCACCTTGCCATAGCCAATCACCGCAAAAGCCATGTGATCAATCGAACAACGCTGCCCTTCTGCATCAATTGGATAGCCATGTTTTTTGGCAACAATTTGATATGCCAAATGCAAGGTTGCATTCACCGACACTTCAGCAATATCGGTCAATGCATCCGACACTTTCATCAACGGACTTTCTGCCAAAACATCACTAGCAGCTACTGCTAAGACATTGGATTTTTTAAATAATCGAAGAACACGCATTTGGTCTTCGACTTGATCAATTTCAATGCGAAGCAGTTGTTGACGTAGAGAGTCTTCTAAATCTTTACGCTTTGGCAGCTCAAAATCCATCGACAAAAACTCGTCCAACAGCACGGGATAATGCGTCAATTCTTCGCAGATCCACGGACTCACTGTTGCCATTTTCACTAATCGTTGTAATGCCCCTTTGCTCTCAATCAGCATCACCAAATAGACCGTACGGCGCAGCACCGACTCCACCAAAGGCATGAGACGTAGTAAGGCCACCTGAGGTTTATCTGACTGTAATATCGCCTCAATAAGATGTGGCCAAAAGGTTTTTAAGCGCTGTACAGCTTTGGCAGGTAATTTTTTCAGCGAATGTCCATACCAAAATTCGTGAATTAAATTTTTGGCATCATCATCTAGAACATCGTTCAACTGGGCTTCTAAATGACTAAAACTTTCCAATAACGGATCGGGTTCTTTTTCTTTAATAAGATGTTCAAATTGGTAAATGACTTTGGCACGCTTCTGATTGAGCACATGCAAAAAGTCATCCCAAGATGCAAAACCTAAAGTATCTAAAATGCGCTGGCGTGGTTCAGGCTCATGTGGCAACGATTGGGTTTGCTGATCATTGAGTGCTTGAATCGCATGTTCAATACGACGTAAAAATAAATACGCATCTTCTAAATCAGCAACCGCAGTTTTTTCTAATAATCCAACTTCACCTAAATGATGCAGACTCACTAAACATTGACGGTCTTGCAGCTCGAGTTTTGAACCTCCATAGATGAGCTGAAAAACTTGAACAATAAACTCTACTTCACGAATTCCGCCTGCACCGAGTTTAATGTCATCTTCGATATTACGACGCAGGACTTCACGTTCGATCATGACTTTCATTTCACGCATGGCTTCGAAAGCGGTGTAATCAACATATTTGCGGAAGACGAAAGGTCGGGTCATTTCCAGTAACTCTGCACCTTCTTTACCCCCCGTGACGATACGTGCCTTAATCCAGGCATAGCGTTCCCATTCTCGGCCATGCTGGCTTAAGTATTTTTCTAATGCCGCATGACTGATTGCCAAGGCAGAACCATCGCCCCATGGGCGAAGGCGCATATCTACACGGAAGACAAAACCATCTGCGGTAATATGGTCAAGCAAGTAAATTAATTTCTGGCCCCATAAAATACAGAACTGCTGCACATCAATACATTTTCGACCGTTGGTTTCACCCTGTTCATCAAAGGCAAAAATAAGATCAATATCACTTGAAAGATTAAGTTCCTGCGCACCCAGTTTTCCCATGGCAACCACAATCAGGTCTTGAACTTTCCCCTTATAGCTTAGCGGTTCGCCATATTTCGCAATCAACGGCTTTAGTGCAAAATCTTTTGCCGCACAGATGGATGCATCGGCAAAGTCTGAAAGCTCTCGAGTTAAGGTGACGACATCGGTGAGTTGATTGGCATCTTGCCAAATCCAACGAAACATCAGACGTGCGCGCAGCACACGAATTGCACGCATCCAACTATTTTCATCTTGGATATCGGCAAGGCTGCTTGCGACAAAATGTTGAATTTGTGCTGTACTGAGCGAGGTTTGAAACTGATCAATTGCATAGTCTTGTTCTAAACTGGCCTGATGGATTCCGAGCACCTGTTCAGCATATTGACTGGCACGTAATGTTTTCTGCAATTGCTCCGCATTCATTTCACAAACCCTAGCGTGATTTTTTTCTAGTTATAACAGTTGATAACGCTTAGGGAAAAGTATTTTTAGGCTTTTATACCAATAGACGCGCTTTAAAGTTCGCTTAAGGTCGCATCTTTCTGTGCACTGCTACTCTCGGTACTTAAGGTTTGATGCAGACTCGTCGCCTTTGGCAACCAGACTTTAAATTGTGTGCCTTCACCTTCTTTCGAGTTCACCACAATTTCACCCTGATTTAAGTCCACAAAGCGCTTACAAAGGACTAAACCCAACCCCGTACCACGTTCTCCTGCCGTACCTTTAATACTAACCGTCAGTTTTTGCTGAAATAAATCGTCAATCTGAGCTTGGGTCATGCCCAATCCAGTATCCTGAATGGTGAATAAAATCCGTTCGCCATCTCGTTCGGCAGAAATCGTCACCACACCTCGTCCATCGGTATGAGTAAATTTCAATGCGTTTGACACCAAGTTTTGCATCACTGATGTGATCATATTGATATCTGCATTGACTTTAATGCCTTCAGGCACGGCATTGATCAGTCGAATATTTTTCTTCACAGCCAAGCTATTTAAGACATCACTGACGATTTTTGCAGACTGATGTAAATCAAAATTAATCGGGTGATAAACAAAGCGACCACCTTCTGCCATAGCCCAGTTCAACAGGCTTTCTAAGAGGTTATACGTCGACTGTGTGGTGTCATATAAATAGTCTGCAATATTTTGAACACTCGAATCATCTAAGGTATTGCGTTCCTGCGCCAAAACTTCAGAAAAGCCCAATAAACCATGAAAAGGTGCTCTTAAATCATGCGCAATAATTTGGAAAAATTTAGTCTTACTAAAATTCAGTGCCGACTGCTGTTCATAGGCTTCTTTTAATTCGGCATTTTCAACGCGAAGTTGAATAATATTGACTAGACTTTGTACAAATTCTTCAACGATCTTTAATTGTTTAGATTCAAATGCAGTGACTTGATCATCAAATAAAATAACTTTACCGATAGATTCTTGGTCATATTTTAAATCGAAAGCGACTAAACGCTGATGCCCTAATCCAAGTTCTTGCATATAGTCGGAATAAGCTTGGTAATTTTCAGCGTCTCGGTCTATACGAGAATGTTCAGCAAAAAACTGATCTAGACGATCATCATCAGCTTCGGCCATAAATGCCTTAAATATGTGCTCTGACGCATACCATATATAAGGTTCATTTTTAAATGCGAGGACAGCATTATCGACTTGCACAATACCACGCGCGAACTTTAAAAATTCTGCAATGCGGTTGTCGTCCGTATAAACCCCCATCAATAAAGACAAACGACAGGCAGTTAATAATTCGGTTTGTGTACCAATATCCAGTAAACGTAAAGCCATCCCGTTGCTCTCCTCAGGGTTTATCTTACAGATAAAAACCAACTGTTATGTTCAAGATTAATAGCAAAAATAGCCCAAACACTCAATAACAAAACCCAACAAAAAGACAAACATCATTTACGAATACGCTATTTAATCGAACTTTCATCCAATTAGAAAATAAAAATATCTATAAAGAACATAACATTAAAGGTAAAACAAAAATTAAAACAATAAAATTAGAAACTTAAATTAATTTAAATTTTATTGACTGTTTATTTTAAATCGTACTTTTCGCGTTTTATTCAAACTAAAAACATGACCAAAAGAAATATTCACTTACATAAGACCTAAAAAACTGGGTTTAATTTTCTTTAACTACATCACAAAAAATAGTGAGTTTTATGACTATTCTATGACCAGATTGCTCATCAGGATGCTCGTTTCAGTCAGCTACACTAAATGAATTTATTATTAATCTTTTCTATTAGACTAATTTATTAGTTTTTATCAGTTGTGTGTGTCATTTGAGCATTAAACCATACTTGCTCGCTTTTACTTTATTAAACTGAGCTAAAGATTCGTTTCATGCTTCTAATGCACATGAGCTCATTCACCCAAATGACTGAAGCTGAAAAAGTGCCATGCCTTATTCATCAGATATATAAGTTATCGCATAAACATTCCGCGACCGTTCAAAGTCAAACGGAGCATCAAACTCACGTCGTTCTTTAATAAAGTCCCCAACCCTGACTAATTTTCGAACTTCCGCACCAAATCTACACCTAAAAGTTAAGGCATTCGGTTTGACCTATCAAACACTTTGCTTTACAACTAAAACTTGAACGAGCCATAAAGAACAGATCAGCCCCCAAAAAATGATATAAATTTAATTGTTCAATAGCTTTAAGCTATGAATAACAAGCTTTCAATATTTCCCTTTTCGGTTTTGCGCTAAAATTGGGCGTCAAACTGCACTTCTTTTGTATCATTTTTCTACGAAATGACCACATCACAGGATCTTGCGTTGACTGAAAAGCAATGAACCCCGATACTTTCATAGTTTTATTTAAGCAAATCGGTTCATAGAGGCGAGCCACAAGCTCGGACCTCAAAGACACAATCTAAAGCAAGGGGCTATATATGGCTGGTGGAAAGTCAACTATCATCTACACACTGACCGACGAGGCGCCATTATTGGCGACTTACTCTCTGCTGCCGATCATTGAAACCTTTACTAAACCTGCTGGCGTTGAAATCGTTAAACGCGATATCTCAGTTGCAGCACGTGTACTCGCTGAATTTTCAGACTATCTAAGCGAAGAACAAAAGGTGCCAAATAACTTGGCAGAGCTTGGACAATTAACCCAAGATCCAAGCACAAACATTATCAAACTTCCGAACATCAGTGCTTCAGTTGGCCAATTAACTGCTTGCATTAAAGAATTACAGTCTAAAGGTTTTGCAATTCCGAACTACCCAGAAAACCCAGCGACTGAGGAAGAAAAAGAAATCAAGGCACGTTATAGCAAATGCCTAGGTTCTGCTGTAAATCCTGTACTTCGTGAAGGTAACTCTGACCGTCGTGCGCCTACTGCAGTAAAAAATTACGCGAAGAAACATCCGCACTCTATGAGCGAATGGAAACAGTGGTCACAAACTCACGTTTCTCACATGGACGAAGGTGACTTCTACCACGGCGAAAAGTCTATGACTTTGGACCGCGCTCGCAATGTAAAAATGGAATTGATCACTAAGTCTGGTGAAACTGTTGTTCTTAAGCCAAAAGTTGCGCTTCAAGACGGCGAAATCATCGACTCAATGTTCATGAGCAAAAAAGCACTTTGCGACTTCTATGAAAAAGAATTAGATGACTGTAAAGAAGCAGGCATTTTGTTCTCTCTACACGTAAAAGCGACCATGATGAAGGTATCTCACCCAATCGTTTTCGGTCACTGTGTGAAGATTTACTACAAAGAAGCATTCGAAAAACACGGCAAATTGTTTGATGAGTTAGGTATTAACATCAACAATGGTATGTCTGGTCTTTACGAAAAAATTGAAACTCTTCCGACTTCTCTTCGTGAAGAAATCATTGCTGACTTACATGCTTGCCAAGAACACCGTCCTGCACTTGCAATGGTTGATTCTGCAAAAGGCATCACTAACTTCCACTCACCTAACGACGTAATTGTAGATGCATCTATGCCTGCAATGATCCGTGGTGGCGGTAAAATGTGGGGTGCTGACGGCAAACAGTACGACTGTAAAGCTGTAATGCCTGAATCTACTTTCGCGCGTATCTACCAAGAAATGATCAATTTCTGTAAATGGAATGGTAACTTTGACCCACGTACTATGGGTACAGTTCCTAACGTTGGTTTGATGGCGCAAAAAGCTGAAGAATACGGCTCACACGACAAAACTTTCGAAATCACTGAAGCGGGTGTTGCAAACATCACTGACCTAGAAACTGGTGAAGTGTTGATGTCACAAAACGTGGAAGAAGGCGATATCTGGCGTATGTGCCAAGTGAAAGACGCTCCAATCCGTGACTGGGTGAAACTTGCAGTGACTCGTGCACGCAACTCAGGCATGCCTGCGATCTTCTGGCTTGACCCGTACCGTCCACACGAAAACGAACTCATCAAGAAAGTTCAAACTTACTTGAAAGAGCACGACACTACTGGTTTAGACATTCAAATCATGTCTCAAGTACGTGCTATGCGTTATACACTTGAACGTGTTGCTCGTGGCCTAGATACAATTTCTGTAACTGGTAACATCCTACGTGATTACCTAACAGACTTGTTCCCAATCATGGAATTGGGTACTTCTGCGAAAATGCTTTCTATCGTGCCTCTAATGGCTGGTGGCGGCATGTACGAAACTGGTGCGGGTGGTTCTGCGCCTAAACACGTACAACAACTTGTAGAAGAAAACCACTTACGTTGGGATTCTTTAGGTGAGTTCTTGGCGCTTGCTGTTTCTCTTGAAGAAATGGGCATCAAAGAAGACAACGCGAAAGCTAAACTTCTTGCAAATACGCTTGATTCTGCGACTGGTAAATTGCTTGACAATGACAAGTCTCCATCACGTCGTACTGGCGAACTTGACAACCGTGGCAGCCACTTCTACCTTGCTAAATACTGGGCTGAAGAACTTGCTGCGCAAGACGAAGATGCAGATCTTAAAGCGAAATTCGCTCCTCTTGCTCAAGCACTTGCTGACAACGAAGAAAAAATCGTTGCAGAACTTGCTGAAGTTCAAGGTAAAGCTGCGGACATCGGTGGTTACTACGCTGTAGATACAGCGAAAGTAAATGCTGTAATGCGTCCAAGCGCAACTTTGAATGCTGCTCTTGATGCTGCTCAATAAGTTGATGCAAAACTAACGTAAGTTAGTGATGTAAAAAACCAGCGCTTCGGCGCTGGTTTTTTATACCCTCATTTCTATAGTATTATGACAACTCTTTCATTTAATGCTTAGATCTAAATTTTATAAATGTGATTTATCAAAGGTTAGGATTTTTCATTCAACTATAGCCATAAAATAAGGAAAACCTAAAATGGCAAATTCATGGGGAATACCAAAGCACATAGAAGATGCGGTCTCGGAGCGAGACCTGTGCTGTGTATATTGCGGCAAAAAGTTTGGCACTGAAAGAGCCAACAAGAAGTCTTGGGAACACATTATCAACGATATAAGAATTACAACCTTAACCAATATTGCATTGTGCTGTGTTGGCTGCAATGCATCTAAAGGCAATAAAGACTTAGCAACTTGGTTCCACTCTGAGAATGCTCGAAAAAGAGGTGTCAACACTGAGACAATTGCAGATGTCATCAAAGTAGCTTTAGATAGTTAATAAATCTTTTAAATACTACAAGCCCTATAAGACACCCGATCAATCACATTTGATTATTGTATTGATCTAATAATTTAAGCTTAGCATCTGATTCCACCATGAGTACCCAAACAAAATTCAGGTATTCATTTTACGAAGTGACCACCTGAAACGTGGCTAGTGAAATCATTGGAAATTTTCTAGGAATTTTATATAATTCATTACTTTTAGACATAAAAAACCCCAAGTCTTAATAAGCTTGGGGTCTTTTAGAATTTTGGTCCCGAGGGTCGGACTCGAACCGACACATCATCTCTGATAGTGGATTTTGAATCCACCGCGTCTACCAATTTCACCACCTCGGGAAGGTGTTGAAACGTATAATAAACTGTTTCAAAAACTTGTCAACGCATCATGTTCTCATTTGATTAAAAATAAACCGTATAAGAATTTTTAGATGGATAATCCATCAATTTCAGCGTTAAAACCCAAAAAAGCTTATACTAAGCCAAATTTCATTATCCCCCTTTTCAGATTTCTTAAACATGCAACTTTCTGACTTTAACTTCAATCTCCCGGACGAACTCATTGCCCGCTATCCGCTTGAAACACGTAGTGCATCACGCCTGCTCCATCTCGACCTGAATGGTGAATATCACGACCATCATTTCACTGACATTTTAGACTTGCTCAATGAAGGTGACTTATTGGTACTGAACGATACCAAAGTGATGAAAGCCCGCTTAAAAGGCAAACGTGCAACTGGCGGTGCAGTTGAAGTCTTGGTTGAACGTATTCTTGACCCAAAAACCGCACATTGCCACATTAAAGCCAGCAATACGCCTAAAGAAGGTGCGGAATTATTTATCGGTCCAGACGAAGTTAAAGTGACCGTTCAAGGCCGTCATGAAAACTTATTTGTTGTGGAATTTTCACAGCCTATTTTACAAGTTTTAGATTTATACGGCGCATTACCGATTCCGCCTTACTTTAACCGTGAAGCAGAAGCGATTGATACCGAACGTTATCAAACCGTGTTTAACGACCCAACCAAATTGGCATCTGTTGCAGCACCAACAGCAAGCTTACATTTTGATGAAGCGCTACTCAAAAAATTGGCAGACAAAGGCGTAAATAAAACCTTTGTTACCTTGCATGTGGGTGCTGGTACATTCTTACCCGTGCGCACCAATGACATTGAAAATCACATCATGCACAGCGAATGGTGTGACGTATCAGAAGAATCTATGGCTTTAATCCGTGAGACAAAAGCACGTGGCAATAAAGTCATTGCTGTCGGTACTACAGCGACTCGCGCGACTGAAAGTGCCGCTCAAGCCAATGGCGGCGAACTCAAGGGCTGGACTGGTGATACACAAATCTTTATCTACCCAGGTTATGAGTTCAAAGTAGTCGATCGTTTAATTACCAACTTCCATTTACCTGAGTCTACCCTGCTCATGTTAGTGTCAGCGTTGTCTAATCGGGATAATATTTTGAATGCCTATCACCATGCCGTCGACAGCCAATATCGCTTCTTTAGTTATGGCGATGCGATGTTAATTGATAACATTAACCACAAATAATCGAACGCTGAAATCATCCCTATGCCGATAGATTCTGTAAAGCATTCCATCCATATTCGTCGCAAAAAGAATGAAGTTGTTTTTCAGAATATTGCTCGGCTATGGGATATAGGCCGAAACGCAAAAACACACCAAGAGCTCCTCGATGGGTTACACCCTTGGAACGCGCCCATTACGCTCAAATTTGAAAATTTACTGCCGCTGGCTTTAGCCGCACTGGGTATCGGCTTCATGCTGTTTATTGTGATTCAGCCCGATCATGGCTGGGCACAGCTTTGCTTTGCTGCGGGATTGGTCATGGTGTTTTGGGCGTATATCAGCTATGAAAAAGATGATCCGATCGAAGATGTAATTGCATTTTTAGAAACCGAATGCATTGCAAAAAAATACCAACTGGCCTTTAACCGACAGCCTGAATACATTTCGATGCCACTGAATAATCTACAGTTTATTGGCAATCTTAAACGTATGTTCCCCGTGTTTAAGCAAGGCAGCCTTTCGAATGATATTCAGACCTTTGCGAGCACCGTTTGGGAAGATGAAAATCAGCAACAGCATCAGGTCATGGTCTTTCATTATCACTATGTGAATGAACTGAAAGTACGTGACAAAGACGGTGATGAAGTCACGGTCAAAGAAATTCATAAAGACCTGTGGGGCGTATTTGTTTTTGATATTGGCATCCATGGACTTGCCGTATCTGCAACAGGCAAAAACTTTGGCTATCCCTATAGTTTTCCTTGGCACAGCAGCGACATCCAAACCAATCAAAAATTAAAGTTTTATGGCGATAACCAAATGGAAATGGCTAAATTACTCAGCCCGGGATTTGTCCTCCGACTGGCGGATTTTTTTCAAAACCGTGAAGGTGATCTGCTATTTCATCCGAGCCACCGAATAATGTGCTATCTTGGCTCTACAGATTTATTTAAAGTCAGTAGTAAAGCAAAACGAATTCAGGATGTTTCTGCATTGCGTGGACATCTCAGAACCTTTAAATTAAATGCTTTAGAAAATTTGAAAAACGACTTAACGCAGTTTTTAAAATAGATTTCATACAATAATGTTTTAAACTACGACCTTTTATCTTGAGGATAAAATTTTATGGGGCTTTTGATCTTTGTTTTAATCATCATTGTATTGGTGATTGGCGCAATCATGATTCGCAACAACATTGTCCGACATCACAATGCAACCATTCGTGCATGGTCAGATGTAGCCAGCTATGAACGTCAAAAAATCAAAATTTTAGATGGATTACAGCCTTTGGTTGAGCAATATTCCAATTTTGAACAAGGGACTTTGGCAAAAGTCACTGAACTCCGTCAAAACATTATGAATTTGAACGTAAATAGTACCGATGTCAGCCAATTACAGCGTATCGAAGCATTGAATCAAGATCTGATGCGCAGCCTGAATGTTGTGGTTGAAAACTACCCAGAGCTCAAAGCCAATGATATTTATCTGAAAATGATGAATGAAATTGAAGAACAAAACGAAAATGTCGGTGCGGCGATTACTATTTTTAACCGCAACGTTGAGTTGTTCAACAACCACATTCAAGTGTTTCCTAACAATATTATTAATACGCTATTGCTGAGTAAAAAAGCGGTTCGCCCTTTCCGCGATCAAGCTGCCAGCCAAAATTTTGATTATCGTCCGAACTTTTAAGTTCGGGCTTTAACGTACCAAAGTAAAAAAATAATGATGAGGTGATCAAGCACCTCCAAAACTAGAAAAAAAAATAAAATATGCAAAATCAAATTAATGCACTGAAAAATGTGCTGATTCAGGCGTTTTTCAAACTCTATGAGCAGCACCAGGACGACCATATTTACGCATGTACGTTGGTCTTCAATTCCTATTTATCCATGGATTATATCGCTGTCTCTACGCAGCGTAGTATTTTTGCCGAAGATGAAGATTCTGCTCAATATCTTGCAGCGCATGATCGATGGAATGTGTCGAAATGGCGCTATCGTAGCCTACCGTCTTTAAGTCAAGACTTGTCGCAGTTCAAAATGACATCGGTAAATGAAGTGGGTCTTTTAGACCTTGATCCTTCTTCAATCGAAAGCACGATAAAATTTGAATCGGCTAACCATCTTTCAATCTTGCTCAATGCCGTACAACAAACAAAAGTCGACTTGGTTCAGTCCTACGGCATAGAACTGGACAATATTCTGTTTTTTATCACGGTCCAGACACAGCCCGAAATAGAAATTTATTCAGCTCAGGTTTTAAATACTCCAAGCACACAACTTGACGATTTTCTCAAATCCAAACAACCACTCAAGCTCGACAGCTTACCCAAGCGTATGAAGCTGTCTCAGTATGATAAAGACCTGCTGATTGATTTGGCTCAAATCGTTGAAATACAACCTTATAACTATTTACATGTAGCCAATGAAGTCTATCTTTTAAGCTTAGAAAAAAGCTATGCAACCACGAATCCTTATATTCAAAAGCTTATTGACAGTATCGTGGCCATGACATCGGAACCGAAAGGCACATTTGCGATGGAAAAAGAAGAAATTTTGCAGCGAATTAACCAGTTCTATTTTAATGCCAAGAGTTCAGATGAAACCTTGTCACAAGATGCAATCTATAAATTTACAGACTTAACACCCGACAAAGCTAGCGTTTAACCGCAGAATCAAGGAAAATAGAGCACTTTTAGCACTCTTACCATCAGCGAACTGTTTTTTCGCCTTGATCTGGACCTTGTATGAAGTTTGAAAAATTGGCGCAATCGGGCCGTGCTCGTCGCGGCCGTTTAACCCTTGAACATGGTGTTGTTGAAACACCTATGTTCATGCCTGTCGGTACTTACGGTACTGTAAAAGGCATGCTCCCACGCGACATTAAAGAAATTAAATCCCAAGTTATTTTGGGCAATACCTTCCATTTATATCTACGTCCAGGCCTAGATGTTATTCGTGAACATGGTGGCTTACACCAATTCATGAAATGGAATAATCCGATTTTGACAGATTCAGGTGGTTTCCAAGTCTTCAGCCTTGGCGCTATGCGCAAAATTAAAGAAGAGGGCGTGACTTTCCGCTCTCCGATTGATGGCTCTAAAGTCTTTTTATCTCCTGAAATTTCGATGGATATTCAGCACACGCTGAATTCAGACATCGTGATGATTTTTGATGAATGTACGCCTTATCCTGCGACACATGAAGAAGCGCAAAAATCATTGCAGCTTTCATTGCGTTGGGCGAAACGTTGTAAGACTCAACATCATGACGTGCTGAAAAACCGTAATGCACTATTTGGTATTATCCAAGGCGGCATGTATGAAGATTTACGTGATGAATCTTTAAATGGTCTGAAAGAAATTGATTTTGATGGTTATGCCATTGGCGGCTTGTCTGTTGGCGAACCTAAAGAAGAAATGATCAAAGTATTGGATTATCTTCCAGAGAAAATGCCTGCGGATAAACCACGTTACTTGATGGGTGTCGGTAAACCAGAAGATATCGTAGAAGCGGTTCGTCGCGGTGTCGATATGTTTGACTGTGTGATGCCAACTCGAAATGCACGTAATGGTCATTATTTTGTGACCGACGGTTTAGTGCGTATTCGCAATGCCAAATATCGTCATGATCAAAGTCCGCTTGACCCACATTGCGACTGTTATACATGTACAAACTTCACCAAATCTTATCTCTTCCATCTTGAGAAATGCGGCGAAATGCTCGGTTCGATGCTCGGTACTATTCATAACTTACGTTATTACCTACGTCTGACCGAAGCGATGCGTGATGCTCTTGACCATGGCACTTTTGATGAGTTTGTTGAAGACTTTTATCGTCGTCGCGGCATGGAAGTGCCACCTTGTCCTCAAGATTAATTCTTTCAGCATTTGCGCTGAAGAAAAAGACAAGGTAAATTGCTGAACAAGTCCAATTTATTTATCAAAGTATTGATAACCAGTTTTTTTAGTTTAGGAAAATGAAATGAGCCTTTTTATTTCTACTGCTCACGCGGCAGGTGAAGCTGCACAGCAACCAAGCATGATGGCAAACCTGTTGATGATTGCGGTATTTGTCGCAATCTTCTACTTCTTGATCTGGCGCCCTCAATCAAAACGTGCAAAAGAACATCGTGCACTAATTGAAAGCCTAGGTGTTGGTAGTGAAGTTGTTTTTGCGGGCGGTTTAATGGGTAAAATCACAAAAATCGAAGGTGATTTTGCAGTTGTTGAACTGAACCGTGGCGTAGAAGTAAAAGTACAACGCGCAAGTGTGATTTCAGTTCTGCCTGAAGGCACTCTAAATAACCTTTAATCAAAAAATAAGTCGTGCACCCGCACGGCTTTTTTCATTTTAAGAAGAAAACGAATGCGTTACCCAGCATGGAAATATCTACTGATTCTAGTGGTACTAGTCATCAGTACATTATATGCCCTGCCAAGTTTGTATCCTGATGAACCTGCTGTTCAAATTTCAGGTGCCAAAGCCGGTACCCAGATTGATCAAAGCATCGTACAAAAAGCAGAGCAGATTTTAAAATCTGAAAATATTGCCAGCCATGACAATAGCTTCACCAATAATGCCGCTTTATTACGTGTTGATTCGAGCGAACAACAATTAAAAGCGAAAGAAGCACTGCGTCGTGGGCTCGGTGAAAATTATGTCGTCGCACTGAACCTTGCGCCTACTACCCCAGAATGGCTACAAAAAATTGGTGCTAAACCAATGAAGCTGGGTCTGGATTTACGTGGTGGTGTACATTTCCTACTCGAAGTGGATATGGATAAAGCCATTTCACAACGTATGGAAACGTCTGCGGCTGACTTACGTCGCCAACTTCGTGACAATAAATTAAAATTCAATAGCTTATCTTTGAACAACAACACCATTACGATGCAATTTGCAAATAATGATGACCGTTCTGCAGCTATAGATTTCCTTCGTCGTAACGGCAATGAATATACTCAACAAGCGGTTGCAACAACTGAAGGTTCGACTCTTCGTCTAAGCTACACAGATACACGTAAACAAGAAATTCAGTCTTATGCTGTTAACCAAAACTTAACGACTTTACGTAACCGTATTAACGAGTTAGGTGTAGCGGAAGCATTGGTGCAAACCCAAGGTAGCAACCGTATTGTGGTTGAATTACCGGGTGTGCAAGATACTGCTGAAGCAAAACGTGTACTTGGTCGTACTGCAAACCTTGAGTTCCGCTTAGTTTCTGATTTAAACGATCAATATATCGATCCTTACACAGGTCAAGCAAAAGGCTCATTACCGCCAGGTACAGAAGCATTTGCTTATGAATCTTTGGACAGCGGTCGTCAATTATTGCTTAACCGTAACCGTATCTTAACAGGTGAACGTGTACAAAATGCGTCATCAGGTTTTAGCCAAGATACAGGTGGTGCTGAAGTAAATATTACTTTGGATACTGCGGGCGGTAAGTTGATGTCTGAAGCCACTCGTAATGCTGTAGGCAAACGAATGGCTGTTCTGTTCATCGAGAACAAACAAAAAATTAGTTATGTTGCAGATCCTACAACAGGCACACAAACTGAAGTTCGTACACCTTATACCGAATCTGTGGTCATCAATGCGGCAACGATTCAAGCCGTATTGGGTTCTCAGTTCCGTATTACTGGTCTGGATTCACCTCAAGAAGCGTCTGAACTTGCATTGATGCTACGTGCAGGTGCATTGGCAGCGCCAATGTACTTCGTGGAAGAACGTGTGATTGGTCCGAGTCTCGGTCAAGAAAACATCGACAAAGGCGTATTATCAACTCAAATCGGTTTCTTATTGGTTGCTATTTGGATGGTGGTCTTCTTCCGTGTGTTCGGTTTGATTGCCAACTTTGCTCTCGTGGTTAACCTTGCCATGATCTTAACTATCATGTCTTGGATTGGCGCATCCCTCACCCTGCCGGGTATTGCAGGTATCGTAATTACCATTGGTATGGCGGTCGATGCCAACGTACTGATCTGTGAGCGGATACGAGAGGAAATTAAATGGGGTGCCTCACCGAAACAGGCGATTGTTGCGGGTTATGATCGTGCGTATAACACCATCTTTGACTCCAACTTAACCACATTCTTGGTGGCTTTCATTCTGTTCGCAATTGGTACAGGCCCAATTAAAGGCTTCGCGGTTACCCTAATGATTGGTATTGTGTGCTCAATGTTCACAGCAATTACTGTGACACGTGCAATCGTACAAATCATTTATGGTAAAAAACGTAACCTGAAGAAGTTGAGCATTTAGGAGATCTAAGATGACTGAAAATACTCAACCGAAACAATACGGCCGTCCTGACAACGAGCGCATTATTCCGTTTATGAAGATTGCCAAACCGGCAGCCTTGATATCGATTATTTTAACGCTCGCAAGTATCTTTTTTATTTGCACCAAAGGTCTAAACCTCGGTTTGGACTTTACTGGCGGTGTGGCAGCAGAGTTGAACTATAGTCAACCAGTAAAATCTACCGATGTGAGCTCAGCGCTGACAAAAGCTGGTTTTAAAGACCCTGTGGTACAAACCTTAGGATCTGACCGCGACCTGATGGTTCGTATGCCAGTTCAAAAAGACATTGAAGCTGAAGACTTAACCAAAGCCATTACGACTGCTGCTCAATTGCCAGGCAATAAAGCAGAAGTGCATAAAGTCGATGTGGTCGGTGGTCAAGTCGGTAATGAACTTTACGTGCGTTCTGCGGGTGCTGTAGGTCTTGCCCTACTGCTCATGCTGGTTTATGTCACTATTCGCTTTGAGTTCAAACTTGCGATGGGTGCTGTACTGTCTTTATTCCACGATATCGTGGTGACCATTGGTATCTTTGCCATGATGCAGTGGCCGTTTGACTTAACAGTTTTGGCTGCGCTACTCGCGATTATTGGTTTCTCGCTCAACGATAACATCGTTGTATCTGACCGTATTCGTGAAAACTTCCGTAAGATTCGCGGTGCTGAACCTCTTGAAGTTGTCAACAGTGCTTTGACTGAAACACTTCGCCGTACCATTCATACCTCAATGACACTATTACTGGTTGTTGTGGCGATGATGGTACTGGGCGGTGATGGTCTGAAATGGTTCTCTGTTGCAATGTTTATTGGTGTATTTGTGGGTACATATTCATCAATCTACATTGGTACAGCCTTCGCGTTATGGCGTGGCCTGAACCGTCAAGACTTCATTGTACAAGTGAAGCCTGAATTTGAAGAAGAAGAGATTCCTTAAGCTTTTCAACTTATAGTTCAGATCAAAACCCATCTTCGGATGGGTTTTTTATGCGACTACGTTAAATAAATGAGCTAGGTAAGATCGCAATAATAGGATGTAATTTTTCAATATCGGATTGCAGGAATTCCACCTGTCGTTTTTGATCTAGACTTGCAAATTGCCACGTATCATCTGTTTGCTGTATCACGTTTAAAATTAAATTTAAGCCATTTCGCAAATATACACAGGCTAGATCCGATCTCTCTACCCCTCGCCGTTCATCACAGACCACAAGCCAACCCTCTTGTAATACAGGTGCATAATACGACGCTGTGATGCGAATGAAATACAGGTCTTGAGTGTTTTTAAATAATGCTGAATATAGAGATGAATCATTTGAAATCGGTTTTAACGAAAATGCCTGTGTCTCAATCACCTGCATTTCAAAAAGGACCAAGCTTGCTTGTTTCTTAGTGCGCTTATCTTGCTCTATAAACTGAACTTCATCATCCAAACTTCCCTTTATGAGTCCCAATTGTGACTCTAACTCACGTGCAAATTTCTCTCCAATCTGCCGATGACTATTTAATAATTGGGAAATTAAAGGAACTGATAAGCCAAAATGTTCACACACGGCTTTACCATTTTTAAAAGGGCCAATTGACACCCAATGGTCAATCGCTCGTGTTAAATTCTGTCGACGCTTTTCAAAAAGCTCTGAAGGCAGCATAAGCACTCAATTTTATAATTTCTCTCCCTCAATATAATAAAAAACCCGCACACAGCGGGTTTTTTATACAGCTTTATTTTTAGCTACCTTGCACCAATCGACGGGCGCTAATAATGCCAGGTTGTTGCTCTAGACGTGCCAACAGTTTCGACAACTGCGCCAATCCCTTCACTTCAATCAATAACTTCATATTGGCAATACCATCACTTTCGGAAATCGTATTCACCTGACGAATGTTGATTTGGTCTGAGAAAATCACTTGAGTCAAATCTTTAAGCAAACCACGACGGTCATAAGCTTCCACCACGATTTGCACACTTTGACCACGGGTTGGCTGCATTTCCCAATCCGCTTCAACCGCACGTTCAGGCTCTTGTCCAATCATACGGATATAATCCGGACATGCGACCTTATGGATACTCACGCCACGATTCAGCGTGATATAACCGGCAATCGATTCACCATGCACAGGCTGACAACATTGAGCAATGTGTAGTTCTACATTGTCCAAACCATCAATCAAAATACCATGCGCCGAAAGCGTATGACTCGCACGTGGGTTCAAGGTCGGTTTTAACACCAGTTCAGGCTCATCCTGATCGAGGTGCATATGACGGTTAACTTGATTGATTAAGGCATGTAAGCTAATGTCACCACTCACCAAGCCAATCAAGATATCTTCACCCAATTTCACATTAAAATGATTGCAGTAATCATTCAAATCGATACTTTTCGGGTGAATCGCCAAACGTGACAATTCTTTATTCAGAATCTCACGTCCCACTTCCAAGTTTTTACTACGGTCTTGCTGACGGAACCAATGACGCAACTTGTCACGTGCTCGAGCCGTCTTGATATAACCCAGCGAGTTCACCAACCAATCTCGGTTAGGCTCACGATCTTTCTTGGTTAAAATCTCGACCTGTTCCCCAGTTTTTAGGGTATAGGTTAAAGGTACATAACGTTGGTTCACCCGTGCTGCATAGCACTTGTTGCCCACTTCAGTATGCACATGATAGGCAAAGTCAAGCACGGTCGAACCACGTGGTAATTCTTTGATATCACCGTCACGACTGAACACATAGATTTTCTCAAAATCTTCAAACTCTTGGATTTGTTCGAAGTTTTCAGAATCTTCATCTTCTTTATGGGCGCTAGCATCATTTCGTTCTTGATAATGTTCAAGCACTGCACGCAAAGAATGTAAGCGATGATTAAATGAATAATCTGTGGTTTTAGAGCCTTCTTTATAGTTAAAGTGCGAACACACCCCGAGTTCAGCTTCTTCGTGCATATTGTGCGTACGAATTTGCACTTCTAAAGATTTGTTCTCTGCAATCACGGCCGTATGCAGTGAGCGATAACCATTGGCTTTCGGGTTAGTAATATAATCATCGAACTGATGCGGAATATGACGCCAAATCTGATGAACGATCCCCAGTGTGTGATAACACTCAGGTACATTATCCACCAGAACACGAACCGCTCGAATGTCATAAAGCTGATCAAAGCTCAGGTTCTTACTCTTCATTTTTCGATAAATCGAATAAATGTGTTTCACCCGTCCATTAATCTCGGCCTCAATGCCATGATCTAACAGTTCTTTACGCAACTTTTCTGTCACGAACTGAATATATTGTTCACGCTCTAAACGTTTTTCATTCAGTAAAGAGGCAATTTCTTTATAGCGTTCAGGTGCAAGATAACGGAAAGCAAGATCTTCTAGCTCCCACTTGAGCTGTGCAATCCCTAAACGGTGCGCGAGCGGCGAGTAAATGGTTAAAATTTCTCGTGCGACACGCTCTTGACGCTCTTTGGTTGAGTGCGCCAACTCACGTAATGCATAGGTACGTTCAGAAAGTTTGATTAATACAACACGAACATCTTCGGTCACCGAAATCAGCATTTTATAAATGCCGGTCAAATGTTCACGTTGGTTATTATTAAAATGATCTTCTAGACGTTTATTTTGCTCAATCAGGTCAGACAACTTACCCATAGCAAGCGTGCCTTTCACCAAAGCATGCACTTGATCGCCAAATTTGCTTTGGACTTCTTCTAAACTGGTTACGCCTTCACGAACACTTCGATACAGCATAGCTGCTGATAACGTATCTTCATCCGCATACAGATGAGCAAGAATATCCGCCATTTCAATACCCGTATAGAAGGTATTTGAGCGATGGTTGACCGTTGTTTCAAGTTCATTCTGTAAGGTCAGATGTGCAACTTCTTCGAGTTGCTTTAGAGGAGCCCCGTCAAACATGCCACTCACACGCTCTAGCCATTCAGCTAAATCATGCTGTGCTTGCTCGGCATGTTCTACAGTCGTTTCCTGAGACAGCTCATTGAGACGTCCAGGTAATTGTTCACGTACTGTGACCATACCCTACTCCTAGTTTTCTACGCTTCATAACTTTTGATCGTTTATCTGATTTTCTTTTTCGAACAAAGCAATCGATTCGACATGCCCTGTATGGGTAAACATGTCCATGACACCCGCTTTTTTCAAACGGTAGCCTTGTTGTACCAGCATTCCAGCATCGCGTGCTAGTGTTGCAGGATTACATGACACATAAACGATTCTTTTTGCACCAAATTTGGGCACATAACGCATTATTTCTTCTGCACCAGAACGTGGTGGGTCTATCAATAATGCATCAAATCCTTGTTTTGCCCAAGAATGATGCGAAAAATCTTTTGTTAAATCTTGTGAATAAAATTTCAGTTGCGAAAGGCCATTGTTTTGTGCATTTTCTGCACCACGCTGAACCATTTCTTCACTCCCTTCAACTGCAACGACTTGACCCGTTGAACCCACACATTGAGCAAGTGGTAAAGAAAAGTTTCCTAAGCCACAAAACAGATCTAGAACTCGCTCACCCTGTTGTAACTGAAGCAATTCACATGCCAGTTTCACCATTTGCGGATTAATCGTGGAATTCACTTGCGTGAAGTCTTGAGGATTAAAGCCAAATTCCACAGCAAAGTCACTTAGACCATAGTGCAGACGCATCGGTGCATCGGGATGATCCACACGATGTAAGCTGTCCGGTCCCTCAGGTTGTAAGTACAGTTGCCACTCTTTATGTAACGCAAATTTTACTAATTGGTTGACATCTTCCGCGCAAAGTTCCGCCGTATGACGAATCAGGAGAGCAATTTCTTGATCTCCCATGGCCAGTTCCATATGCCCAATATCTGCTTTACCTTGCAAACTTTGTAACAATTGTTTGAGTGTGGTGATTGAGCCAAACTCACGATCCAACACCATACAACGGTCAATCGAAGTCAGCTTATTTGACTGGCTTTCACGAAAGCCAACCACAAGCTTATCTTTTGCAGGTAGGTAACGCACACCAATACGTGCTTTGCGACGGTAGTCTTCACGCAATGAACGTAAAGGAGCTAACCATTGATCAGGTTGTATCCCAGCAAAATGTTGCAAATGTGATTGTAAAACATCTTGTTTTAAACGAATTTGCTCGTCGGGATGAATATGCTGCATGCTACACCCACCACAAACCCCATAATGTGGGCAGGCCGGTTTAACCCGTAGAGCAGACTCTTCACTCAGTAATTCCAGACTGTCTGCTTCTTCGAGACGCTTAACGACATTAGTAATACGCGCACGCACCGTTTCACCCGGCAAGGCATAACGGATAAAGACTTTCTTACCGTGTTTTTCTGCAGGATGATCTGGATGCGTCCCAAAGTGCGCTATGCCTCGCCCCTCATGTGAAAGCGATTCAACCTGAAATGTATAAATGGGTTGTTGGGCTTTTTGGGGTTTGGCTTTGTGTTTCATGCGTACCTAATGTGTGGAAGATGGGAAATCAGATTGGGTGAATTCGGTACGTTGCGAGGTTTGCTGCCATACCAATAAAAAGTCAGCGTGTTGCGGCTGAGTTTGTAAATATTGAATCGTGCTTTGAATCAGGTGCTGATGATCATTTAACAATAACTGCCCTTTCAGCAACAGCCAGCGTAAATAAATCAACCATGTATTGAGCACATCACCTTCACAGTAGCTGGTCAGTTCCATCCACTGTTGTTCACGCACATATTCAGGCACATGGTAGCCACCATCACCACGTTTACCGGGGAAACCAAGTAAATGTGCTGCATCGTCGAGCTTTTGAAAATGACGACCATGGAACATGGCCATGACATCCATCAAATCTACATGACGATGATGATAACGATTCTGGTAGTTATTATAGCGCTTTTGCGTATCAATCTCGCCCTGATCGAACAAACTTGGTGCAGATAGTCCGTGATACATGGCACGGAACAAAATCACAGGCAAATCAAACTGTGAACCGTTCCAACTGACCAAGGTCGGATGACGCTTTTCAAAAATAGAAACGAATTTTTTTAAAATTTCAGCTTCGCTATTGTCTTCACGGCTAAATGAAAACAACTTCATGCCCTTTTCATCAATCCATAGTCCAGAGATACAGACAATTTCATGCAAGGCCAAACGCTGAAAATCCGTGCCCGCCTCTTGGCGACGCAGTTTAGTCAGCGCTGCATCTAAATCCACCTCAGGCAGATCCAGTCCATACAAATGCGCACCTGACTTCAAATCTGTCAGTGTTTCGATATCAAAAATTAAAACAGGTAAACGCATAAGTACTCACCAGTGCCGATCGGCCACTGTAATTATTCAGGATCAATAACAGAGAATAGACCAGTCGACAAGTAGCGGTCACCACGGTCACATACGATGCAAACAATCACGGCATCCGGATTTTCTTCAGCCAATTTAACTGAAGCCCATACCGCACCACCCGATGAGGTACCTGCACTGATACCTTCTGTACGTGCTAAACGACGAGCTGTTTTTTCCGCTTCAATTTGCGGAATATCCATAATACGGTCAACGCGTGAAGGATCAAAAATCGTAGGAAGATATTCTTGTGGCCAACGGCGAATACCAGCAATGTTTGAGCCTTCAGACGGTTGTAAACCAACAATTTGAATATCCGGATTTTGTTCTTTTAAATATTTCGAAATCCCCATAATGGTCCCGGTGGTTCCCATTGAGCTGACGAAATGTGTAATTTTACCGCCTGTTTGTTTCCAAATTTCAGGCCCAGTAGTAAGGTAATGTGCTTCCACATTGTCCGGGTTACCAAACTGGTTTAGGACTAAACCTTTGCCGTCTTTTTCCATTTGAAGGGCAATATCACGTGCTTCTTCCATGTTTTCTGATTCGATCAGTTCGGCACCGTAGGCACGCATGGCATCTTTACGCTCTTGGCTAGAACTTGCAGGCATGATCAAAGTCATTTTATAGCCACGCATTGCAGCAACCATGGCTAAAGCAATCCCTGTATTTCCGCTCGTCGCTTCAATCAACGTATCACCCGGTTTAATCTGACCACGCTTTTCCGCTTGCATAATCATGTTATATGCAGGGCGATCTTTGACCGAACCCGCTGGGTTATTGCCTTCTAACTTGGCTAATACTGTTGCTTGAGTATGACTTGCCAGACGTTGTAAACGCACTAACGGCGTGTTGCCGACGTAATGGTCTAATAAAAAATCGTCTGCTTGAAAATCAGGGGTTGTATTACTCATTATTCACACCTATATCGAGGTGCGCCTATTGTATGAAAAAATGCCTTTGCCTGCACCCATTTGCCTCGCTTTTTCGCGAAAGTGATTAAAGCACAATCAGTTTTAAATAATCCATGCTAATATTCGGGGCATAAGGAATAAACTGCTTAAACCATGTCAAATATCAACAAAAAGCTTTTTAAACGCCTACACTTAAATCATGCCTATGGTCAGTTGATTGCACTTATTTTCGTGCCGATCACCATTTTGGCTTGTGTCGGTGCGATGTTGGTAATAACAGAAACCTCCAATGCAGCCAAAGCACAACAAAAACAGATGGCTGTCGCGATCCTGACGCGCTATCAACCCACGTCAGAATCTGCCATAGAGTTGCTCAACCATTATCCGTGGCAATTTGATCAAGCTCGTAATGCCATGCAAAGCATGTTGAACGAAAAACATTTGATTCGTGCTGCGATTATAGATTTCAAAGGCAACAACCGCCTGAGCATTGGCTTTCAAGATCAAGATATTTGGCCTGCTTTTGACAGTAAAGCATCTTTTATTGGACCAATTCCACATCAGGGTAACCATGTTTATGCCCTGAAAATTTCAGATTCAACCCAGACGCCGGCATGGTTAAGCATTGAACTGGATAATCAACCGCTGCAAATTGCCCGCTATCGCGTGTTAATCGTGTTGATTGCAACGGGTTTATTGACGCTCTTATTACTTTTGCTGTGTTTGAATTTTTATTCACGTCGTTGGATCGCACCAATGTACGAAATTCGCATGCAATTACAACGTTTAAATGCCGACACTCTAGATCAGCACATGATCATTAACAGTACTGGAGAACTCCGGTTATTACAGCGTGATATAGCCAATGTGGTTAAACGCTTACATTTCAGTTTCTTAGAGCTACGTGAACATACCGAACAAACGGAAGATGACTTAAGACGCACCCTCGATACCTTAGAAGTGCAAAACATCACCTACCGTCAAGCACGTGACCAAGCAATTCAAGCCAACCAATCAAAATCGGTGTTTTTGGCCAATATTTCTCATGAACTGCGCACACCGCTGAACAGTATTGATGGCTTTATTCATCTTTTACTGCGCCAAGGCAACCTCAGTAATGAACAAAATTTATATCTACAAACGATTCGTAAATCTTCTGCGCATTTATTGGCTTTAATTAATGACGTGCTTGATTTCTCCAAAATCGATGCAGGCAAACTAGAACTCGAAACTGCGCAATTCGACTTAGAAGAAGCCGTCTTTGATGTGATGGATATGTTGTCGCCATTGGCAGCACAAAAACACATCGATATGACCTTCTACTATGCGGACAATGTGCCGAAATTTGTGGTTGGTGATGCCCTGCGCTTCAAGCAAATTTTGACCAACTTAATTTCAAATGCGATTAAATTCACTCCAGATGGTGAAATTATTGTCCGTGTCCGTATGGAGCACGATGACATCGGTCAATGCCTGCTGCACTTTAGTGTCCAAGACAGTGGAATTGGCTTAAGCGGTACCGACCGCAAAAAACTGTTTGAATCCTTTTCTCAAGGTGATGCATCTGTGACCCGTCAATTTGGCGGTACAGGTTTAGGTCTTGCCATCTCCAAACAATTGGTCAGCCTGATGCATGGACAAATTGGCTTTGAAGATAACCAAGAGCGTGCCCCAACGGAAAAAGGTTCAACCTTCTGGTTTACTGCGCGCTTTGTGGTGGATGATGAAATTGAAATTGTGCATCCACAATTTAGCAATCTACAAGTTGTTTCCTACTTGGCGCACCCAGCAACTGCCAATGTCCTACGTCATTATTTAGAAAATTATGATGTTGAACATATTGAAACGCAGTCAATCCTAGATTTATTTAGCCGACTCAATCAGTTGCAAACCAACGAAAATACCTGGTTGATCGTCGATCACAGTGGTGACTCCGAAGCCTTACTGAAAGAAATTCGTCATCGTTATAGCGGTAACTTAGCGGTTTATGGCTACCAAATGATGCTCGATCCAAACATGTTGAACGAGTACCGTGCTCGTCCATTGCATCAACCACTCAGCCGTACAGCGCTGATTCAGTTGTTGAGTAATGAGCCGTGGTTTGATCAGGAGCAACATGAAGAATTTAATGGTCAAGGCCTGCATATTTTGGCAGTCGACGACCATTTACCGAATCTGATTGTACTTGAAGCCCTGCTCTCTGAGTTGAATGTGAAAACCACCAAGGCTTTGAGTGGACAAGAAGCCATAGAAATCATTCAAGCTCGCCAAGAGCAAGGTTTGGCGGCTTTTGACCTCATCTTTATGGATATTCAAATGCCAGTGATGTCAGGTGTCGATACCACGCGTGCCATTCGTTCACTTGAGTCGACCTTTGAAAATCATAAGCGCCTTCCAATTATTGCATTGACGGCACATGCGCTCTCGGATGAAAAACAAAAGCTCCTGCAAAGTGGTATGGATGACTATGTCACCAAGCCCATTCAAATGGATCAAATTATTCAAATCTTGACCCAATGGACTACCGATAACTTTAAGAAAGTACCGGTTTTAGAGCGCAGTTCAGTGATTGAAGCCCTAGAGCCGAGTATTTTAGATTGGCAACAAAGCTTGCAGTTGGCCGCGAATAAAGAAGACCTTGCGGTCGATTTACTGAAAATGCTCGTCGATAGCTTTGAACAAGAAATCCATGAAATGGCACAGCTCATCGAAGATGAAGATTTTCCACAATTAGAGCATGTGCTACATCGGCTTTATGGCGCAACCCGCTATGTGGGCGCTCCGACCCTCCAAGAGGTTTCAGGTCAATTTGAGCAATTTGTATCGACCTTACGTAAGGAACGCCGTAAAGCAGATGAAGCTTTTGTTCAAGAAACCCTGAACCGTTTTGATGAGTTAAAAAATGTCATGAGGCAAGTTGAACACGCGGCTCAACAAATCTTAGCCAAACAAAATAATTAAGCGCAGTCCGACTAAAGTCAGTGCCGTCCAGCTTCTGTTGTGACTGCACTGTCATGTATCCTGTCAGGGTGCATGCTATGCTCGGGCGCAGAAACAACAAGAGTAATTACCATGGCTTTATTACGTGTAGAAAAAAATAATGGCATTGCAACGGTTTACTTAAACCGTCCAGAAAAACGTAATGCAATGAGCTTTGCATTGCTCAAAGAATTGGTTAGCACCGCTGAAAAATTAAAAAAAGATCGTAGCTTACGCTGTGTCATTTTAACCGGTGAAGCCAATGTATTTAGTGCTGGCATTGATTTGGCTGACCTCAATGATCCGAAAAATCGTGCCTATGCCGCGTGGGAACTGTTAAAGCCCGGTCAAAGTTTATTTCAAAAAGCCTTTTTGATTTGGCAACAACTTCCTGTGCCGGTGATTGCCGCACTTGAAGGCTTTTGTTTTGGTGCAGGCATGCAACTTGCCTTGGCTGCCGATATCCGTATTGCCCACCCGAAAACGCAAATGTCGATTATGGAAAGTCGTTGGGGCTTAGTCCCTGATATGGGTTTAACCCGCTCGCTCAAAGGTGTGATTGGACTGGATTTAGCCAAGGAATTAACCCTTACAGCACGTATTTTTGACGCAGAATATGCCAAGGATATTGGTTTAGTAACACATTTAAATGAACAGCCTTTGCTTCAGGCGCAGCAATTAGCCGAAGAATTATCACAACGCTCACCAGATGCCTTGGCAGCGGCAAAACAAGTACTAGATGCCATGGAACATAGTCCAAAACGATCTTTACGCTTAGAAAAAATCTGGCAATTTAAATTACTGCTCGGCAAAAACAGCCAATTGGCACGTAAAAAAGACAAGAACCCAGAGGTTCAGTTTTTACCACGCCAATATAAGTAAAATAGTCACACAGGATAGATTGAGTACAGCACATGGCGTTTGATCGTAATACAAAAATTGCATTTCTAGGTATGGGGCTGATGGGTAGCCGCATGGCCACGCGCCTCATTCAGGCAGGATTTGAAGTTGCGGTGTGGAACAGAACTGCCGCTGCGTGTGATGAGTTGATTGCGATTGGCGCGACAGCGCTTCAATTGGAGAATATTGCCCATTATCCTGTGGTTTTATCTTGTCTCGCAGATGATGCTGTTGTTGCCGCGGTGTATGCAAGCATCGAAAATCATTTAGCGGCAGGACAAATTATTGTCGACTTCTCGAGTCTTTCTGTGAATCAAACTCATCAATTGGCTCATGCTGCAACGTTGAAACAAGTCACTTGGATTGACTCTCCTGTTTCGGGGGGCACAGCAGGCGCTGAGCAAGGCACTTTGGTCATCTTTGCCGGTGGTGATGCTCAAACGATTCAAGATTTGAGTCTGATTTACAATGTTTTATCACAACGTGTTACCCGCATGGGCGACTCAGGTACAGGTCAAGCCACCAAAATTTGTAATCAGCTGATCGTCGCTGCCAATAGCACGTTAATCGCAGAAGCCGTCGCATTAGCCGAGAAATCAGGTGTAGACACCACGTTATTAGCACCAGCACTTGCTGGTGGATTTGCAGACTCAAAGCCTTTTCAGATTTTAACTCCACGTATGGCAACGCATCAGTTCGAGCCCGTGCAATGGAAAGTTCAAACTTTATCTAAAGACCTGAATAATGCAGTCCAACTGGCTGCCCAGTTTGAATTAAGCATCCCTGTTGCCAGCCTTGCTTTATCGCAACTCAAAGCCCATCAGGACAATGGTTTTGCAGAAAAAGATTTAGCCACCATCATTCAACATGTCGAACATAACTAACGACTTTCACTTTAGAAGTAAATTGCTTCAAGGACGATATACATGACTCAGCTCGCGGTTAATTTATCCATGATTTTTACCGAAGTGCCATTGTTAGAGCGTTTTGCGTTGGCTCGTGAACACGGTTTTAAGCATGTAGAAATTCAGTTTCCGTATGAGCTGAGTATTGAGCAGATCCAAACCCAACTCACCATCAATGATTTAAGCCTGTGTTTAATCAATGTCCCTGCGGGTGATTTGATGCAAGGTGGTGATGGTCTTGCGGGAGTTCCGGGGCGTGAAAATCAATTTCATCAAGCCTTAGAACAATGCATTCGCTATGCCACTGCGTTAAATGTACCGAGTGTCAATATTTTAGCCGGCAAACAGCCACAAGATGCTGACTTGCTCCCATGTTTAAATACCTTGTCGAGCAACCTCAAACTGGCGTGCCACATGTTGTCTGAACATCATATTCAACCGGTATTTGAAATGATTAATGGCACTGATATGCCGCGCTTTTTGGTCCAAAATATTGCCCAAGCTCAGGAAATGCTTGAAGCTGTACAACACTCTGCTTTGAAGATGCAATATGACTGCTACCACATGGCGATGATGGGTGAAGATATTCTCAGTACTTTGGCAGAAAATATTCAGGATATCGGTCACATACAGTTTGCTGACTGTCCGGGGCGACATGAACCTGACTCAGCGCAGATTCCATTTGCAGAGATTTTTAAATGGTTAGATCAAAGCCAATATACAGGCTACATCGCGGCTGAATACCGACCACGAAGCAACTCATCACATTCTTTTGCGTGGAAAGACAAATACTTCCCTCATTTAGCTAATGGTCAATGACGTGTTGATTTGAAATTCAGCAACAAAACCGCTATATTAGACCATGTAAAATTGTCAGGAAATCATACCCTCTATGAATTTAGAACCATCGCCCAGCGCTTCTAATTCTCTCGATCTCGCAAAATCAACGCAAATCAAAGACGTACAAGCTTGCTTAGCTGTTGTACGTGAAGCACTTGAAGATGTAAAAGCCAAAGATATTATTGAACTTGATATCAGCACTATCAGCAACGTAGCAGATGCGATTGTTATTGCGAGCGGTACTTCAACTCGTCACATTAAGTCTCTTGCAGACAACGTGGCAGAAGAAGCACGTAAAGCTGGATTCCGCCCTATCGGTGTTGAAGGCGAACGTGATGCAGAATGGATCCTGATTGATCTCGGTTTTGTAGTGGTACATGTGATGTTACCTACAGCACGTAAATTCTATGATTTAGAAAGCTTATGGCGTACAGCTCCAGAAACTGTAGCTTAAGCTTCCAGAAAAAAGCGACCTAATTAGGTCGCTTTTTTTATCCCTTGACTTTATACACGGACAATCAGCTTCATGGTGTTTTACCCCCGACACTAAAGCAGTTGGTGTAAATCCACCTCAGGATAATTGGCTTTAATTTTCAGCTTGGTTTGTGCATAAACTTGGTCTGCACGCATCGGGCCATAAAAGTCACAATACACTTCATAAATGCTCGTTAAAACTTTGGCATAACTGGTCAAAGGCAAAAACTCGACAAAACTCGCTGAATTAATTTGTGCATTTGCCGCAATTGCCAGCCCGATTTCTTCTAATTGCTCAATCACATCTTGGGTGAAATCAGCCTGATCTGTAGATTTCACCGTCAGCATGACTGACTCGATAAAGCCTAAAAAGACCTCGCTAATGGTCTCTGCAATGAGCTCGCCTTCTTGCTCCTGCTCCTGCGGTTTTTCAACCCTTAACAGTTCCTGCTTTTCTAAGGTAGATAACTCATACAAGACTTGCTTCAGCATATCTTTACGATAAAAGCGTAGCTCTTCTGTGGTACAGATATCATTTAAGAAGCGATTTAAGACAAATGACGGTTTCATGCTGTACTGCTGCTCCCAGTGCCGTAGTGCACTGTCGAGTAAAGTCCCATGAATAAATTGTTGTAAGCCTTTTTCTAAAGCTTCGCGGCGTTGTGCCAAATTCAACAGTTCGGTGCTCATTGCATTACTCCTGTTAATGACGTTTGGTCATATCATCCGTTTCAAAAGTCACATCTTTTTGAAACTCGGGATAAGACAATTCAGCATGCTCGGTATAGTCCAAACCACGTTGTTCATGTTGCTTACTCACCCGTAAGCCACCCAACAATTTATCTAAGACCTTAAATACAATGAACGCAACGCCAAAGCCCCATAAAAAGGCTGCAATCACTCCAAGCCCTTGTATCGCGATGACATCGCCATTAAACATATTATTTTCAAGGAAGATCCCTGCAGCCAATGTTCCCCATGCGCCACAGAATCCATGCACGGTCACCGCATCAACCACATCATCCAGTTTCATTTTTTCCATGAGCATTGGTAGGAAGGTCACCATCACACCTGCACATAAACCGGTGATGACCGCATACAGTGGAGACATCGTTGCACAGCCTGCCGTAATGGCAACCAAGCCACCCAGTGAGGCATTGATCGTACTGCGGATCAAAATGGCTTTAGATCGGATGAGACAGAGCAACATATATGCAACCACGGCAGCACACGCCGCAAGATGCGTATTTAAAGCAATACGTCCTACGCTGACATTGGCATTAATGGTCGAGCCTGCATTAAAACCAAACCATGCTAACCATAAAATAAAACCGCCTAATGCTACCAAAGGTAAGTTATGCCCCGGTAAATAATGGCTTTGCCCATTACGTCCAAATCGACCCAAACGTGGACCCAGTACGATGATGCCAGCTAAAGCCACCCAGCCGCCCATCGAATGCACCACGGTCGAACCAGCAAAGTCGATAAACCCGAGTGCTTTTAACCAACCGTCTCCGCCAAATAAACTGCCCCATGCCCAACTACCAAAGACAGGATAAATCAGACCTGAGACAACGGCCGCACTCACCACATAAGCGACAAAATGAATCCGCTCTGCCATTGCACCACTGGCAATGGTGGTTGCCGTTGCAGCAAACATCATTTGGAAAAATAGAAGGTTCCAGTGCCAATCATCCAGTTGATCGGGTGCAAAATGACTGAAGCCAAACCAGCCCGTGGTATTGACCCCAAACATCAGACCAAAACCCACCAACCAAAACACCAGACCACCCAAGCAGGCATCCATGTAGTTTTTCATGAGTACATTCACGGTATTTTTACTGCGAACTGAACCACTTTCGATCATGGCAAATCCGGCTTGCATAAAGAACACCAAGATACCGCCCAGTACCACCCAAATACTGTCGAGCGAGATACGAATTTCTTGAATATTACTGGCGATTTGCGGGTCAACTGCCCATGCAGTCGATGTCAGGACACTCAGAAACAGTGCCATCAAGTATGTTTTTTTCATGATTATTCCCCCAAGAATAACCATGCTGTGCAAAAAGAATACCAAATTTCAGACAATTAATTATTTTTCAATGCATTGCGTCACAAAACCAGTTCGCGACAATATTTTGAATCACTGAGATCGAATTTAATGGAACAAAACAGCTCATCGATCTGTACCTTGGTTTCAAAACACGCATCAATTTGATTCAAGCACCTGATGCGCTAAATATTTGTGCACTTTTAGTGTGAAGCATTCATTAATCAAAAGCCAAGAAAATAAAAGCGAAGAAAACAAAAAACCACCCGAAGGTGGTTTAAATCTTCCTCAATCCCGCTTTATCACAGCGGGACTTTGGCAATATGGATTAATGACCACCGCCATTAATGGCTTTTGTCATATCTTCCACAACTTTCTTCGCATCACCGAAGATCATCATCGTTTTATCGTTATAGAACAAGTCATTATCTAGACCTGCGTAACCTGTAGCCATAGAGCGTTTGATCACCATAATGGTACGTGCTTTATGTGCTTCAAGGATTGGCATGCCGTAAATTGGAGAACTTGGATCGTCTTTTGCCGCTGGGTTCACAACGTCATTCGCACCAATCACCAGTACTACATCTGTTGCTGGGAAGTCTGAGTTGATCTCGTCCATTTCAAGAATGTCTTCATATGCAACGTCAGCTTCAGCTAAAAGTACGTTCATGTGGCCCGGCATACGACCTGCCACAGGGTGAATCGCAAAACGAACTTTTACACCTTGCTCTTTTAAGATTTCACACAATTCCTTCACGGCATTTTGTGCACGACCTTGCGCCATACCATAACCCGGTACGATCACCACGCTGTCCGCATTTGACATCAAGAAGCCAGCATCGTCTGCAGAACCTGAACGGTGATTACGCTGTGCTTTTTCACCATTATCTGCCGCCGCTACTGCTGTACCACCCATTGCACCACCAAACAAAACGTTGATGATTGAACGGTTCATGGCTTTACACATGATGTAAGACAGAATTGCACCCGATGAACCAACCAGTGAACCTGCAACAATCAGCATGTTGTTTTCAAGCGTGAAACCAATCCCTGCTGCAGCCCAGCCTGAGAATGAGTTCAGTAGCGATACCACCACTGGCATATCACCACCGCCTACAGGTGCAATCCATACCCAACCAAATGCAAGTGCAAGAACAGTCATTGCCCAGAAAGCATTCATGTTGCCTGTAGTGAAGAAGTAGATACCACACGCTAACATTGCAAGGAAAATTAAAGCTTGAACAGGTTTTACCCATCCACCCGAAATGGTTTTTGCCCATTTCTTCGCAGCCAATTTACCATAAGCAAATACAGACGCTGTGAAAGTAATCGCACCAACGAAACAGCCTACAAACAATTCAAATAAATGAACTTTGCTCATGTGGGCATGTTCTACACCCGCAGCTGTTAATACCGCTTCATTCTCCGCGAATGCCGCAGTCAATTGGTTGTTATGTAGAATTGCAGCGATCGCAATCAGTACCGCAGCCAAACCGACCAATGAGTGCATCAGTGCCACAGTTTCAGGCATTTGCGTCATCGGAACTGTTTTTGCACGTGCAATACCTACGACTGCACCCAACACCATTGCACCCACAATCATCCAAATCACGGGATGATCTGCAACAAAGAATGTAGTAATTACAGCAATCGCCATTGCGATCATGCCGTAACGGTTACCTTGAATCGCAGTTTTCGGACCAGACAAACCACGCAACGTTAAGATAAAAAGAACGGCACCAATCAGGTAGAACCAATCCGCATATTCTTTAATGAATTCCATGGATTAACCCTCTTTTTTCTTTTGCTTAGGTTTGAACATTTCAAGCATACGTGCAGTCACCGCAAAGCCACCAAAAATATTGATACTTGCAAGGAAAACAGCAATCGCACCTAAAATACTCACCACGTTAATGCTTTGGAACTGTACGCTTGCATCCACAATACCTGGGATACCAACGGTTTGAATCATCGCACCAACGATAATGATCGATGACAAAGCATTGGTTACAGCCATTAATGGTGTGTGTAGTGCAGGTGTTACCCCCCAAACCACGTAGTAACCAACAAAGATTGCCAAGACAAAAATAGTAATCGTTTCAACCATGATGATTCTCCTTAACCACGTTTCAGCAGCACTTGGCCGCCATGAGTGACAAGTAGTGCTTTTTGAATTTCTTCTTCAGGGTTAATCGCGAAGTTCTTTTCGCTATCAAACAGGGTTTCAATGAAATTCAAAACGTTACGTGCATACAGTGCCGACGCTTCAGTCGAAACTGTTGAAGGAATATTTGGGATACCGAGAATTTTCACACCATTTGCAGTCACGACATTTTCGCCGCAGACAGAACCTTCAACGTTACCGCCAGTTTCAACCGCCATATCTAAAATGATTGAGCCCGGTTTCATTTTGGCAACAGTTTCTGCTTTGATTAAACGTGGTGCGTCACGGCCCGGCAATAATGCAGTCGTAATCACGATGTCAGCATTCGATACGGCTTTATCAACAATAATCGCTTGGTCACGAATGTAGTCTTCACCTGGCATCCAGCCATAACCATTTTTTGCAGCATCAGCTGCTTTTTGTTGCTCTTCTGGTGACATTGGTACGTCTAACCATTTACCACCCAAAGATTCAACTTGGTCACGTGCTGTAGGACGTAAGTCAGTTGCTTCAACTACGGCACCTAAACGTTTCGCTGTTGCAATAGCTTGTAAGCCTGCAACACCTACGCCCATGATCACAACACGTGCAGGTTTTACTGTACCAGCTGCTGTCATCAGCATTGGGAACATACGTTGATATTCTGCCGCAGCCAAAAGCACAGATTTATAACCTGAAAGGTTGGCTTGAGATGAAAGTACGTCCATGTTTTGCGCACGAGATAAGGTCCGTGGCAAAAGTTCCAATGCAAATGCAGACACGTTTTGTGACGCAAATTGGTCAAGTTCGGTGTTGCGGTAAGGGTCAAACATCCCCACAACGGTGGTGCCCGCTGTGAGTTTTTGAATTTCGTCACCTTTAGGCGCACGAACTTTCAAAATCATTTGACTACCGGTATAGGCATCATCCGTAATTTTGGCACCAACTTGTTCATAGGCGCTATCGATGTAAGCAGCGTTTACCCCTGCTCCACGTTCAATAACGACGCTATGACCAGCGCTGATCAACTTCTTTACTGTTTCAGGCGTCGCAGCGACGCGATTTTCACCGACAACAGTTTCGGCTGGAATTCCGATCTGCATGAGCGTTCCTCAAGCTAATTTTTCTTAAGTAAACATCGCAATCCGCGATGTCTCCCCTCAGGATGTGTTTTTGTACAATTTTTGGATTCTAATTGAACTTTTTTAAAATACTACCCAATATTTATTTAATAAATGCCCATATTTTGAACTCATGATTCATGAAAAGAATGATGCGATATTTCATTTATTCAGTTTTATTTGTCGATTTATTACTCATTTTTATTCTACTTATAACTTTTTAATATTACTTAAGACTCAAAACATAAATAATTTAGTCGGTTTTAGCGCGTATTGTTTCAGCGCGTTGATCATTGTGACATTTTCATTCGACAACTAATGATTCGAACTTGTCGTTACAAATCGACTTAAGTCAGGTAAAGCCAGTCGTTCATTCAAACTGCATCAGCTCGTTGACTCATTTGACAGTTTTGACGTGCTGACTGGTATTGAAAACTGACTTTTTTCTACCACAGTCTAGTCAAATCGGTCAGCTTGAATATTCGATGAATTTTTGCGCACGTTTCGGGTTTATCGAAGTCTTGCCCTCCCCACCTGATGCTTCGCCTTAAGTCTTAGAATTGGCTTTTTTAGCTAAAAAAATAATTTTTTGAATATTTAGCATTATGATATCGCTATTGGCTTTGTATCACCAAAAACAATAATTGCACCATTTATGTGCAATTTTCACCTTAAATGTTTCAGCCTGATATATTTGACCTGCAGAGTCATGTTGCGGTGAAAAAATTTAAAACCAAATTGGTCATTTCTTCCGCTGTTTTCATGTTTGATCTAGCAATCCCTTATGCATAAAGGAATAAGTACTATTCTTTTTTTGCATTTTTACTCACACGATGCATTTTTTATAATCAAAATGACAGTTCAAACTTATCGGAACAATGCTGTCGAATTCGTTCAGTCGTTATTAGGCACACCTTAACTTATGTCAAGAAACCTTAGTCCGCACTTCATCGGTGCAATTTTTGCGCTGATTGCTGCCTTCTTGTTTAGTACCAAAGCGATTTTTATTAAGCAAGCCTATGCACTTTCTCCTCTTGTCGATGCCACTGTCCTCATGGCTTTACGCATGATGAGTGCATTGCCGTTTTTCTTGGTCATTGCATGGCTGAGTCGACGTTCTTATCAAACGATTCAACGAAAAGATTGGGTGCTCTTGCTCATTTCAGGATTAATCGGCTATTACTTTTCGAGCTGGCTCGACTTCCGTGGCTTGATGTATATCAGTGCTTCGCTTGAACGAATTATACTTTTCCTATATCCCACATTAACCGTGCTGGCTTCCGCTGTTTTATTCAAAAAGCCACTGAGTTTTAAAACCATCCTTGCCCTGATTTTAAGTTATGGCGGGACAGTTTTAGTGATGCTACAAGAACAAAGTGCCACACCACATGATCAGTACTTTTGGCTCGGATGTAGTTTGGTTTTTGCCAGTGCCGTGTTATTTGCGATTTATTTATTACTCACGCCAGGCCTCATGCAAAAGTTTGGTTCTTTACACTTTACTGGTCTAGCCCTGAGCATAGCCTGCGTTGGGACGATTATTCATTTTCTATTTGCAACACCGCAGCCCATTGCCTTGCTTCAACAACTCCCGAGTCAAGTCTGGCTGTATGGTTTAGCGCTCGGACTATTGGTTACCGTACTTCCAACCATTTTGATGATGCAAAGTATCGTCCGACTTGGGGCTGCACAATCGGCCATGATTGCATCTATCGGGCCCATTTTAACGATTTTACTGGCCGTCGCTTTATTGAATGAACACTTAAACCTATGGCAATGGGTCGGTTGCGGTCTGAATATGCTGGGTGTCTTGATGATCAGTCTCAGTAAGAAATCCTAAACGCGTGCGTGGATACAATTCACAGAGAAACACTTTAAGACCTGTTTGATTTTCCTTATAGTGACCACAACAGCGTGGCAGCAAATTCTTTGCATACGCTTCCGCCCAATATCTGGACAATTTATGAAAGCCTCGATCGACATTAGCCATGATAAAACCCTGTTGTGGCTTATGGCTGCTGCATGTGGTTTATGTGCGGGTGCCAATTATTATTGCCAACCTTTAGTGGCTTCTATCCAACAGAGCTTTCAAATTCCACAACCTGAAGTGGCGCTTACCGTCACTTTCGCGCAGATCTCTTACGCTTTGGGTCTACTGTTTATTGTGCCGATTGGCGATATTGTAAATAAAGCCAAATTTATTCCTCTGCTTATGCTTGGTGCGACTGTGGGTTTAGCCCTCTGTGCTTTTTCGACCAATCTATACATGCTTTGGGCCGGAACCATTATCACCGGGCTATTTTCAGTGGCTGCTCAGGTCCTCATCCCTTTGGTCACGGTGGCGATTCGACCCGAAAAAATTGGCGCTGTTGTTGGCTTTTTAATGAGTGGGTTATTGGTCGGTATTCTGTTATCGACCAGTCTCTCTGGCTTATTGTCCTATCTGTTTCATTGGAAATCGATTTACATCCTCAGTGCTCTTTTGATGTTGGTGTTAGCCGTCTTACTCAAAAAGCGTTTGCCTGTGGTCAGCATCACACGGATGCCCTACAGCCAAGTCTTCCAGTCAATGGGCGCATTACTCAAACATGAGCCACGGTTAATTTTCCGTTCTCTAATTGGGGGCTGTGTCTTTGCCGCGATGAGTATGCTGTTTTCCACCATTGCCATGTTACTGACTGAGCCACCCTTTCAATTGGCCGATGTTTGGGTCGGTGTCGTGACTTTAGTTGGTGTGTTTGGTGCCCTATCAACACAATGGATTGGGCGTTGGGCGGATTTGGGTTTTAACCGAAAATTAACTTGGCTCGGTTGTAGCATCTTAGCCCTCAGTTGGGGACTGCTGTATTTGGGTGGATCATCTCTTGCTTTTTATATTTTGGGCTATGGTTTAATCAATCTAGGTTTGGCAATGGTGCATAGCTGTAATCAAAATATTATTTTCCAACTCAACCCGATTGCACGCTCTCGAATCAATTCAATTTACATGACTTTTTATTTTGTCGGTGGTGCATGTGGTTCAGCTTTGGGCGTATTTGCATGGCACCATGGCGGCTGGACCACCACCTGCATGACAGGGATAGCCTTAGTCATTGCTGCTGGATTTTTTGTATTGATCGATCAACTCTATACTGCGCGGCAACTAAAATATCCACAATGAGAAGTATTCATCACCGCAATAAAGCCACAATAAGTGGCTTTATTTTTACAAATTAACTGACCTGCACCACAGGATAAAAGGGTTTGCCTAAATCCAAGGTTTCTGCATTTTCCAAAAGAATCACCATAAACACCGGTAAGAGTGCCAACAGTATTGTGCAGCCGTCTTGAAGCTGTTTCCGATTGACCGAACTTTTATAGGTCGCGCCGCCATGAACCATTTGATTGCGTAGCGTATACATGCGATTGAACAGCACCATTAAAATATCAACGGAATCTTTTTCTTTAAGCGCGCGTAGTACTTTCTGTTTTTCATGCGCCAAGCCCTCTTTGCATGCGTCATGGCTAATTTTTTGATTTTGATAATCCCAAAAACCCTGATAAACATAGGGATTATCCAAAAACAACCGTATCGGCTGACTAAAACGCTCCCATAAAATATTATAGATTTTATGCTCTGCATCCTTTTGGCAAATCACATATAAAAACTGCCTTAAGCTTTGCTTGTCCTGAGCAATCTGTAAGTCTTGCGCATATATTGCGTTGAAGGACACCCACAAACTGATAAATTGCAAATCGAGGTCATCTTGAAGATCAATCGACTTTTTCAGCCAACTCAAACCTCGATGAATGCGTAAATTAAATTGGTCGGTATGTTCCGACTTTTTACTTTTGAATATTTCTTCAAGTAGCATCATGCCTGCTAAATTCCAATGGATAATTCGTTTATTTTTCTACCATTTGAACTTAGCGCAATTGTTTACCGGCATGCAATCAAAATATCTCTGTATTCAACTATTTGGTTTCATCTTGTGTGAGATAGGTATAACGTTCTAACAGATCATTTTCATCAAAAATCAATTCATAAGACATTTTCTTTCCATTAAAAATGGATTCGGCAGGTGTTCCTAAAAGTTCCCATAACCCCACGGTCGCCACATCTGCAGCACCATGCCAAAATGCACGTCCGACTTTACTGGCAGTCGAATAACCTTGGGTAAAAGTATAAATTTCATGGCGTTTGCCATTTTTATATTCAGAGGTGATCGGTGCGCCAAATTCAGCAATCACCAAGTTACGAGACAGCCCTTGTTGAATCATTTCGGTATTTTTCTTGTTTGGCTGCTTGCTTGCCATGACAACTGAACAGCCTGTTGTGCCTGACAATGTGAAAACTAAAGCTATTCCTAAGCAGGTCTTTTTCATCATGTGGTATTCCCCAAATTCTTCACATTTCTATTTTTAATTTTTGATTTTCATCTGCTGTTGATCTTAATTGTTTATTTCATCTTTTTCATTTTTTTATACGACTATTCGTCTGATTTTTAGAATGATTAGCGCTTGAAAGAATCACCTTTATGAAGGTTTTAGACTGAATAATGCTTTAAGTGAATTATTGTTCTGTTGGTGACGAATTCGGTGGAACAAACCAGTTTTTCCAAGAGCTACTGTGGCGAGTTTCAATTGCAACGGTAGGGATGAGCTCTTGCTTCAGCATTTTTTCTTGACCGACGGCTTTCGCCAACCGCGCTTTGACCGAGTGTATACACTCACGGTCTTCAAACTCACAGCGGTCAAGGTTGGAGCCACCACAGGGTCCATTGGCTAATCCTTTGGGACAGGTTTCAGGACAAATATATAAGGTTTCACCTAAACGACATTGTCCGCAACTTTCACAACCCACGATGCCATGTTTACTGATAAATTCTGTTTTCAGCAAGGCCGCATCAGCTTTCGGTTTTTGCCATAATTTGGCCGAAAAAATATAAGATCCCGCCCCTTTGGCCAGTTTTGAACTAAAAAATAACTCATGCATGACATGCATACTTTTATATTTCAAAACCTGTTCAACTGGAGCCTTATGGTTATTTGCGCCCGTCGGGTGGAAGTTCACATCGACACTAGAGCGCCAAAGCATCTTCCATTTTGCTAAACATTGTTCAAACGTTAATGTGGCAAATTGCAGAATTGCTTTTTGCAACTTCTCTTGTTCTTCTGCTTTATGGCAAGCCGATAAATGAACCCCTGCATAGCCCAATTGCTGACACATTAAAATTTGTAAGGCACAGCGAGCATAGACATTTTGTTCAGCTTGTATGGCATCAGTTTGCTGTTCTTGTTGCAAAAAATTTAATACATCTGCTGAAAGCACGATGCCTGCGACTTTTTGCTTGGCCATAAAGCGGGCACGGGTAAATGTCAGAGGCATGACACAAGCCAATACAGGTACATGTGGATAGTATTGCTGCATATAGTGTTGGTAACTGCTCAACACATCCATGTCAAAGCCCAACTGTGTAATCACATAGTCAGCGCCAGCTTGAATTTTTTTATTCAGTTTAAAATACTGCGCATCCTTTTCTGCTTCTGCATATTTAAAAGGATTAAATGCCACTCCTAAATAAAACCCGCCAAAGTCTTTGGCTGCCATGACTTGATTGACCGACTCTAAATAACGGCTCCGTAGAGTCGGATCATTTGCCCCATCCTGATGCTGCTTGAGTTTATCACCACTGAGCAAAAGTAAATTCTCTACCCCGTGCTGCTGAGCATCTTTCAGAAAAGTTTGAAAATCTGAGATATCTCGACCTTTCCCCGAATAATGCAGAATTTTTTCAATGCTTTGAGGGTAGTCTTGCATTGCTTCTAAAGGAGCAATATCCGTGTCACTTTGTACTCGGTCAGCCAATGTCATGCACACAGGAAAGCCTGCAAATGTCGTTGGGACCAGATGCGTTTTTTGCGTCGTTAGATATTCAAACGAGATACAAAACTGGCGTTGCAATAGATATTGGGAAAATAAAGACATAAAGGCAGGCAGTTAAATCTGCTGAGAAACCATACAATAAAGTTTATAAAATTATAGATTAATCACATAAAAATTTAAATTACTTAAGCCACACTTCCGACTTTTTCTAGCCTGACCTTGAATATGTCACGCTAGCAAGACCATGCCCCAAACCACAATTTATGCTAATATTGCGCGCGTCTTGAAATGCGGTTTTTTTCATCGTATTTCAGACAGCTTTTGGTATTTCTTCACCATTTTCCATTTCGTTCTTCCATCTTGTTCTTTTAAGGCGTGTTTTTTTAATGACTGATCTCCAACCCATTGAAAATAAACTTCAACCACGAATTAGTGTTGCGCCAATGATGGATTGGACGACTCGTGACTATCGTTTCTTTGCACGCTTGTTTAACCCTAATGTGATTCTCTACACCGAGATGGTCACCACAGGTGCGATATTATTTGGCGGTGCGAATCGTCATTTGGACTATAACAACGAAGAACACCCGATTGTGTTACAGCTTGGTGGTTCAAATCCCAAAGATTTAGCGACCTGTACCAAGATGGCACAGGACTGGGGCTATGATGAAGTAAACCTCAATGTCGGCTGTCCGAGTGACCGCGTTCAGAACAATAAAATTGGTGCATGCTTGATGGCAGAGCCTGATTTGGTGGCTGAATGTATTGCTGAAATGCGAAATGCTGTTGATATTCCAGTGACCGTGAAACACCGCATCGGGATTGATGACATGCAGTCTTATGAAGAAATGCTGCATTTTGTCGATACCGTGGCAAAGACTGGCTGTGACAATTTTATCGTGCATGCCCGTATTGCCCTGCTGCAAGGTTTGTCGCCAAAAGAAAACCGTGATGTGCCACCTTTACGTTATGAAGATGTTTATCGTCTGAAACAAGACCGTCCAAATTTATTGATCGAAATTAATGGCGGGGTGAAAACCTTTGCTGAAACACAGCAACATTTACAACATGTTGATGGCGTGATGATTGGCCGTGAGGCTTATCACAACCCATACTTATTGGCTGAGATCGGTCAGCTTTGGGATCTCGAACTACCCAACCGTTTCGATATTATCGATCAAATGCTGCCATATATTGCTAAACGCATGGAAGAAGGTGCGCCACTTTCTATCATTACCCGTCATATTTTAGGTTTATTCCAAAACCTACCGGGTGCTCGAAAATGGCGTCAGGCTTTAAGTGGTGGCAATGCCAAAACCTTTGCCGATGTGGAAAATGCCATCCAAAATATTAAGGATGCAATGCAACGTACAGAAGACTATTTACGTGATCATCCGAAAGTCGTTTTAGAAGAATAATCTTCTAAAAGTAAAAGCCCGCTATTTTGCGGGCTTTTTTATGCGTCATGCTTCACAAAGTACGTGTTTGGCAACATCGTCACAAATCATCAAAGCAATCACATCATCACTCAATGACTATTGACCGTAATGTTCCCCTTGGGAAAAGGCTCATCATAGCCAGTCCATTGATAATCTGATGGATCTTCTTCCTCACGCAAACCCACATAGCTCTCAGGCGCCGATGTAACAGGCTCAACCTCCTCGGTTGGCTGTTCCAATTCCTCAACCAAATGATTCAACTCTTGATCTAACTGCGCCTGATATTTTGCAATTTCAGCTTCGTCAATGAAGGCAAATTGTTCTTCATCTATTTTCCATGCATAGCCTTGCAGGTCTTTGTAAATATCGACCAAAACAGTATAAGGCTGACCATCGTATTGCAACGTCGCCTGAGCCTTAAAGCTTAATCCCTTACGCTCTAATACTTTTATATTTTGAATCCGTAAATGGTACTGCCGATAATCTGGATTCTGATCAAACTCGTGTTGCATCTGCTGCTCAATCTGCCGAGATAATTCATCTGTCGAGACAAAATAGCTACAACCAGCCAAACTCAACAGTAAAAAAATGGTGAGCCATCGAAACATATTGCATCCCCCATGATGCATTTATTCTTGATGAAAAAGTCAGACCGTTCACAGATTGCGATCCAAACATTCCTCATTGTTTGCTTCATAATAGCCAATAAAACACACAGTACAAGCCAAATTATCAAGATTTCTCAATTTTATATTTAATTTTGATATCAATCACTTAAATTGCATTTTTGCTGTTTTAAAACACTGACAGCCTTGGTCTATTGCTGACATATTTTTGTTGAAAATGACCATTTTGGTAATAGTTTCCTAGCCGTCAAAGTTTCAACATCAAAACGATCCTATTGTGATTTTTTCAATATAGAGCCTTAAACAAAACATCGTAAAAGCGCCATAAAAAAAATCCCCAAACATTGCGGGGATTTTTAAGGAATCAACTGAAATTATTCATCGTCTGTTTCAGGCTCATGATGTAGCGCATCATGTATGGCTTCCACCAATTGCTGTGCAATTTCTTGTTTTGACGCCTTCTCTAAATCACGCTTTTCCATTTGATATTGATCGGCGAAGAACACGGTCATGGCATTTTCGTCTGAAGCAAAACCAATGTCTTTACGTGAAACATCATTGCACGCAATCATATCGAGTTTTTTTGCCACAAGTTTGCCTGCAGCATACTCTTCGACATTGCGTGTCTCAGCGGCAAATCCCACCATAAATGGACGTTTTGACTGCTGCGCAATTGTTGCAACGATATCTGGATTTTTAATTAAAGCCACATTGAGTTCATCGCCAGCTTTTTTGATTTTATGCTCTGCAACTTCTGCCACGCGATAATCAGCAACAGCCGCTGTTGCAATAAAAATATCACAGCCTTCATCTAACATTTGCAGACTGGTGTCTAACATTTTAATTGCAGACTGCACATTAATCCGTCGTACACCATTTGGTGTATCTAAACTGACGGGTCCAGCGATCAGCGTTACTTTAGCCCCAGCTGCATAACAAGCCGCTGCCAGTGCAAACCCCATTTTACCTGTACTGTGGTTGGAAATATAACGTACAGGATCTATCGACTCACGTGTTGGACCGGCTGTAATCGCCACATGTTTGCCTGCAAGCATGCCAAATTTTTCAGCAATAGCTCGCTGTGCTTGATGAAAATAGGCCGTCACTTGATCCGCCAAATCTTCTGGCTCAGGCATGCGTCCTAAGCCCACATCTCCACATGCTTGAGAACCGGCATCAGGCATGATCACATGTACGCCATCTTCAACCAGTGTATTTAAATTACGTTGTGTCGCTTTGGCTGCCCACATTTGCTGATTCATCGCAGGGGCAACCCAGACGGGTGCTTTAGTCGCAAGATAAAGTGTCGAAAGAAGGTCATCTGCTAAACCCGCCGCAAATTTTGCCAGCGTGTCACAACTTGCAGGAGCAACCAATACCAAATCAGCCCAACGTGCCAATTCAATATGCCCCATGCCCGCTTCTGCTTCGGGATTGAGTAATTCGGTATGCACAGGGTTGCCTGAAAGCGCCTGAAACGTTAGCGGGGTCACAAAGGCTTGCGCACCTTGAGTCATCACCACGCGCACATCAAATCCGGCATCTTTTAACCGACGGACAAGAATGGCACTTTTATAGGCTGCGATACCACCAGTGACACCTAAAAGAATATTTTTTGTGGGCATTACACTTAAATCAAAGCTCACGAACAGGCTACCTATCTGTTGCAGTGGCGCTCACAATAGCATTAAATATGCACTGACCCAACAATCTGCTGTGAAAAAGCCGATTGACTGATAATAAAAAAGTCTAAGAATAATGAATAATTCAATTAAAAATTGGCCTGAACAAGAGCGCCCACGTGAGCGCCTGATTCATCAAGGCGCACAAAGTTTATCCGATGCTGAACTACTGGCTATTTTCCTACGCTCTGGTTCCCAGCAGCACTCTGCTGTCGAACTCGCACGACTCCTGATCCAACATTTTGGTCAGTTGCAAGCGCTGATGGATGCTTCACTTGAGGATTTACGCCAGTTTCATGGCATTGGAAACAGTAAATATGCGCAGCTCATGGCGGTAAAAGAACTCGGTAAACGCTATGTGAGTCAACATTTTCAAAATGAAGCCTTACACTTGCAACATTCTGAACAATTGCAAAACTTTCTTCGCTTTGAATTTTTATCGGAACGTCAAGAAGTCTTTGGCGTGCTTTGTCTAGATGCGCATTTAAGAAAAATAAACTTTAAAAAACTTTTTTATGGCAGCCTCAATACCTGTGAAATTTCCATCAATCAACTGCTGCGTTATGTCATTTCTGAACATGCCAGCAGTATTGTCATTGCACATAATCATCCTTTCGGTCGTGCAGAACCTTCTGCTGCCGATCTTGAATTGACTCGACTCATTCAGCAGGCTTGTCAGCTGGTGGAAATTCGACTTATCGATCATTGCATTATCTCCACTGAAGGGAGTTTTTCCTTTGCTGAACATGGCTTGCTCCAAGCACACTCATCTGCATGAAACAGTTATTGACAAGTGCTTGAGCAAACCCGAAGATCATCATAATTTTTTAAAACTAGAAATTATCATTCGAACATGATCGTCCGTGACCAACCGAGTATTTTTAAACTGCTATTTTCTTGGCGAGGAACGATTTTACCTAAGGTTTTACCTCCGCTCGGGATCGTTATGTTGCTGTCTGCCATTGTGGGCGGCTTATCCTATGTCGATATCTTCCATTTTACCGAATTTCCTTTGGTCGGCTTTACCCTAATCGGTGTTGTGCTGTCGATTTTCTTAGGCTTTAAAAACTCAGCCTGCTATGACCGTTGGTGGGAAGCTCGGCGTTTATGGGGCATTTTGATTGCCAATGCACGCCATTTTGACCGTGACTGCCGTTTACTCAGTCAAGGCCGTCGTGAACGTGTGATTCAACATGTAATCGTCTTTGCCAACGTTTTACGTGACCGACTCCGCCATCAAACCGCCAATCCCACTGAACTGGTTGAAACCAGCGGCATGAGCGCGAATGCCATCACCCAACTATACCAACAAGCCAATGCACCGCAGTACACGTTGAGTTTGATCCAATGGGAGCTGATGCAGGCACTTAAAGATGGTGAAATTTCAGATATTATTTATACCCAGATGAATCAGCATGTGATGGAACTCAGCACCGTACAAACCGGCTGTGACCGTATTGCCACTACGCCATTACCGTTTGCTTATTCGGTCTTGCTGAATCGAACCGTTTATTTTTTCTGTTTTGTCTTACCCTTTAGCTTGGGTTCTACTTTAGGTCTTGCGACCCCCCTTTTGGTCGGGATTTTGGCCTATACCTTTTTAGGCTTAGATGCGCTGAGTTCAGAGATTGAAGAGCCCTTTGGTACACAAAGTAATGACCTTCCATTGGACTCGATGGTGCGTACTATTGAAATTGAATTACTTGGGACTTTAGGAAAACCCACCCCACCACCGATTCAAGCTAAAGATCATAATTTATTATAATTGGTATGCGTTTCGCCTGAATGCACGGATCGCATTCAGATCCATGATCCATACAACACCCATAATAAGGAAAAATCATGAAAATAAAAAAACGGATTTTCACTTATAAGCCACAACCGATTCTGCATCCTTGCAAAGCGCTTGCTGTGATTTTCATGTTCGTTGTGTTGCTGTTTAGCATCGCATTACTCCTAGCATGGCAAGGCATATTATTCACATCATGGCAAAGCAATTGGCAATTCTTATTCCTGATGAGTGCTCTATTTGTCATCAGTATATTTCGTGACAAATCGCAAAGAATCAAATTTCCATTTTGGATTCAACAGCATTTGATTGATCCCAAATTGGCTTTGGATTTAAAAGAACACGCCTTACGCAGTTCAGATGCTGTGATTGTGGATTATCGAGAGGTCCGTGAACATTGGTGGCAAGGCAAACAGCAACAATTGCTCTTAAAGCTCAATGAACTTGAAGAGGCGAAATGGTTTAGCGTCGATCTCCATCAAGTCTTTGCGAGTACTTTGTTTTTAAACATTCATGTGCAATTGAATTCTGCCCTCATTGGGCAACAGATTTGGGTGCATTATTTGGCACGTACGCGCACCATCGTGCAGTTATATGCGCATGATCAGCTTGATGATTTTCATCAAATGAAAAACTACTTTGCCATGCCCTATACGGGGAATATCTATTTTGAGCAGATTCCAACACGGCTTACGTTGGATTTACCTTATTTATCGGAAATTCATGCCGTTCGTGAAGAAGATCAACCCGGTTATCTCCTCAAACTGAAAACCAGTTATGGGCAGAGCTATCGTATCAGTTCACAGGCACGGCATTTTGATAAACTCGAATTGGCACTCTCAAGCGCCATTGATTTTATTCCTTATCGCAATTTTAAACATCAACCTACCATGCAATCTGCCTTGCTGACCAAGAGGCATCCTCAACGCGTGACAAGTCTACTGTTGTGCATAATCGCCATCAGTGTTTTTATCATCGCGTTTTTGTTCAAGGCATGGTTCTGGGCATGCGTTGCCGTGGGCTGCCTCTATCTGCTTTACCGTAACATTCAGCATTATCGAACTTCACCGTTTATCGAAGATCCTGATGTCAATGTGACTTAAAACTGTCCCAGATTCCAACTTGCCCTTCTTTCACTCGAGGGATGTTGCCGAGTTTGATCCATGGCATATTGTCACCATGAAAATCACTCCCAACAGAAACTTTTAAGTTAAAGGCAGCAATCATACGATCCACCATTTGACGAGTCGATAATGGCTCAATTGCCGGTGGTAATTCCACTGCATCACCGCCCGCTTCAGCAAAGATTTCAATCAAATAACGAATATTGGTCGCAGATAAATCATAACGCGTTGGATGCGCTAACACTGCAAAGCCACCACTGGCATGAATCACCTCAATGGTCTCAACAAGACTCGGACCTTCAAATTTTACAAAAGCTTTTTTGCCTTCTTTAATATATTTATCAAAAGCTTGTTGTGGACGTGAAACTACCCCCTTTTCCACCAAAGTTTTGGCAATATGGGTACGTGTTACCCGATCTGGAATATGGTCGACTTTGGCAACCACATCGCTATAAATATCTTGACCAATTAACGGTATCAGTAAGTCACAAATCTGCCGAGCACGTTCCGCTCGAATACGCTTTTGATCCATTAATAAGGCTTGTAAGGGCGCAGGATTTTGCATATTTAAAGCGACGATATGCACACCATAACTTTTTTTGGTCGCAGGTCTCGACCACTGGCTAGAAATCTCCACACCAGAGATTAATTGCAGCTTTAATTCATGCGCAACCTGCTCTGCAGCCAACAAACCGTCCATCGTATCGTGATCAGTCAAAGCCAGCGTATGAATTCCAATAGCACTTGCGGCCTGCACCAGAGCCTCTGGTGACAAAGTACCATCAGAAATATTACTGTGTGTATGTAAATCTACGCCTTGCATCTCTATACTATGTCATTTATTTGATCAGATTTAGATACTCTAACATGAAAGCACTTTTAGACTTTGTGCCACTCATTATTTTCTTTTATTTATATAAAACTGTAGATCCAAAAGATACGCAGCACCCATTATTACAATTGATTGGTTCTGCTGGGGGTGTCGATAACAATAACATTCTTGTGGCAACATCAGGTCTCATCATTTCCATGCTTGTGGTTTATGGTGCATTGTTTGTGATGCAAAAATTCCGTCTAGATAAACAGCAATGGATTGTGTTGTTCATGACCGTGATTTTTGGTGGTATTACCCTGATGCTAAGCGATGATTTTTATATTCGCTTAAAAGCCGTTTTACTGAACTTAGTGTTCGCAGGGGCGTTTTTACTTTCTCCACTGTTTAGTAAAGATAAGAAACCGCTCATCGAACGTTTATTTGGTCCAGTCTTAAATTTAACCGCTGTCGGTTGGAAACGATTGAACTATGCATGGGCTGCAATGTTCGTGGTGATGTCATGTTTACACACCTTTTTCGCTTATTTGTTTGCAGACGGAAAATATTGGGGTGAATTCACTGCTTTTGGTGACATGATCGTGATGTTTTCCTTTATCATTATTCAGTTTATTGTATTACGTAAATACTTTAAGACCTCAGAATAATCCATTCGGTCAAAAATCAGGAAAAGTCATGCCATTATTCGTCGTAAGCTGTACAGATAATGAAGGTACAGTAGAAAAGCGCCTTGCAGTTCGCCCTCAACATCTTGAACGTCTACAAAAACTTGATGATGAAGGTCGTCTGATTGTTGCAGGTGCGATGCCTAAAGATCCGGCAAACCCACAAGCTGGTTTTTATGGCAGTACGATCATTGTCGATTTTGATAGTCGTGAAGCCCTAGACCAATGGTTGGCAGATGAACCTTTCCTCAAAGAAGGGGTTTATGGCCAAATTGATGTCAAACCATTTAACAAAGCATTTCCTAAAGGATAAGGTTCATGCGCGTCGTTGTTTCTAGTTTACTGGGCTTATCTTTAATTTGTTCAACTGCATGGGCTGAAGAACCGGCTCCTGCACCTACTGTAGCCCCTGCTGCTCAAGCAACGACTGCAACACCTCCTCCCAATCCTGTGCCGCATACCATTCCTGCCAATAAACCAGGCATCATTAAAGTGGCGGCAACCGTCAATCCTAATGGTCAACCTCAAGATGCAAATCCATTGACCATTGAACAATTGGCAAAAAATAAAGCGCTGCAAGATGCCAAAGTCAAAGCGATGGTCAAAGACCAATCTGTACGCTTACAACAGTTAGAAAAAGCTAACCTTGAAGCCTTGGCGCAAAACCAAGAATTACAACTTAAAAATGATAGCTTGGGCGTACAAGTACAAGTGCTACAAAGTGAACGTAGCGCGCAGATGTTTTTATACGGCGGGACCACACTCGGTGTTGGCGTGATTTTAGGTTTCTTGTTGGCCAGTTACGTCTATACCAAACGTCGTCGTCAATGGTAATTCTTTTTTCTACTTCAATTTAAAGGTTGCTTGAGTTTTGTCAGGTGCAATTCAGACTGCCGATCTCGATTGGCAAATGATCGATGGCATTGATATTCCAGTGTCTAAACAGTTTGGTGATGTGTATTTTTCGAAGGACAACGGCCTGCTCGAAACACGTCATGTGTTTTTAAAAGGGAATGACCTCGACACTCGCCTTGCGGCACTGACTGATTTTGAATATTTCAGTGTCGGCGAAACAGGTTTTGGTACAGGCTTAAATATTTTGGCCCTGTGGCAATTATGGCAACAGGTTCGTCCAAATAATCACAGTCATCTACATGCTATTTCTGTAGAAAAATTCCCTTTATCTAAAGCAGATCTCATTCGTGCATTAAATGCATGGCCTGAATTACAACCTTTGGCACAGCAACTGATTGCGCAATATCCTGAACCCATTGCGGGATGTCATCGACTCAATTTTCCAGAAGAACGTTTTTCAATTGATCTTTGGTTAGGCGATGCACACGACGTGTTTCCGGTCATGGCAAAAACTGCTACGGTCAATGCATGGTTCTTGGACGGTTTTGCACCCGCCTGTAATCCTGACATGTGGGAAGAAAACGTACTCAAAAATATCGTGCGTCTATCGGACATTGGGACGACCTTCTCCTCATTTAGTGTGGCAGGTGTACTGAAACGCGGCTTACGTGAGCATGGTATTACCATTACACGACCACGTGGCTTTGCTCATAAGCGTGAAATGCTCAAAGCTTTTTGGCTCGCACCTGAAAGATCAGATGATCAATCCGAAGTTGCTAACCTTCCCACTTTAGACGAAAAAAAAAATTCTGAAATCACTGTAGGACATAAGCCCCGTCAAATCGCAATTATTGGCGCTGGCATCGCAGGTTTAAGCTGTGCTTGGGCATTTGCTCAACGCGGGCATCAAGTGCGTATTTACGAGAAATCAGCACCACTCAGCGGTGGGTCGGGCAATCCTCTTGCCCTGCTCAACCCTAAACTCTGTCCAATTGAACAAAGTGCTGAGCATCTGATGACCCTGAGTTGGTTATATGCGCTCAAGCATTATCAAAACTTCAAGGCATTTCGTCCCTTACAGATTCACCAATCTATTTTAAAAAATAAAGCAGAACACCTAGATTTAGCTCAAGCTTATCCTTCAGAGGTATTAGCTGCTGAAGAAGGCACGCTAAATCAATTAGCCTCAACATATCCAACCCTGCTCCTCAAACAAGCAGGCGCAGTCAGTCCACATCAGCTTCGTGACCAAATCTTGGCGCATTCACACATTGAGTTGTTACAAGCAGATATTCAACGCATTGAGCAGCAACACAATGGCGTTGCGCTATTTACACAGGATCAGCAGCTTCCATCTGCCGAGCATGTCATTCTCTGTGCGGCACGTGACAGTATGCAACTACAAACAGATTATCCAGAACTGCGTGCCATTCGTGGACAAGTCAGTTGGTTGAACAATCCCGCTCAACAGATGGATATGCATACCGCCTATAGTTATGGGGGCTATTGTATGCAACTGGATGCCGAACAGATGATTATGGGCGCGTCATTTTATCCTGGCCGTGATGACACCGACGTTCTCACAGAAGATCATGTGCATAACTATGAACTTATCCACAGTGTATTCCCCGACTTTGCCAAAACCTTAGCACCGATTGAGCAATGGCAAGGACGTGCCGCAATTCGCGCACAGACAAAAGACTTTTTCCCAGTAATTGGTGCAGTCCATGAAGATCAGCAAATTTATAGCTGTAGTGGACTCGGTTCTAAAGGTTTCCTGTATGCCCCGCTCTGTAGTGAAATCATTGCCGCGCTGGTCTTAAAAGAAGCCTGCCCTATTCCAACACAGCTACTCGATAAAATTCATGCAGCACGTTTTATACGACGCGCCAAAGCCAAACAAAAAACTAAGAAGCCTTATTTTCAGGGTCAGATGCCGTCATCTCCACCTCAAAAAAATAACCTGCAATAAAAAAGCGCCTTTCGGCGCTTTTTTTGATTCGATCTCATTTCCCTTGTTCCAAAGGAAGACCGGCATCACGAGCAGCACGCGTGCCGCCCATTAAGATTACATATTCACGTGAGCTGTCAAAACCCTCTAGTAACTCTGCTGCACGTGGAGCTTTACTTCCGCCACCACATAAAATGTAAATGGGTTGATCCGTTGACACCTGAGTCAGTGCATCTGATGACAATGCGTTGATCGGTCGGTTAACCGCACCTTTCACATGTGCTTCAGCATAAGCACTTGCATCGCGAACATCCCAGATAATCGAGTCTTCTGGGAACTCAAATGTTGTAATTTCTTGTTTACGGATCATTGCACACTCCTTTTGATGTAAACAACACTTGGCAAATGAAGAAAACATCCCTAGCATCTCAGATATTCTTTCCCTTTGTAAAGGTCTAATCTATGCCTTCTTTTGATATTGTTTCCGAATTAGAAGTTTTTGAAGTAAATCATGCAGTTCAAAACACGCAAAAAGAAATAGCGACGCGTTTTGACTTCCGTGGTCAAGACGTTTCAATTGAGTTAAATGAGAAAAATAAGGAAATCAAAATCTCAACAGAAAGCGATTTCCAATGTGAACAAGTGTATACCATGCTCGAAAATCATTTCTTCAAACGTAAAGTCGACATTCAAGCACTCGATCCACAAAAAATGACCGCTTCTGGTAAAAACGTCATTCAAGTGATCAAACTAAAAGACGGTCTTGACTCTGATACTGCAAAAAAAATCAATAAAGCCATTAAAGAAAGCGGCATTAAAGTGCAATCTTCTATTCAAGGCGACAAAATTCGTGTGACTGACAAGAAACGTGACACTTTGCAACAAGTGATGGCGTTCTTAAAAGAGCAACAATTTGGTGTGCCGCTTCAATTCAACAACTTTAAAGATTAAGGCAGCACAACTGCCATTGAGGTCAATATGGCACGTCCAAATCGTCTAAATAAACTGGTTAAAGCAAGCTCTAAATTACCCAAAGGTATTCAAAGTCGTTTGCTCAGTCGAGCTTTTGGTCGTGTCGTGCCCATGGTTGGAACAGCTAAGATCCAATATCAACATGTCAGCCCTGAGCGTGTTGAGGTGAGCATCGCCAATCATAAGGCGATGCAAAACCACATCGGGCAAGTACATGCCTGTACCATGGCGCTGATCGCCGAAACAGCCACAGGCTTTGTCACAGCAATGAACGTCCCAGACAGTGCCATTGTCCTGATTAAAAGCTTCAAAGTTGATTTTAAACGTCCAACCCAAGGTGGGATGAAAGCCATCGCAACGCTTACACCCGAACAGCAACGACAAATGCAAAGCACAGAAAAAGGTGAAACCTTAGTACAGGTCTTAGTCACCGATGAATCTGGTGAAGCACCGATTCAATGTGAAATGCTTTGGGCGTGGGTGGCAAAATCCGCTCTGAAAAATAAATAAATGTAAATAAAACTTACTTTTAGGTAAGTATAAGTTTTACTAAATTTCAGCAAAATCAAGACTGTTTTTTACTATTTATACGCCGTAATTCCGCTCAATATGCTTGCACGACACAAATATATTGAGCACTTTATGAAAAAAATCATTCCCCTTTCATTCATCAGCATGGCGGTTTTTTAACTGCATGTCAAAGTAATATTCCTGCAACGCCAACGACTCCAAATCAAGCGGCTGATAGCAATATTCAAACCAGCCAAGCAGCGGAAAATAAGAAAATCGTGATTGATTTTTATGAAGGTGTCTTTCTTAAACATCAGGTTAAGACATATGCTGACCGATATATTGGCAATCAATATATTCAACATAATCCGCATGTACCTGATGGCAAAGCACCTTTTGTCGATTATTTCACCCAGTATTTTAAACAAAATCCTGAAGCAAAAAACCAGATCAAACGTGCCGCTGCCGAAGGTGATTTGGTCTATTTACATGTACACTCTACGCAAAATAAGCAAGACCATGGAGAAGCCATTATCGATATCTTCCGTGTTGAAAATGGCAAAATTGTTGAACATTGGGACGTGCAACAAAGCATTCCTGCAACCAGTGCCAACTCAAACACGATGTTTTAATTTCTCAGCCACTATTCATAAAAAAAGCCACTCGATTGAGCGGCTTTTTTTTTTGCGTCTAACTTTAATTAAGCTTGATCTGCAGCAAATTTAGCTTTTGCATCCGCAGGAATTTGACGCTTAGCACCTTTCACATCCACAGCGACAAATGTAAACACACCTTCGGTTACGCGAATTGGATCACGTGAGCTGTCATGGCTATCCCAAACTTCAATCTGCATTTGGATAGAGGTATTACCCACTTTTAAAATTTTGGTATATACACTGATGACATCCCCGACTTTCACAGGAACGAGGAAGGTCATTTGGTTAATTGAAATCGTTGCACAGCGTCCTTGACTGAAACGCTCTGCGTGAATTGCACCGGCCAAGTCCATTTGTGACACGATCCAACCACCGAAAACATCACCACTCCAGTTGGTGTCTGCAGGCATCGCGATGGTTTGTAGGGAAAGCGTTCCTTCAGGTTTTACATGAGTTTCTGACACTTTAGCTCCTGGCGCTGACATTTATTGAGGTAGATTTAACTGCTGGTTGAGCCATTGTTGTAACTCACCAGCACGCATTGCACCACTTATTCTAGCAATTTCGTTGGTTTTATTCATCAAAACCAGTGTAGGAATACTGCGAACATTAAATGCACCGCTCAATCGAGGGTTTGCTTCGGTATCAATTTTGGCAAAAACTACTTTCGGATTAGATTTTGCAACTTGTGCAAAGTGTGGCGCCATCATCTTACATGGTCCACACCATTCAGCCCATAAATCGATCAGCACAGGTAAATCACTATTGCTAATAAAATTTGCAAAGTTCTTTTCATTCAACTCGATGGGCGCCAATGGAATCAATGCTTGATGACATTGACCACATGCAGGTCCAACTTCGAGTTTTTCTTCAGGCACACGGTTTTTTGCACCACATTCAGGACACACAACGATCATTTAGCTGACTCCAACATGTTGATGTAAAAATTCTAATTGGGTTGCCATGGCTTTTTCAAACCATTGCCCGTGATAAATATCAAAATGTTGCATTTCCCACTCATAATACTGCACATACGGTGCAATATTGGTCGCAGTTTCTCGGCTTGATTCAATGGGAATCAAACTATCTTCTTTGGCTGCAATAAAAAGTACCGGTATGTTAATTTTACGGACATCCAATATTGGGCGATAACGGATTAACTTAAAAAAGGCCCGAGCCGGAATTTCGCCACTCCAATAAAAATCAGGATTGACAATCGATAAGTAGCCCGCATAACTGTCTTCAGACTGTAAAAAACACAATCTATGTGGATCGACTACAGGTAAAGTCGTTGGGCTCATCCCAACTTTAGAACCCATATAGTCCTGACTCGATAATTTTAACGCTTTTGGTAATTGCTGTAAGGGATACAATTTTGCACTTTCAGCGCCGTCGACAAATGGAACTTGTACCATCACCGCTTTAATATTTTTAAGCTCTGCCGCCAAACTAAGTACATAGCCACCACTGAGTGATGTTCCCCATAATACAATACGTCTCGAATCAATCGATTTACGCTGCTGTAAATGATCGATCATGGTCCGCCAATCTTCAAGTTGTGCCTTCAGGTTTACTAACTCTCGCGGACGCCCTGTACTGCCCCCCCAATAGCGATAATCAAACAACACGACAGCATAGCCTGCTTGCACAAAGCGCTTGGCATATTGCACTAATTTAAACTGGCGTAATGCCGCCAAACCATGTGCCATAAGAATGACTGCAGGTTTTTCAACAGATTTTGGACGATAAAAGTCAGCAGCTATAACATCTTGTCCGCTTTTGACATACAGTGGTTCGACTGTATAGGCGTGCATACGCGCTCCATTGCGTTATTTTATGGTTGTAATCGCTTATAAAAATTTAAGAACAATCTGCTCAAGTTTGTGCTTAATGCTATCATAAAGCATAAATCTATGAATTAAATTATGGAGTGACTCAATGAGCGAAAATGTTGGTTTTGCAGGTCAAATAGGCCCAGAACATGTAGCGCAAGTGGTTGAAAAAGGCTTTAAATCGATTATCAATAACCGCCCTGACATGGAAGGTGGTCCTGAGCAACCAACCAGTGCTCAAATTGAAGAAGCAGCACGTAGCGCTGGTTTAGACTATGTTCATCAACCGGTTGTTGCCGGTCAAATTTCTGAGCTAGATGTCCGTAACTTTGCGAATCATTTTAATGAATTGCCAAAGCCAGTACTCATGTTCTGCCGTACAGGTAACCGTTCGAATAACCTATATCAACTGGCAAAACAGATGGATCTTTTGGATGACTAAGGCTTTCATTCAAAAAGCTTTATTGATCGCAACTTGTGTCTTTTCAGCACCTACATTTGCTGATAATAACAGTCAGCCCTTAAATGCAAATTTAAGTGTCTCTGGACAAATGACCACAGATAAGTTTTCAAGTTTACTCAAACAACTTAAATTTAAATCTGTGATTGTGAATCGACCAGATAATGAGGCGGACAATGAAGTGACTGTTTTACAGTTACGAGGCATTGCTGAAAAGTCTCATGTGAGTGTTGTGTATCAACCTGTGCAAAGCGGTAAAATTTCTCAAACAGACGTGAAAGAATTTGCCAAATATTATAATGAGCTTCCTAAACCCATTTTGATGATTTGTCGTAGCGGCTCTCGTTCGACATCTCTTTTCAATCAAGCTAAGGCTCAAGGTTTGCTCAATGACTAAATTTGTGTTTGCAGTTTTATTTACAACGTTGTTGCTAACAGGGTGTAATTCTATGAATGTACGTCCAACCGTTGGTGTAAGTGTCGGGACTGCACTTTAAATTCTCAGTCCCTAAAATAAAAAACAGCGCCGAAGCGCTGTTTTTTATTTTTATATTATTTAATATTTAACCAAGATGTTACGCTCTTACCGCCTGGAACACTTGAAATGATTTTTACATCATCTCCTGCTGTACAGCCTTTCAAGCGAACTGTGTAACTCACTAGGTCATTTCCATTATTTGCGAATGTACTTGGTGTTAATAAAGCCATAGTATTCGGAACTGTTAAATTTCCACTTCTAATTTCAGCTTCACAAGATAAATTTTTATAAGCGATTTCAGGAGTGCCCGTCACAGTTGATGCAATCCCCCCCTTACTCCCCATTCCAGTTGAATCAATTATTACAGCATAATCAACATTATCAATGGTTACAATTAGAGTAGTATTTGGTTCTGCCCCTGAAACTTTCAAGATTTGTTTAGTTGAATCTGTAGCATCTAATTGAAGTTTAGCTTTAGGTTGAAAATCACTATTATCTTTCACTGCTACAGAAATAGTTGTACCTGATGGCATCGGCACTGTTTTTTGCGAGTTGCCAAACACTTGGAAGCTAAAATTGCCTGAACCACTTGTAATGAACCCATTACTATCAAATCCTGTATTCCAAACAAATGTTGGTGTGTCGTGTGCAAAAGAGAATACCAATTGTTGGCGGAGTACTGCACTTAGACCACTGTCGCAAGTATTTGGGATATTCGGTTGTGCAAAGCTAGAAATCGCGCATTGTAATGCACCAGCGGCTTTTTGATAAATGAATTCACCTACACTATGTAGATTATCTTCGTTATCATCCTTAAAGAAATCGCCAATATTATCAGTTAAGGTATCCGTGCCTGCTGTATATAAATTGTCGCCATTATTATCTATATAACTCTTGTCACCTTCAACATAGGCTAAAACAGTCACACGGTTATCTAAAGGTCTTGGGCTCTGAGTCGTAAAAGTCACAGAGCAAACACCTTTATCATCCGTCATACAGTTTGAATCAACTTTACCGCCTTCGCTGACAAAACTGATGACTGTATCTTTCGGTACAGGGTTACCTGTACGGTCACGCATACGGGCAACGATCGTTGCAACATCCCCATCAATATCTGTACGTAAAGACTGTTTAGAAACAGATAGACTGACACCATTTTGTGTAACGCGTCCAGAAGAAACCTTCACGCCTTTAGAAATTGCTGATACAGTTGGAGATGCGACCAATGTTGCTTTAATCTCTACAGGGCCTGGAATATTACCTGGATATAAATTAACAACAATTTTACCTTTAGAATCACTTTTTAATATTTGGGTAGCGCGGTTATTCAATGTCACAAAATTAAGATCATTTGGCGCTTTTTCCAAAGAGACCTCTACGTCTTTATCTTTTGCAGGAACACCATTGGCATAAAGCGTAAACTCAATAGAGTTAGATGCTGCAGATCCACTGCTCTTTATACCTAAATTAACATCAGCGGCAGTTGTATAAACTAGAGAATCTGCTGCTACCGCTGCAATATTAAGTGTTGTTGTAACAGTGGCTGAGCTGCTTGGCGAAGATGCTGTAACAACAACAGGGCCTTCACATAAATCACCATTCGAAGCAATGGCTTTATATGAAGTAATAACATTGCCTTGATTTGATGAAATTACAGATGCAGGATCGAATGTTCCACAACTTGCAGTAAAGTTCACCGTTACATTGTTTTGCGCTTGAGAATTTTGATTTAAAGTTTTTAAAGTAATATTTGTAGAAGCGCCAGATGAAAGACCAGCAGCTGCAGCAGATATATTTGATAAGACAACATTTAATGACTGTAAACTAAAGACTGCATCTTTTGCTGTAACGGTATTACCATCATATTCAGCACTTGCTGAAATTTTGTAGGCACCTGTACTGCTCAAATTTTCAGGTGTTACTGAAATAGTTGCTTCACCGTTTGCATTAGTCACAACTGCAGCATTAGAGCTGCCAAAAGTGACTCCACCAGTTGAAGTAAATGTAACGATTGCTCCACTAACACCATTTCCAGACTGATCTGTCACTTTTACAGTAGCTGTTACACCCTCTGCAGTAATAACCGTAGTCGAATTACCATTCAAATCTTTCAGCTGAATTGCGCTAGCATTCAGCGATTTGACTTCTTCACCAGTATTGGGATTTGTTGAAGAACCACCAGAATTTGCCCCTTCATTAAAATAACCATCACTACCACCACCACCGCAACTTGCCAACAATACGGCTAAAGCTACAGCTGACAGTTTCATAGTCACTTGTTTTTTTTGCATGGAATTCCCCCAAAACCCTCAATATATATAGAGTTGTTATAAATATTTATTGGTTGCTATGTAACCATAATTATAGCTTTATGTAAACACAAGGAATACAAATGTTTGATATGTTAAATTTGAAGAATGAAGGAGAATTTTATGTACGACATCATCATTATCGGTGCAGGAACAGCAGGCATTTCAGCCTATAAAGAAGCAATTAAAAAAACACAAAATATTCTTATCATTAATGATGGTCCCTGGGACACTACCTGTGCACGCGTCGGTTGTATGCCAAGTAAAATACTTATTTCTACTGCAAACCGGATATACGATATACAACACGCCGAAAATTTAGGACTAGATGTCAAAAGTGAAATTGACACCTCTAGAGTCATGCACCATGTTCAAACTTTACGTGATCGTTTTACAAGAGCCACGTTAAAAGATGTTGAAAGTTGGCCAAGCCAACATAAAATTTCTGGAAAAGCAGAATTTATTGATTCAAGTACAATTCAAGTAAATAACCAAATATTTCAAGCCAAATCATTTATCCTTGCTGTAGGTACAACTCCTGCTATAAATGCTGAACAAAAACAAATATTAGGCGATAAATTAATTACATCCGATCAGATATTCGAATTAGAACAACTACCAAAATCTGTCGCAGTTATTGGAAGTGGCGTAATCGCTTTAGAATTGGCTCAGGCTTTAACACGCCTCAATGTAAACACTACTGTTTTTGCACGTAGTCGAAAAATTGGCTCATTGACTAGCCCCATATTACAAAAGCTCGCACAGGAAGAGTTAAGTAAAAAATTAAAGCTAAAGTTTGAAATTTTACCTGAACATTACTCTCTTGAAGGCGATCTAGTTCATTTAACCTATACTGAAGAAAACGTACAAAAGTCGCTACAAGTTGACTATGTTTTAGCTGCAACTGGCAGACGTACATTATTAAATACCTTAGGTTTAGAACGTATAAGTGCAGAATTTAAAGATATTAAAAATTTACCGATCAATCCGCATACAAAGCAACTAGCTGATTATCCAATTTTTATAGTCGGTGATGCACATACCAATACCCCTATCCAACACGAAGCAGCTCATGAAGGTAAATTTACAGTACAAAACTGTTTAAACTTTCCACAAATTAAATCCATCAAGACGCTAACCCCTTTAGGCATCTTATTTTCTACACCACAAATGGCAACTATTGGTCAAAGCTATAAGCAACTACAAGATAAAAACACAGAATTCGTCATTGGTTTCGTTTCTTTCGAAAAACAAGGTCGTGCGATTGTTGCTGCTAAAAATAAAGGGGCTGCCGAAGTATATGTGGATACAATTAACCATACACTATTAGGAGCTGAGCTATTCTGTGCAGAAGCTGAACATTTAGCACATTTGCTAGCTTGGATGATTTCAGAAGAACTAAGCATACATGAAATTTTGGATAAACCTTTCTATCATCCAACTTTAGAAGAAGGGTTAAGAACTGCATTAAAGCATGCACGACGTCAGTTAAGATAATTTTATCGTTTTAGGTCGATTTATAGCGTTGGATTTCCAACGCTTTATTTTCGCCCCCTTC
>NZ_VPEJ01000018.1:0-61102 GCF_013417245.1 Acinetobacter sp. YH16042
TTTGGCCAGAAAAATGAGTCGTTCTCGCTGTTCTAAACTAAGTGGTACAGAAACAATCCGAGGCATGTGTGAACATCTGTTAACTAAAAAAACCTTTTCGCATGATTAGTTATTTTTGTCAACTTATAGTTTCATTTAACCTTAAAAACAGAAAAAAATGTTCAGATGAAAGAAGAATAGATATCCAAGTAGTTATTGATTTTGCAATTTACTAAAAATATTTGGATAAATGTCAAAATCTGATGATTTAGAGTGCTTGTTTATTGAGGCTGATGCTCATCAAAATGCAGTTGGTACACTCCGTATTGCAAATAAACATCTTTGGAAATAACCTCAAAATACATTTAGCTGAGGATACTTATGGGGGACAGATAATGTATAAATTGCACCGAATCTACTTGATGCATTCGATATAGAGTTGGCTGGTATTTTATGTGTTGGTAAGAAATATGATTCTAAAAAATTATCGAAATAGATGCTAAAGTGAATTTAAAACTTTCTCTGATCATATGGGTTGACGGCTATATAAAATCAGGTGCTTAGTTGAAAATCCCAGTTGTGGAGTGGAATATTCTATAAAAATTTCAACCTGATATGACAAGCTAAGGCGTAACGATGAAAGTCCAATTGGCTTAGCTTGTATATGTATTTGGTTGCCATTATAAAATACCTACAGATGCCAACCTGTATAATTTTTATTTTGGGAAAAAGAGGAATAGAGTCATTCCTTCTCCGCATTACCTTTCAACACCATATAAATCAAACCGACAAAGATTAATAATGCACCTGCAAGGCTGCTGACACAGAATAAAACGATTCGGTTATAGGTGGTTAAGTTGAATAATTCATTGGCTAAAATGTAGCGCATGAACAACCATTGTACGACAGAAAAAACAATCAACACGATTGCACGACGACGGACTTCAGGACGCATAGCCATAGGAGAATCACTTAAAGTGGAAATTGAGGCTATTATGCCACTGTCGATAATCGATCTCAATTGAATAAGATTAATCCAAACCCGTGATACACAAATCTTAAGGTTGAGTTTTGTTCAGATCACCTTTATTTACGGTACATATTGATGTTGCCAAAGCAGACCCGAAAGCGTTTATAAGACCAGATATACTGTTCAGGTGCTTGGTTAATGATGTCTTGCATCGCGATGTTCAGTGCGTCGACTGAGCATTGTAAATCTTTAGAGGAAATCTCTTCTGCTAAGGTTTGGCAATGCACATCAAAGTGCCTTAAGTTAGGTTGTCGGATACAACTTAATCCAATGACATTGCATTGGGTTTTTGCAGCAAGTTTTGAAACAAGTGTGATCGATAAAGTATTTTGCCCAAAAAAATTGGAATAAATGCCGCCTGAAGGCTTTGGTAAATGATCAGGTAAAATGACCGTCAGACCACCTTGTTTCAAATGTTTAAAAATGGCACGGATCCCTGTTTCATCTGTCGGGACTAGGGTTGCATTAAACTTCTCACGTGCTTCTAACAGATACCGATTGATTCCTTTATTTTTATTTGGTTTATACATAATCATGGGTTCTGTATACAGATTCAGCCATGCATTGAGTAATTCCCAGCAGCCAAAATGAGGAACCACCACGATCACACCTTTTTTATTTGCCAGTGCTTCCGTGAGGATATTTTCACCATAAATGTTTTTCAATAAGCTCAGGCTATAACTTGGCGGCATGCCCCAACATTTAATAAATTCAATATAGGTCAGGCATTGGCTGCGGATACTTTGATTGATGAGCTGTCTCTGCGCAGTCTCTGACAAATCGGGGTAGGCCAGTTGAATGTTGATGCTAGTGATACGTTTGATCGATGAATTAAATAGATTAAGAATAAACGCGATCATCAAGGCCAAGTTTTGTAACAGCCAAAGTGGCAATAGCGCGATGATTTTGAATATAAAGTACATGAATCACAAGGTCTCAAAATTGACAGCATGGGATAAAATAAATTTTGCCAAGAGACCGGACTTATTCAGTGAAAAGTACAAAAAGATCTGAATCTAAAAACAAAATAATTGGAAGTGGAAAATTGAGCTGTCCATTGCTCAAACGAAGTGGTGCATCATCATAACGTACTTGAAGCGTTTTGATATTAGCAAAGTCAATCAAATCTTTAATTTATGTTTTGTAGGTTTTCGACCACCTTTTGTAGGTTGAAATAAAAAAACCCTGCATAGCGCAGGGTTTTTTGAACCTTAAAATCTAAATCTTAAAATGTAAGATTATTTAGATTCTTCAGCTTTTGGTTTTTCACGTAAGCGAATACCTAAGTCACGTAATTGGTTCGCTTCAACTGGCGCAGGCGCTTGAGTTAAAGGACATTCCGCAGTCTTAGTTTTCGGGAATGCAATCACGTCACGGATAGAAGATGCACCAGTCATCAACATCACTAAACGATCAAGACCGAATGCTAAACCACCGTGAGGAGGCGCACCGAATTTCAAGGCGTTAAGCAAGAAGCTGAATTTCTCTTCTGCTTCTTCTTCAGAAATACCAAGCGCTTCAAAGATCGCTTTTTGCATTTCTAGATTGAAGATACGTAATGAACCACCACCGATTTCAGTACCGTTCAATACCATATCGTAAGCAACAGAAAGTGCAGCACCTGGGTTGTTCTTCACTTCTTCAACGCTTGATTTTGGCAGCGTGAATGGGTGATGAACAGACGTCCATTTACCGTCATCAGTTTCTTCGAACATTGGGAAGTCAACAACCCAAAGTGGCGCCCACTCGCAAGTTGCAAGTTTCATGTCGTGACCGACTTTAATACGTAAAGCACCCATCGCATCGTTTACGATTTTCGCTTTATCTGCACCGAAGAATACGATATCGCCATTTTCAGCGCCAACACGTTTCAATAGATCAAGCACGATTGGCTCGATGAATTTAACGATTGGAGATTGAAGACCTTCAATACCTTTTTCAAGTTCGTTGACTTTGATGTAAGCCAAGCCTTTCGCGCCATAAATGCCAACGAATTTAGTGTATTCGTCAATTTGGCTACGTGGAAGCGCGCTAGCACCTGGTACGCGAAGCGCAACAATACGGCCTTTAGGATCTTTTGCAGGACCTGCGAATACTTTGAACTCAACGTCTTGCATCATGTCTGCAACGTCAACCAATTTCAAAGGAATACGTAAGTCAGGTTTATCAGATGCATAGTCACGCATTGCATCTGCATACGTCATACGTGGGAACTTGTCGAACTGAACGTTTAGAAGTTCTTTGAACATCTTAACCGTTAAACGTTCCATCAAATCCATAATGTCATCGTCACTCATGAACGATGTTTCAACGTCGATTTGTGTGAATTCAGGCTGACGGTCAGCACGTAAATCTTCATCACGGAAACATTTCGCGATTTGGTAGTAACGATCAATACCACCCACCATCAACAACTGTTTGAATAGCTGTGGAGATTGTGGAAGCGCATAGAAGCTACCGTTAGAAACACGGCTTGGTACTAAGTAGTCACGTGCACCTTCAGGAGTCGCACGCGTTAAAATAGGTGTTTCAACGTCTAAGAAACCATTTTCTTCGAAGTAGTTACGAATTAGGTTAGTCAATTTAGAACGGAAACGAAGACGATCTAACATTTCTGGACGACGGATATCCAAGAAACGATATTTCAAACGTACTTCTTCAGAAATATTTGTGTTGTCGTCATTCAATGGGAATGGCGGAGTTTCTGAACCAGCAAGCACTTCGATTTCTTTACCAAGAACTTCGATTTGACCGCTAGTCATATTCGCGTTTTCAGTACCTGCGTAACGACGACGTACACGGCCTGTAATTTTTAATACGAATTCTGAACGTGATTTATCAGCAGTCGCGAAAGCTTCAGGAGTATCAGGGTCAATCACTACTTGAACAAGGCCATCACGGTCGCGCATGTCAAGGAAGATTACACCACCGTGGTCACGGCGACGGTGAACCCAACCGCATAATGTAACGGTTTGGTCAATTTGGGCTTCAGTAAGTGAGCCGCAGTAATGAGTTCGCATCATAGCGTTAGAAATCCAACTATATGGGTTAAGGTCAGCGAATACGTAAACAGCGTACCGCTTTTATTCGAATAGGGGATTATGCCTCTTTTTGGCTGTTTTGTCACAAGGACTTATTGCTAAAACAGCCAAATTTACAGCAAATTTTCGGTCAATGAAGGGCTTAAGCCGATGACGTAGAAAAAATGTTAGTGCTCTTGCTTAAGATCAGAAATATCAGACTACCAAGGCTAAACGTGGCCAAAAATGCACGAAAAAAATAATTAATGGCTTTGCCGACATAGGCATACAGGTCATGCACAAAGGCATCTGAGTAAATACTGTCAGCAAAATAAAAATAACTTGCGATTCCCGCAGCTAAAGACAGGGCCGCTAAACCATATACATAGACTTTGATGGATGTGGGGATGCTTACTATACTTCGATAGTGAAGATGATGACGATAAATCATCCATGCTAAAACGGGGAGCGCCAATCCAGATAATCCAATTTGCAACACACGATGTAGGGGATATGAATGACCGAAAAATTGAATCGGCAGACTTAACAGATCCTTAAAAGCAAAGGTGCGAAAGTCAACATGGGTCAAGCCATCCCAAACAATATGCGTCGAAGTTCCAATGATGAGTGCGAGGATGAGGCTGAGGATAAACCCACAACATTGATTAAGACTCTGTAGATGCAGCGGCTTATTTAAACCAAAAAAAGCAAATAACATCGGGCGATAGAGCACATACCACAGCACACAAAACAGCAAACCAAGGATTAAGTTTGGAACAATTAACCCCGACCATTGATGGGATCCATTGTAGTCAGCATTAGTAAATAAACGGAATAAATCCGGCACCATGCTACCAATTGCGAGTGCTGCAATAGGCAGGCGGTTTCCGCTTAACTTGGAAATAGGCGGTGCGAGTACAGCATGGGATATGGTAAAAGGCATTGAACTAAAATAAATATATGAATAAATACAATGTAGTATCGGTGAGTGTATATGATTTGGGCAGATTAGAATGTTTTTTATTGCAAAACGAATGGAATGTTATATTATAACATTATTCAAAAATAGCCTGATTTGAGTCTCTCCAACATGTCTTTTCATAAGAATTTAATAACTGTTTCGATTTTTGCAGTGATTGCACCCAACCTTTATGCCGATGACCCAGAACAACAGGTACAAAAGCTCGAAGCCATTAATGTTCAGGTCCATCCCTTAAACCAAAGTGCGGCAGATTTTGCTGTTGCCGATAATGTCATTCAACATAAAGCCCTTGCACAAGGTGGCGTCACAATTGGTGATGCGTTAGCCGGACAGCCGGGTGTATATTCAAATCAGTTTGGTGCAGGTTCAAGTCGTCCTGTGCTGCGTGGTCAAGATGGCCCTCGTGTCAAAGTCTTAGAACACGCCTCAGAAACTGCAGATGTTTCGACTTTATCTCCTGACCATGCGGTTACGGTAGATCCGATTTTGGCAAAACAAATTGAAGTGATCCGTGGGCCATCAACACTGTTATACGCGGCAGGCACAGTTGGCGGTTTGGTTAATGTGACGGATCAAAAGATTCCTACCTCTATTCCTGATAAAGGTTATGAAGGGCAAGTTGGGGTTCGTTATAACTCAGGCAGTGATGAAAAATTGGCGAGTGCCGGTGTGACGGCTGCTTTAGGTGAGCAATTTGCCATCCGTGTAGAAGGTTCGAAACGCAAAGCCAATGACTATATTGCACCCAATTATTTCCATGATCATGATGGTGAATTAGAAAAAGAACGCCGCGTTGGCAACACTTTTGCAGAAGGGCAAAATGTCAGTGTGGGCACGTCATGGATTCATGATCGTGGTTTTGCTGGACTGTCTTATACGAATCGTCAGGATCAATATGGCTTGCCAGGTCATAGCCATGAATATGAAAGCTGCCATCCACATGATGATCATTTGCATTGTGACGGGCATGATAATCATGATCACAGCGATGAGCATGACCATTCTGCCCATGACGACCACGATCATGACCATGATGCTGCTGGTCCGTGGGTCGATTTAAAGTCAGAACGTTATGATTTTCGTACCGAACTTGCGAATCCGTTTGCGGGCTTCCAAAAAATCCGTGCACATGCAAGTTATACCGATTATCAACATGATGAAATTGAAGGTGATACAGCGGCAACTACCTTTAAAAGTCAGGGCTATGATGGCCGTTTAGAGTTGGTGCATAACCCAGTTGCGGATTGGGAAGGGGTAATCGGTACCCAGTACAATCAGCAAAAGCTCAATATCAGTGGCGAAGAGTCATTGATGAACCCAAATAAAACCCAAAAATGGAGTGTATTTGGTTTAGAACATAAACAATTTGGTGATTTTCATGTCGAGCTGGGCGCCCGTGTCGATCAGCAGAAAATTCAAATCGATTCTGCACAAAAAGATTATGATGATTATGGCATCTCTTATTCAGGTGCTGTGAATTGGGCGTTTGCACCCAATTATAAATTGTCCTTGGTGGGTTCTCATCAAGAGCGTTTACCGTTGGCGCAAGAGCTGTATGCAGATGGCAAGCATTTTGCGACCAATACCTATGAACGTGGGAATGAAAATCTAGATGTTGAAAAATCTAATAATCTAGAATTAGGTTTCCATTATGAAAAAGATCAGTTGGATTATCACGTTCATGTGTATCACAACTGGTATGACAACTACATTTATGCTGCAACCAAAGATAATTTTGAAAACTTCCGCTTAGTTGATTACACCCAAGACAAAGCCAAGTTCTATGGCGCGGAAGCTCAAGTGGGTTATGCAGTAAATGACATGTATAAACTCAGTGTCTTTGGTGATTATGTACGCGGCAAAATTGATGGTGAAAATGCGCCACGTGTGCCTGCAGGGCGCTTAGGAACCAAGGTCGATGTTGACTTTGCCGATGGTTGGTCAGGTCTTGCAGAATATTCACATGTATTCAAACAAGACAAAATCACTGCATTTGAGCGTGAAACAGATGGCTACAACATGGTGAACTTGGGTGTGGCCTATAGTGGTCAGTTGAAAGATCAAAATGATTATCGAGTCTATTTCAAAGCCAACAATTTATTGGATGAAGATGTTTATTCTCACACGTCATTCCTTGCCAATATTCCTCAAGTCGGTCGTAATTTTACGGTCGGTCTTGAATTTGGTTTCTAATTGAATTTGCACAGACTTTTCTAAGTAAGTCTAGGTTAAGTCACAGAAATCCTCTTGAAAAATCAATGAATAAAACCTAGTCTGAGCGCATTAGACTAGGTTTTTTCTTATGCGCATCATTCAACGAATACATCACAAGCTCAATTGGTCACGTCGTCGCTATGTGGGCGTGGTCATTGGTTTATTGGTTTTAGGTTATTTGGCATCGGCAACTTATCACACGCTGAAATCACTCCCCGAAGGGCTGAACTACACAGGAAAACTTCGCCATGCCGAAGTGAACTTTTTAGTGGATGAAACCTATATCGATGCGCAAGGAAAGCAGCAACAGGAACATCGCATTTTTAAAGAAATGCTGAAAATGATTGAGGAAGCACAATCCACCATTGTGATGGATATGTTCTTGTTTAATCAGCAAGTGGGCGACTCTCAACTTGAACATGAGCAGCTTACGCAAGAATTAACTGATGCGCTGATTATTAAGCGTCGATTATCACCACAAGTTGAAATTTTTGTCATTACTGATCCAGTGAACTCCGTCTATGGTGGCATTCAACCTGAACATTATCGTCAATTGCGTCAAGGTGGAATTGAGTTAATCGAAACCAATTTGGTACCGCTTCGTGCATCCAACCCAGCATGGTCAGGTTTTTGGTATATCTGCTGTCAAGATATTGGCAATAATCCTGAACAAGGCTGGTTACCGAACCCATTGGGAACCGAGAAAGTGACGATCCGCAGTTATATGGATCTTTTCAACTTTAAAGCCAATCACCGAAAAACTTTGGTGGTGGATACCGTAGATGGGTGGAAAGGCTTAGTCACCTCTATGAATCCACATGATGGTAGTTCGCGACATTCGAATGTTGCCCTGACTGTAAAGGGAATGACTGCAATTGATCTATTAAAGACCGAGCAAGCCGTAGGCATGATGTCCAAAGCCAATATTCCATTTGTAGTGATTAAAGATGTTGAAGCCGCGAAAACTCAGCCACAGGTTCAAGTGCTGACTGAAAAAGCCATTTATGATGCCACACTCGACTTAATTGATAGTGCGAAGAAAGCTGGAACTGAAATTGATATTGCTATGTTCTACTTGTCAGAACGTAAAATTACCAAGGCACTCATTGCTGCGCATGAACGTGGCGTGAAAGTTCGTGTATTACTCGATCCGAATAAGGATGCTTTTGGGCGGACTAAAAATGGCATTCCAAATCGACCTGTAGCATCCGAATTACATGATGCGGGTATTGATGTACGTTGGTGTAATACCCATGGTGAGCAGTGCCATAGCAAGATGATTTTAAAACGAACTGCTTATCAAGCCGATATGATTTTAGGTTCGGCAAATTTCACGGCGCGTAACTTGAAAAACTATAATTTAGAAACGGATTTACGCGTGATTGGTCTGAAAGATGCGCAAGTTTTTAAAGATGCATCACAGTACTTCAATACGGCTTGGTCAAATCTGGATGGTAAACAAATGAGTGTCGATTATAGTAAATATGCGGATGAATCGACCTTGAAATATGTGTTGTATCGCTTTATGGAATGGAGCGGAATATCTACTTTTTAGAATTGTCTTAATCTCCCAAATCCCTCTTTTTTAAAGAGGGACTTTCCTCCCTTTTTTAAAGGGAGGTTAGGAGGAACTTAATCAGTTTTAATTCTTCGGTACAGGATTCGGCGGAACGATTTGATCTAAATCTTTATCCGTCATTTGATCCAATTCTTTAATATCGGTTTTGATTTTCCATTTATCGGCATCATCTACTGGTTGTGGCAAACGAGCTTCTAACCAGTCACAGATGATATCTGGTGGAAAATCGGCATGGTTACATTGAATCACCCATGATAAAAATTGTTTGGCTTCACCATTCATATACGGTGGTGGAGAAACAGGTAAAAACTGTGTCGGTAAACGTTCGTTCTTGGAAATATAATTTAAAACGTGACCCAACTCTTGAACAGTTTGCCATGCCAAAGGATGGTCGACATTGATTTGAAATTTAAACCACCAAGCAGTTTTACCATCGGTTCCGTACGAGTCAATGAGTTGTTCTTGAATACTTGGAACTTTAGAAAAAAATTGATGAAGTCGGTCAAAACTTAATTCAGACACAGCGTTGATCCACTACGAAATAAAAGGCATCTTAGCATATTCCGTCGAAAATCGAGTGCATCATCTGCTGATCCGAATCGGGTGGATGATTTAACAAATTATTGCATTTGATGGATTTTTATCCATTTTTTCTCCTACAATGGAATTTATACTGAGCGTATAAACCGTTGAGGAGAGCTTAAGTGAAAACCACATTATTCTATGCGATTGCAGGTGTGATGCTGATCAGTGCTTCAGCCAGTACTTTTGCGGAAAACAAATGGGCAAATTACCAAGGTGTAGATACATCAAAACCACAACACCGTCCACCGTCGATGAATCGGCCTGGCTATCCGCAGCATGCGCCGAATTATCCTCAACATTATCCTCAGTATCCAAGTCGTCCGCCGGTTTATCCGCAATATCCAAATCGACCTTATCCGCAGTATCCTCAGAGTGGCATTAGCATTCAATACAATGCACCGACCACGATTACTCAAAATTCACAAAGCTATAGTTGGGTCAATGGCGATCCTGCGAGTGCCAGTATTTCCAGTTCGACCTATACCTTTATCAGCGATTGGAAACGGATTGGTTTACCAGCACCCCCAAGTGGCATGTATTGGATCTTTGAAAATGGTCGCTATGTATTAGTGCCGAATCGGTAATTTAATCTCCCCAAACCCCTCCTTAAAAAAGAGGGGCTTTAATAAGACTAAGCTAACTCATCATCTTGCGGACGTGGGGTTTTTCCTTCAGGCAGTGGCTTCTCGGAATGCTTATCTCGAATAACCGAAGGATATGTCCAAGAGGCATAGCGCACAATCAAAATGGCCACAGCAAGGATGAGGATCGAACCTGTAGTAATGACCAAGCCCATATCCGCTTTATGGTCATGTTGAATGTCCGAAATCAGTAAACGGGTCAGGGCAGTAATAGCAATATAAATCAGGAAGCGAACAGGCATGTGGTTGGTTTTAAAATAAATACCAACCATGGCACCGAGTTCGAGGTAAATAAACAATAATAAAATATCGTCAATCGTGGCGAATTGCTTAACTGTAATAATTTCAAAAATGGTATGACCCGCAGACCATAAGATCATACAGCCGATGACAAACAGCGCAAGATAATGAAAACCTTCTACAGCAAGATTGCCAAGTCGGTCGAGGAGGGCTTCAATTTTTTCTACTTTAGGATCACGGTGTGTCATATATCTTCCTCCTGTGTAAATTGCGTGAATATTCAATCAAGAACAAGTCATTAAATACCAAGCAAATTTCATGCACATGAAGCGCATATGACAAAAATATTTTTTAGGTTAAATAAAGTCTTTAATGTTAAGTTTGAGCTTAAATTTTGTCCTATAAGAATGAAGCGACGATGTATCAACCAACGCATTTTAAACAGAATGAACTCCTTGATCTGATTGATCTTATGCGTAAGCATGCTTTGGCGACAGTAATACTGACGGCACCCAATGGTGAGTTGGAAGTGAATCATTTACCACTAGAATATGACACTGAGTCAGGCGAATTGGGTATATTACGCGGTCATATTGCTAAGGCCAATCCAATGTTTGAATTGCTAAATCAGTCAGCACAAACCTATGTGATTTTTCATGCCGACGAAGCATATATTTCGCCAAATTGGTATGACGGCAAGCAGGAACATCATCGCGTTGTGCCGACATGGAATTACCGTGTGGTGCATGTCAAAGGCACAATTCGTAAAGTTGACGATGAAAAATATTTACGAGGGGTTCTGGCTCGGTTGACTCGACAACATGAAGCAAGCCAACCCGTGCCATGGAAAATGGGCGATGCGCCTCATGATTTTATTGCGGAACAACTGGAAAAAATTGTAGCAATTGAAATCGATATTCAGTCGATGATCGGGAAATTTAAAGTGAGTCAAAATCGCAGCGCTATAGATGCAATGAATGTGGAAAAAGCTTTGGAAAGGTCGAATGCTGAAATGGCGGAGTCGATCAAAAAATTTTATCCCATGAAATAACAGGCTAAACAATCATGCCCAATATGATTGAAACTGAACGTTTATGCCTGAGAAAGTATCAGTTAGGAGATGAAATTTCATTATTTGATACATATTTTTCGAATATAGAAGCAACTCGTTATCTGCAGCGGTTGCCACATAAAACGATTCAACAGACTAAGAGTGTTTTAGAAAAGTGGGCAGATCATTATTGGTCGATACACAATCCTGATTTTGCATGGGTGATTAGTGATAAGAATACGCATTTAGCGATGGGCTTACTGTATTTCTTCAATCAAGAAAACCATGGAGAAATACATTTTGGGTTAGGGGGGAATTTTCATGGTTGTGGTTATATGACTGAGGCTTTAATTGGAGGAATTAAGTATTTAAAGCAGAATCATGTCACGAAGGTTGTTTCATCTTTTTGTGCTGAGGAACATCTAGCATCACAAAATGTCTTAATGAAGGCAGGATTTAAACAAGATAAAGATACAACGCATTGGGCTACATTTCCAATGCTAGACGATCAGCTCCATTCTTGTTTTACATATCGAATGGAATTATGAGATTATGAATAAGTAAATATGCTTATGATTTTTTGAAAAAGTTGCACTCAGTGTTTATGTAATAAGAGCAGTAAAATAAAAAAATGCCCGATAAATCGGGCATTTTTGATTTTGTACGGCTAATTAAGCTTGGTTGGTAAAGTAATCTTCAGAGAAGTTCATGATCACTTCAGAACCTGCTTTCACTTTAGCAATGCGTAAAGCCAATTCAGGCAAAATACGCTGCGTGAAGTAAAGAGTCAGTGCAAGTTTGTTTTGGTAGAACTCGCCATCTTTGTTTTTTGCTGCATCTGCAATGCGGGCAAACATATAGGCAAAGCTGAGTAGGCCTACAGCATGTAAGTAATCAACTGCTGCTGAGTTCGGGAATTCAATGTTTTCACGAGCAGCTTCAAGTACATATTGAGTCACAGCTTCAACTTCAGCTGCTGCATCTAATGTTGCATCTTTGATGTAGTTCAAGCTGGCATCTAAGTTGTTGGCAAAATCACGAATTTCTTGGATATATTCAGCAATGAATTCACCATTGCACTTAATGGTTTTACGACCAATTAAGTCTTGAGATTGAACGCCGTTGGTCCCTTCGTAAATCTGTGCGATACGCAGGTCACGGATACATTGTTCCATACCCCATTCACGAATAAAGCCGTGACCACCGAAGACCATTTGGGCATCTAGCGTTGCTTGGAAAGCTGTATCTGTTAAATACGCTTTCGCAATAGGTGTTAACAGCGCAACACGGTTATTGGCTGCTTTGACTGCTTCTGGGTCAGTAGAGAACTTGGTAATGTCCAGTTGTTGACCAACATAAACCGCAAATGCACGAGACGCTTCATTGTTGGCACGTGCGTTCAGCAACATACGACGTACATCACCATGAACTAAGATGCTGTCTGCAGGTTTTGCAGGCGATTGAACGCCAGAAGCGCTACGGCCTTGTAAACGATCAGTCGCATATTGCGCTGCATTTTGATAAGCAAATTCAGAAGCACCTAGGCCTTGAATACCCATAGACAGACGTTCGTAGTTCATCATGACGAACATCGCTGCAAGGCCTTCATTTTCTTTACCAACCAGGTAGCCTTTCGCGCCATCAAAGTTCATCACACATGTTGCAGACGCTTTGATCCCCATTTTATGTTCAATAGAACCAGGGCCTACAGCATTACGCTCTCCCAATGAACCATCTGCATTCACCAAGAATTTAGGTACGATGAATAGTGAAATTCCGCGTGAGCCCGCAGGCGCATCAGGCGTTTTCGCTAAAACTAAGTGGATGATATTTTCAGAAAGGTCGTGGTCACCGCCAGTGATGAAAATCTTCGTACCTGTAATGTTATAAGTACCGTCTTCATTACGTTCGGCTTTAGTTTTGATAATACCTAAATCTGTACCTGCATGCGGTTCAGTTAAGCACATGGTGCCTGACCATTCGCCTGTATACATTTTTGGTAAATAAGTTTCTTTTTGCTCTTGTGATGCATAGCTGTTTAATGCCATGCCTGCACCTACAGAAAGAAGCGGGTAGAGCATGAATGATGGGTTGGTTGCAAACAGCATTTCGTCAGACAGAACAGTCAGCATTTTTGGCATGCCTTGACCGCCCCATTCTTCATCTGCGCCTAGACCAATCCAGCCGCCTTCTGCATATTGTTTAAATGCTTCTTTGAAACCAGCAGGAGTCGTGACATTGCCATTGCTATAGGTTGCGCCTTCTTCATCACCTGTGCGGTTTAAAGGATGAGTGACGTTTTGCGCAAATTTTGCCATTTCTTCAAGAATGGCTTCTGCAGTTGCAGCATCAACGTGAGCAAGATTTTCGTTGTTTTGCCAGAATTGTTCTGCTTTAAAAACATCATTTAAGATGAATTTCATATCTGCAAGCGGCGCATTATAAATTGGCATGTTCGTTCACCTGTTTATTGTTTGAATCTGTGGACTTGGGGCAATTTGTATCGACACAAAGCGTGGAGAAAATTGACCAAAGTAAAATTATGGGACTATTTATAAAGAAAAAGGACTGCCAATGCTATGACCGTCCTTTCTCTATTTCTGCACTCAAGAGTACAATTTTTTGAATATGTTTTAGATATTCACATTAGAATGCAAAGTGTTCTGCATCCAATGCCATAAGAGGATCTAGGCCACCTGCAATCACTTCTACATGAGAGCGAACGCGTGGTAAGATTTTCTTGAAGTAGAAGCGAGCAGTCGTTACTTTTGCATTGTAGAAATCAACATCTGTTGTTCCTGCAGCTAAAGTTTCTTGTGCAACTAGCGCCATGCGAGCCCATAAATAAGCAAGCGTCACATAACCAGAGAAGTAGAGGTAATCGACTGCAGCAGCACCTACTTCTTCAGGGTTTTGCATTGCTTTCATACCAATCTGCATGGTTAAGTCGCCCCATTCTTTGTTTAGCGCAGCAAGCGGCTCAACAAATTCTTTCATGGCAGCGTTGTCTTTGTTAGCTTCAACAAATTTATGGATGATCTTGGTGAAGTCTTTCAACATTGCACCTTGCGTACCCAATACTTTACGGCCTAACAAGTCAATTGCTTGAATTTCAGTCGTACCTTCGTACAAGCATGAAATACGTGTATCACGTACAATTTGTTCCATACCATGTTCAGAAATGAAGCCGTGGCCACCAAATACTTGAACACCGTGTTTTGCAGATTCAGAACCTGTTTCAGTCAAGAATGCTTTAGCAATTGGAGTTAGTAGAGACAAAATGTTGTCAGAGAACTTACGTTCTTCTTCCGTTGCACCTTGTTCCACGATATCGGCATGGAAAGATAATAAGTAAACCAGAGCACGACCAGCTTCAGCAAATGATTTTTGCGTAAGCAGCATGTTGCGCACTGCAGGGTGCACGATAATTGGATCTGCTTCTTTTTCAGGTGCTTTAGGGCCTGAAAGTGAACGCATTGCCAAACGGTCTTTTGCGTAAGCAAGTGCACCTTGGAAAGCACCTTCAGAAGCTGAAAGACCTTGTACAGCAGTACCGATACGTGCAGTGTTCATGAATGTGAACATGCAGTTTAGACCGCGGTTTTCAGGGCCAATCAAGAAGCCTTTTGCGTTATCAAAGTTGATGACACAAGTCGCGTTACCATGGATACCCATTTTGTGTTCAATCGAACCACAACGTACAGCATTGCGCTCACCAATTGAGCCATCAGCATTTACATTGAATTTAGGTACGATGAATAATGAAATACCTTTCGTGCCTTTTGGTGCACCTGGTAGACGAGCAAGGACGATATGGATGATGTTTTCAGCCATGTCGTGTTCACCAGCAGAGATAAAGATTTTCTCGCCAGAGATTGCGTAGCTACCGTCTGCTTGTGGTTCAGCTTTAGAACGGATAATACCTAAGTCAGAACCTGCATGAGATTCTGTTAAGCACATCGTACCTGTCCATTCACCTGAAACAAGTTTAGGCAGGTAAGTGTCTTTTTGTTCTTGAGAGCCGTGATGTTCTAATGTGCGGACAGCACCGTGAGACAGACCAGGGTACATACCCCATGCCCAGTTCGAAGTACCCACCATTTCTGAAATGATATTGCCTAAAGAAACCGGTAAGCCTTGACCGCCGTATTGCTCTTCAGCAGATAGAGATGGGAAACCGAGTTCGATATATTTTTGATACGCTTCTTTAAAACCAGTTGGTGTTGTGACAACGCCATCATTCCAAGTACAACCTTCACGGTCGCCGACTTGGTTAAGAGGAGAAAGTTCATTTTCACAGAAGTCAGCAGCAGCTTCTAGATATTGGTCAACCAACTCACGGCTTACGGTGTCAGAAAATGCAGGCAGTTGTGCATAGTGATCTTCTGCTTTTAAAAGTTCATGCAGAACAAATTGCATATCACGTAAGGGCGCTTTGTATTGTGGCATATCGTTTTCCTCAATACTGGTTTCTACCAGCGTTAGTAATCCTAAATAAACATTTGAACGTGTCTTCAATGACACGTATTGGAATGGTTCTAATCGTGCAACATCTTCTTATTGGGTACAAGCATTTCAGGGTGATTTGTTGGTGACTGTAAAGTCAAAGAAATATCCCTTGAAAATGCTAAGTGCATTGAGTGTAAACACTTTTGGCTGAAAATGAATGACACAAATAGTCAAAAAGCGTAAAAAGATATGTCCAATAAAAAAGGCACTCCTGGGAGTGCCTTTTTTACGCAATGATATCGCGATCTAAGTTTGGATTATTTTACTGGTGCTGGCGTTGGGGCAACAGGGGCTTTAGGTTGGAAACGCACTTCACATTTACCATTGATTTGCTGTTCGCCAACTTTAATGGCAACTGCACTGCCATCAGTCTTGCCTTGACATGCTTTCATAATCGCTTGTTGCTTCGCTTGGCGTTCTGCTAAACGTTGATCAAACTGTTTAGTCAGTTCTGCACGTTTTGCATCAGTCAGTGGCTCACCGCGTTGCATCTGACCACGCATATCGCCACGCATTGGACGGTGTTCACCGCGCATTGGTTTGTGTTCACCACGTGCTTTTTTCATGTCTTGACGGTCTGCTTTGAACACCATGGTACATGTACCATCAATGCTATTATCGCCAGCTTTTACTTGAACTGTTGAACCTGTAGTCTTGCCATCACAGGCTTTTTGCATATCAGCAAACACTTGACGTTGCTCGGCACGCATTTGTTTAAAATGTTCACGTTGCTCAGGTGACATACGACGATCTTGATCACCATGATGTTGTTTCATCATACGGCCATGATCGTTATCTTTTGGTGCGGTTGTCGATTGACAGGCAGTTAATGTACCCATGCTCAATACGCTTGCACCGATTAAAGCCATTTTGGTCATTTGTTTCATAGTCTTTACCCCACCAGATTAGATATTTTTTTCGATGGTTAAAGATTAAATAATAAAGATGTAGAAACAATGGAGAGTTTTTTAGTTGCGTGTTCGCTACAATAATGAATATAGAAGAAAAATGAGAGTTCTCTTTTGAAAATACGTCGTATCCCGATTGCCCTACGCTTGTTTCTGACTGTGCTGTTGACGACGCTCGTCATCACAACGGTAAGTCTTGGCGTTTTGCATTGGAATATGCAGCGTAATTTCACCAAATATGTGGCCGATGTCGAGATGCAAAAGCTTGACCATGTCATTGAAAATTTAGCCGATGTGTATACGGTCTATCATGATTGGGGCAATGCGATTCAGGCACAGATTCTGCAAATTGAAGGGCAGGCAGCACCAGATGACTATGATCGTCTCTCTCGGTGGTGGCTGCGTCGTCAATATGACATTGCATTGCAGCAGCGCTATTTCCAAGATCATAGTTTGAATGCAGCATCGATGTTGGCAACGCCACAGCAAACGGCAGAACAAAAAACTGAAGAGCTAAAATGGCTTGAACAAAACTTACCGTCTGAGTTTCAACCCTTTGAAGGTTTAAAATTTCCTTTAAGCGCGAATCAAAATGTGTTCCGCCCCAAAGAGTCGAATGCGGATGAAAAAGATAAAGATGCCGGTCAATCCTCTCAAAACAATACCAACAATGGTGGTAAAAAACAGTTTATTCAAATGCCTGACCGCTTGGGCTTGAGTTCACGTTTATCTTTATATGATGCACAGCGCCAATTTGTGGTGGGTGAGCCGACAGATGAACAGATTTCTTATCGTCCGATTATGGTGAATAATCAAATCGTGGGATATTTGGGGCTCAAACCTGTCCTCGATCAAGATGATGCGATCAGTATTAACTTCTTTAGTAAGCAAAAACGTTATTTATTATTGGTTTATGTGCTTAGTTTTATTGCGAGTTTGATTGCAGCATTGTTATTGGCAACATACTTTAAAAAACCGATTCAGCGTTTGTTAATGGGAACACGTGAATTAACCAAGGGCAATTATCAACATCAAGTTGCAGTGAACCGTAATGATGAGCTTGGTGATTTATCGAATGAATTGAATCAGTTGGCCGTAATTCTCGATCAGCATGAAACGTCACGTCGTCAATGGGTGGCTGATACTTCACATGAATTAAAAACGCCATTGGCGGTGTTGCAGGCTCAAATTGAGGCGATGCAGGACGGTATTCGTAAGCCAACGCCAGAGCATTTTACTTCGATGCTGAATCAAGTGAGTAGTTTGAAAAAATTGACCAAAGATTTGGCAGATTTGGCACAAGCCGATGCACAACAACTGAATTGTTATTTGACCACGCTCAATCCTTGGGATGTAGTGATCCAAGAGGTTGAAAGCTTTAAGCCGAAGTTTGAGCAAGCAGATTTGAAAATTACCGCAATGGGCGAAGGGACTTCATTACAATTAGATATAGACCGTTTTAAACAGATTATGGTCAACTTATTGGGTAACAGTATTCGTTATACGGAAGCTGGTGGTGAAGTGCATGTTCATACTGAGCAAGATGAAACCCAGTGGACCGTGTATGTTGATGACAGCCCATTTGGTTTAACTGATGAACAGTTGGCACGTTTAGGTGAGCGTTTCTATCGTGTGGATGATTCACGTACGCGTGCAACTGGTGGTACAGGATTAGGATTGGCGTTATCCGTAAAAATAGCTAGAGCATTGGGTGGAGAGTTGAGTTTTGATCATTCTCCATTGGGCGGTTTGCGTTGCAAATTGACATTTCCCAAACAGATGAAATATTAAAAGGAAGCATGCATGAAACATATCATGTTGGTTGAAGATGAAGTGGAACTTGCACAGCTAGTGCGTGATTATCTAGAGGCTGCAGGCTTTGAAGTCAGCATGTTTCATGATGGTCAAGAAGCCTATGAGAGCTTCACGCAGCGTAAGCCGAGTCTAATGATTTTGGACCTAATGGTGCCACGTATGGATGGCTTAACCATTTGCCGTAAAGTCCGTGAGCAGTCTGATCTGCCAATTATTATGGTGACTGCACGCACTGAAGAAATTGACCGTGTATTGGGGCTCAATATGGGTGCTGACGATTATGTCTGCAAACCGTTTAGTCCGAAAGAATTGGTGGCACGTGTGCAAGCGGTATTACGTCGTTTAGAACGTAAAGCAGAGCCAGAGGTGAATGATTTATTCCGTATGGACAAAGCACAGCAACGTATTTGGTATCAACAAAAAGCGTTGAGCTTAACGCCAACAGAGTTTCGTTTACTTGAGTTGTTTTTAGAGCATGTAGGGCAGGTGTATTCACGTGCGCAATTGCTTGATCATATTAACCCAGACAGTTTTGAAGTGGCTGACCGTGTGATTGATAGTCATATTAAAAATTTACGTCGTAAGATTTCAGATGCAGCGGAAACTGGCAACCGTCATGAGTGGATTCAAGCCGTGTATGGCGTTGGCTACCGTTTTGAATATCCAGAAGATTAAAACATAGATTGTAAATTCTAAAAGACAGGCTTTGGCCTGTTTTTTTGTACATACCTAGCTAAATTAATTTTAAAAACAAGAAAAACAAAGCAATAAAAACATAAAATGTGAAATTTGCGCATTTAGTGGAAATTGGGTATTATTTTGCTTGAATATTGACCAGTATGTTTGGGCTGGCAGAGTTCAATGTAGACATAACAATTTTTAAAAATGGAACAGCCAGAGGGCAGAACAGATGAAAAATATAGCATTTGCAAAAATAATAATGGTCACGGGTGTCTTGGGTTTAACGGCATGTGGTGGTAGTGATCGTGATGAGACAGGAAGCGTACCGTCAGAGCCAGTTGCCGATGCCATGGTACAAAAAAGTGTAGAAGAGCTGACGCTGTTGGATGTAAATAATCTTGCATTAAATGCTGCGTCGATTCAGATTTTAAGTGATGAAGAATGGCAAAAAGTACAAGCAGGCAGTCTGAAAATAGCAACGAATACAATTATAGCGGATGATTCTGAACAGTTATTTCCACCGATCAATAGTTTACCGACAGCGACTCATTTTAAAGGTCAAAGTTACCTTGCTAATGCTCAAGGCATCGTTAAGCTGCCTAAATTGGCTGCAGGCACATATTATGTTTTGGTCACTAAAAATGGACAGTCTGCAGTTTCAGCATTCTTGATCCATCCTAAAAATACCAATAAGAGCATTGTGCTGAATGTAGTCCTCAACTGTTTAGATCAAGACTGTCAGACTCTAAGTGATGCGCCAGTCAATGATGCCGTGGTCGGAACATTGTCTGGTCAAGTGATTTTTAAAGGGAAGCCATTGGCGAATGCACAAGTCGCATTATCTGGCGGTGCGGCGACCAATGGCGCATTTGTCAGTGCTTTGACCGATGCCAATGGTTATTTTAGTTTGTCATTTAATGTGAGCAATGATCTGCTTGAAGCATTAAAAAATGCCACGCTCACCATTAGCAGTGCAGGAATTAATACCATTACGAAAAAAGTTACGGTCATTGCTTCTTCTGCATCGGGCTATCAATTTGAAGTGCTGCCTGAAACGACATCTGCAGATGCCATATGGCGTGAAACTTTTGAAGCGGACTCTGCTACTCGCAATGCATGGACAAGGTCACAGCCTAGTGTGGCCAATGTCGATTGGCAGCTGCTCAACAAAGGTCACAATATTCGTAATAATCAAGTGAATCAACGTGTACGCTTAGCGCCGAATGACCAAAGTCAAGGCAAGGTGCCTGAGCCACTGCAAGGTAATACGGCATATTGGTATGGTGATAAAGTAAATGGCAACTTTATTGGCGCTTTAAGTGATTCATCTACGGCTCCAGAGTTTGATGGTGGCACTTCGCAGTATGACAATAGGGGAGAATTGATTTCACCTGTCATTAATCTGAGTCAATATCATGCGCCTTTGAGTTTAAGCTTTAAAACATGGTGGGAAATTGAGTCGGTCAATCCAAATAATCAGGGATTCGACTTGATGAATATTTTAGTTTCTACCGACGGCGGCAATAGCTTTAAGACTTTAGCTCGTTTAAACCCGCTGGCAGATCCATCCTCTGCATATGAGCGCGCGCCGATTCCATACAGTAATTTAGGTTTTAACCTTGCACCAGCTGCTGTTCAGCAAGAAGCAATTTCATTAGATGAATATGCAGGCAAGGCCAATGTTCAGCTGAAATTCCAATTCAGAACAGTCGATCAACTTTATAACGGTTTCCGCGGCTGGATGATTGATGATGTGGTGATTCAGAAAAAAGCCGGAACTTTCCCATTATTTGATGGTGCGAGTTTTGATGAAAATTTAGATGGTTTCTCTCAGGACTATAATGGCGTCGCTGCAAAACAAGCGGGCGTTTTGTTGAAAAGCACGAAGAGTTATGCACGGTGGGCTGACGAGCCACAGCGTAAATAAGCACTTATAGATGTTAATTATCTAAGTTACTGATGTTACGCACGTAAAAGTACTTATGCACTTTTAAAATGATTTTTAAGTCTATTCGACGGAGTCTTACATCTAAGGATTGAATAAAGGGATTAGCCTTCGGCTGGAGGTACTTTTGTTTCGGCAAAAGTACCCAAAACCATTGTCATCCGCAAAACTCGTTCACTACCGTCAAATTATTCAAAGCATCGCAAAAACATTTTTGATTAGAAGTAGTCCTGTCTCAAACACTTGCGGATGACGTTACCGCGTATCGCTGTTTTATTTGAATCAAATTGCACTTCTGGTGTTACTGCGTAACATCAGTAAGTTACATATAAGTGATCAATCACTGCGGATTCGCTTTTAAAACAGCGCTCAATTGGGCGCTGTTTTTATGATGTAGGGCATATTGCTGTGTGATGAAGCCTCAAAAATATTCAATAAAAGTATAAATTTGAAAAAAATAGGCAAAAGATTGTCTTGACCTAAGTTATTTAAACCAATCAATAAAACTTTACATTTGATGCTCATCTGATCTGTAAAAATACCTTTAAGTTAAAATTGTTGGATATCAAGATGTAGTTCTTAGCGGATGCACAGGCTACAATCCACTTTTTTATAAGATGAGAACATGTTGTGAGCAGCGAAATGCCTCAACTACAGCGCCGATTAAAGAACCGCCATATTCAGCTGATTGCTATGGGCGGGGCGATTGGTACAGGGCTATTTTTAGGTTCTGCGCATATTATTGAGTCTGCAGGGCCATCGATTATTTTGGGCTATTTGATTGGTGGCTTGATTGCTTTTCTGATTATGCGCCAGTTGGGTGAGATGATTGTACAAGAGCCAGTCACAGGTTCATTCAGTCATTTTGCTTTTAAATATTGGGGCAAGTTTTCGGGCTTTTTAACGGGCTGGAACTACTGGATTCTGTATATTTTAGTGGTGATGACCGAGCTGACCGCGATAGGCAAATATGTCAATTATTGGTGGCCACATGTGCCTGCTTGGGTTTCAGTTCTGGTGTTTTTTATGGTGATTACCCTTGCCAATTTAGCCAATGTCAAACTGTATGCAGAATCTGAATTTTGGCTGTCGATGATTAAGGTTGTGGCGATTGTTGCTATGATTGTTTTTGGTGTATATCTGCTACTTACAGCAGGCGCAGACTCTACGGCTTCGATTAGTAATTTATGGGTACATGGCGGCTTTTTTCCGCATGGCTTTGATGGCCTATTTTATATGCTGGCCTTTATGATGTTTGCTTTTGGTGGCATTGAGCTGATCAGCATGGCGGCGGCTGAAACTGAAAATCCAGATCAAAACATTCCCAAAGCCGTAAATCAAACGGTGATCCGCGTGTTCTTATTTTATATCTGTTCTTTGGCGGTACTGCTGTCGCTAGTGCCGTGGAATCAGTTGAAACTTGGTGGTTTGGATCATAGTCCTTTTGTGATGATTTTTAATCAGATGGGGATTGATTGGGCAGCGCATTTGCTGAATTTTATTATTTTGACGGCATCCGTTTCGGTCTGTAATAGCGGTATGTATGCCAATAGCCGCATGCTGCTCGGTTTGGCAGAACAGGGCAATGCGCCAAAAACGTTTAAACAGGTAAATAAACACGGCACGCCGATTGCCGCGGTTTTATTTTCTGCTTTGCTGATTTTTGGTTGCGTGCTGCTGAATTATTTCTTGCCTGAAAAAGCCTTAAGTTACCTGATTTATATCGTGGTGAGTGCTGCGGTGCTGAATTGGATGTTAATCAGCTTGATTCATTTGAAGTTTAGAAAAGCGATGCAGCAGCAGGGTATACAGACCAAGTTTCCTGCTTTATTTGCACCGTTTACCAACTACTTTGTCTTAGTGTTCATGCTGATGATTTTGTACATCATGTGGAATCAGGGCTTTATGCTATCGGTGTTGATGCAGCCGCTATGGATTTTACTGCTGTATGTGCTGTTTAAAGTGATGCAAGCAAAGAAGGTTTAATACCATGAAGGCTTAGGGAAGAGCCTTTTGAAGTTTTAAATTCTTGGTTTAAAGTTGTTTAACAACGATTTTGAAAGAGTTTTATTAAATTGCTTGAATTAATAATTTGGTTTATTTAAGTAATTAAAATGTAAGTTAAAATATGTGATTTGTGTTGATTTTAGAATCAATAAATTTCATTTATTTTCTTGAATGATAAGTAAAATGAATAATTTATCAATTAACTCTCCTAATTCTCGCTGGGTTAAATCTTAGTTTTACTTTGGTTGCTTTAAGTTTCTTTGGGCTATCAAAGGAGCTTGCTTTAGCAGGAGTTTCAAGTACTTTAGGATTCTTATGTTTTTGGTGTCTGTGGAGTCAAATGACGGGGGGAATCTATCAAGAATTTTTTAAAGTGGATGATCAAGTGGCGAGTAAGTCTTATACCTATTTAACACTCATTGCTACTCATGAATTTCATGATGATCGATTTATTACCTAATGGATGGTAATAAAAATGAAGCATACTACATTAAGTCTATTTATTTATTTGAATTATATTAAAATATTTAATAATGGAAGCAGAAAAGATTTTAAATTTTAGTTTTAAATTCACCTAAATGACTTCAAAAAATTAAAGTCATTTAGGCGTACTTTCACTTTTTATGGATTGAGGGCTTCTTTAAACATTGGAACTAAAAGCTTATTTCCATATTCACTTAAGTGATTACCATCACGATAAATCGGGCGTCCTTTATACTCAGAAATACATTCATTTCCTTTACATAGATGTAATGCAGGGTCTAAGACTTTGGCCTGACATTGCTCTGCACTTTCTTGAATAATTTTGCGAATCTCTCCTGATCTTTTTAAATATGTGTCGTGTGAAATAAATATTTTTTCATTACGCTTGTAGAATACATTCTTAATGATTCTTTGCGGTAAATTGAAACCAACTTCTGGAATGGGTTGCACGATATAAACAGGATTGGTCTTAGAGGTCTGACACAAAACTTCAGTTAGATTCTTTTGAAATGAAATCATTCGATTCTTTTGAGTGATGTTTGGATTATCATCAAAATAAACAATAGGTTTAGAACTCTTAGCATCCATGATATCAGGGTCATTTTCTCCAATTAAATAGCTTGGGTACCTTGCAATGAAAACCATTGGAATATTTTCATATTTTTTGGATGCAATTAAGTTTAAGCGTTTCTGATTAATTTCTGGGCAAGGACTTTTATCTTTGTAAAACTGTAGATTGGGAATAAATGGGCAGGCAGAAGTTGTAAATGAAATGATACCGTCAGCTTTCAAATTAAAAGTGGTTGCCACAGAGGTGGTCATTGCATCAGCATGGCTATCTCCAATAACAATGGCTTTAATTTTAGTTGGGTTTCCTATAATACATTCATGCAACTCTTGTTGGTCACAATCATAAGGATTGGTATTATTGATTTCTTCATTTGCGATTTTAGCTACTTCTGGAAGTCGAGAATCGACACCATCATTAGATTTGATGAAATGGCCGACGCCTAAAAGGAATAAAGCGAGATAAATTGCTTTCACTTTATAAAGCTTTTTCCAAGATGAATAGCGTGGGAAATGAATCTTTTCAATAGCGTGATAACTTAAGACGCCACATAAAATTGACAGAGGGATTCCGTATATCCACCAATTTTCGAGGCCAAGATAGAAACCCAAAACAACCAAGGGCCAATGCCAGACATAAATTGAATATGACCATTTTCCAACGTGGTTAAAAATTGGATTATTAATCAATATATTTTGCTGATGATTACTCACAATAATTAAATAAGCACCAAATACAGGAATAAGGGCCATATAACCCGGCCAAAGTGTTTCACTAGATATAAAGATATACGATGCTAGAATCAGAACGAGTCCTAAGCATTGTGTCATGAGCTGTGATTTTTTGTTTTTTAGTGACCAAGGATAGAGGAATGCTAAACCACCTATGAGCATTTCCCATGCGCGACTTGTTAGTAGAAAATAGGCAGTTTTGCTGTCTTTATAGGTTGCAAAAATACAATAAATAAAGCTGACTAAAAAGAGCAAAAACACCACGCGTTTTAAATTATGAAGGTTTAAATATTTTTTTAAAAACAAAATGATAAGTGGAAAAACAATATAAAATTGCCATTCAACAGACAAAGACCATGTGTGTAATAACCATTTTGTGTGTTCAGCAGTATCAAAATAGCCACTGCCTTTTGAAAAAAGAATATTGGAAATAAAGAAAGAGCTTTTTTCGACTTGTCGTCCTAAATCCTTGTAATCAACTGGTGCTAAATAGAACCAGCCAAATATGACTAAAATGATAGACATTGTGGCTAAAACAGGAATAATTCGGTTTGCACGCGCTGTATAAAATTTAAATAGATTAAATGTGTTTTTTTCTATGCCATTAAAAATAATGGCGGTCATCAAGAAGCCTGAGATGACAAAGAAAACATCGACGCCTGCGAAGCCGCCGGTTAGCCATTGTGGATTAAAGTGAAATAGTACAACGGCCAATACGGCTATGGCCCGTAATCCATTGATATCGTGTCTGAATTGCATAAATAAAATAGCTAATCATTTAATTTTGGATGATTCTAACTTTAATTGGAGAGTGATCGATTAAAATTTCCATTTTTTTAATTTTTTGTTCAAAACAGGCAGACTGTTTTCCAATTTGATTTGAAATGATTTTAGATCAGTGAGGTGCTGTTTTTATTTTGAGTTTTGAATTAGAAAATAATAGTTAAAAATTAAGCTATAGACGTTGGAGGAGCTCAATCCTCTGCCGCTGTCCTTTGTTTAACTTCGATACCACCAATTCATAAGAGTTCAGCACCAAATCTTGCAGAAGTTCTTCTTCTAATTCTTCATCTGTAAAAACAGAAATCCAATGCTGCTTATTCATATGCCAGCCCGCACGAATAAAGGGATAAATATCTTTAAGCATTCCGCCATTGTCTGGCAGCACTTTTAAATTGATAGCTGCTTTGCCTTCTAAATGAAAACTCAGCATAAAAACCTTATCCATCACTTTAAACACATCACAGCCTTCACCAAAAGGCTGGCTGCATGTGGTTTCTGGCAGGGCTAAGGCTGTCTTCGCAGCTACAGCATGTAATGCAATCATAGGGGATACCCAAAAATAAGCCTGAGCGTTAAAGCCTAAGGATGAATATTAATCGCTGTATCATTATTCACCAGTTGCCAAATTTCATCCATATCAATATTGCGCACTGCAATACAGCCCCAAGTCCAATCTTTTTGTGGGAAATACGTCATCAGTTGTGGTGCAGCTTTTATTTGTAAACTGGTCGCCGAACCATGAATCATAATGTCACCACCTGCAGAAACCCCTAGATTTTTAGCCTTCTGTTTATCGGCCGCATTGGGGTAAGAGATATGCAAAGATTTATAAAATGCGCTTTGCGGATTGCGCCAATCTATATGATAAGTTCCTTCTGGCGTCTTGCCATCACCTTCTTGAACTTTATGTCCAAGCGGTTGAAAACCCAGACGCATCGGGTAACGCCGAATGACCTGATCCTGATGTTTTAACTCTAAATAACGCTCAGCTTTATGTACTTGAATACTGTCGATCGGCGTTTCTGTGCGAATTTTTTGAATTTGCAAATCACTTAATTTAGGTGGAAAGGCCAGTACATTGGTAGGTGTAGGTAGATATTTTTCAAATTTTTGATAGGCAAGGTAGGCCGCCACAATACAGAAGAGGGTAGCGAAACTAAAAATAGCGATACGTTTTCTTGTCATTATTTTTTAGAGGATGGACGGCATTACAGTCCATCCATTTCGGTATTGTGGATAATGTCTAAATTATCCACAATTTTGCTTCGATTGATGCATGAATTTGTGGATAAATGTTTAAGACGAGCAGCTCACCATCACTTCAGGCACATCACTTGGCAAGGGGCCTAAATCTTCTGTTGTTTCCAGTTCAGGCTGTTTCAGATAAGGCTGGCTTAGTAATATAAATAAACGTTCTACCTCTGAAAAATCATTGCGTTCAGCTAGCTCAATCGCCTTTTGCGCCATATGGTTGCGCAAAATATATTGCGGATTGGCCTTTGCCATTTCAGCATCTAAAGCATCGGTGTCCTGATGCGCACGGATGCTTTCATATTGGGCCAAGAAACCTTCAAATGCGCGACGGTCTAAACAGTCATCTTTAATGGCTTCATATTCATGATTTTGCAGACGAATAAAGCTTTGCGTGTAATCCAGCTGTTCACTTTGCAGAATACGCAAAAAGGCCATGGCGCAGTCAAAGCTGTCTTTATGAAAACTTGGCAAACCCATTTTCTGAGCTAAGCCCAATTTATAATGTTCCAAGAAGGTCAGTTCAAAATGCTCTAAGCACTTAGCTAAATCTTCTTTCCACTGTTCTTTGTCATAGTCCGTAGGGCAGAGCGGAATGAGATTATTCAGCCATTGCCATAAATTCCAATGCCCAATGCTCGGCTGCTGCTGATAGGTATAGCGGCCTTGGTAATCCGAATGGTTGTTGATCCAATTTGGACGGAAACGTTCCATAAAGCCATAAGGGCCGAAGTCCAAAGTTGAACCTGTAATATTCAGGTTGTCGGTATTCATCACGCCATGCGCAAAACCAATCAGCTGCCATTTGGCAATCATCACTGCGGTACGCTGAATGACTTGAGTGGCAAAAGCTAAAATCGGTTGTACGGCATCCAAGCATTCAGGGTAGTGCCACTCAATACATTTTTGCGTGAATTCAGGTAGCAAATCACCCTGATATTGATTGATCCATTCAAAATGTCCCAATCGGATATGACAGTCAGATGTACGCAGCATCATCGCGCCGAGCTCGAGCTTTTCACGCTGCACGCCTTGCTCGGAACTGGTAAAACCCACTGCATTACTCGATGCAACACCTAAGCTGTTCAGCACATGTCCTGCCAAATATTCACGAATAGTCGAGCGCAATACTGCACGACCATCGCCCATGCGTGAATAAGGCGTAGAGCCGGCACCTTTAAGGTGCAGGTCAATGGTTTGCCCATGTTTATCGATGATTTGCCCAATCAATAAGCCGCGTCCATCGCCCAATTGGCCGGCCCATTGTCCAAACTGGTGACCTGCATAGACCATGGCCAAAGGTTCAAATTCAGCAAAGGTTTTTTGACCGCTGCAGATTTCAACCCAAGCCTGTTTATCTGTCTCAGACCATTGCAGCTCATCTGCAAGAGCCGCATTAAAATGCCCAGCTTTTGTGCCTTTTAAGGGTACAGGCTGTTGATGGTGGTACAGGCGAGGCGGCAGGGTGTTATAGCGGGCATTGAACTGCATAATGATCTTTAAAAAATTCAAGTTATGTTGGAACTATAGCAAAGACCAGATAGAAAAACTGTAGCTTAAAATCAATAAAGCCTCCACAAGGGAGGCTTTACATTTGAGAGGCTTAAAAGAATTAAGCAGTTTTCTTTTTCAAATTACGCATCAATTGATTCAATGCTTCACGGTGCTGTGACAAACGCTGTTCAACTTGTAGGAATTCAAGTTTGAGTTTGTCATCCATCTGATGAATTTTTTCAGCAACTGCAGTTTTCTTCGCTTGAATTTCCTGTTCTTTTAATTTTGCCCAGTCATTCAAAGTTTGCGAAAACGCATCATATTCTTGAGAAATACGTTGCTTAGCGGTCGCAATATCATCGGTCATGTTGAGACCATAGATCGCAAGGTCTTGTTCCGCATACTTGAACTTCATAGCCAACTCAGCTTTTTTAATATTAAAGCTAGGAATACGGCGTAAATTTTTGGCAAGGCCTAATTTAGAGCAGCTCCAAATTAACCATTTTGTTGGATCGTATTGCCACCATTTCACACCATTACGGTAGTCGTATTGGAAAATGTGGTGATAGTTATGATAACCCTCACCCCAAGTAGCAATAGCGAGCCAGAAGTTATCACGAGCGGTATTTTCGTCAGTATATGGACGTTTACCCCACATGTGGCACAGTGAGTTAATAAAGAACGTCACATGATGGCTCAAGATTAGACGCATTAAACCGCCCAATAATAGAACGCCCCACATGTCGCCAACAGCCCAACCAATTGGCACTAAAATCGCTGCATGCACAGCAATCACCAGTGGAATGTAGTATTTATCTTGGAACAAAACGACTTTATCTTTTAAAAGATCTGGCGCGTTTTTGTAGTTCGGTTCTGCTGCTGGATAATCACGAAGCATCCACCCGATATGGGCATACCAGAAACCACGATTAATCGAGTATGGATCTTGGTCAATATCGTCTACATGACGGTGATGTGTACGGTGACCTGAAGCCCAGAACAAAATACTGTTCTGAACAGCAAAAGTACCCATGAGCATTAAAATGATTTTTAAAGGCAAGGTTGCTTCATAAGCACGGTGTGCCCATAAGCGGTGATAACCTGCGGTAATACCTAAACTGCTGACACCCAGTAAAACAAACATACTGATCCAAGCAGCGGCACTAAAATCATGATTAATGGCATATAACGGAATTGCAATAACTGCGACAATAGGTAAAAACACCAATGCAAAAATAGCAATCCAGTTCATTGGGGCTTTGGGTAGGGGAGCATTCATCTCCAACAGCACTCCTGAAACCTTGGGAGGTATAGATAGGACGAATCCCATTAATTTTTTAAGGGATTTTAAACGTACAGAATAGTAGCACGGGAAAACCCGTTTTCACCACTGTTATTGTACAGTTGTATTGTTCTAAACAGTAACATAATACGACTGAAGTTATTTGACTTTTTGTGGGGTAAAAAAGATGCTAAAAAAACAGCAAAATCGTCAAAATAATCCGCAATTTTTTGTCAAACACTGTATCTGTGGCGGCTTTCTGATCAGTTGTCTAGGACTCATGGCCTGTCAAAGTTCTCCAACGCAGAAGGTGACTACAAAGTCACAAGGGAAGTCACATGGCAACAGTGTTGAACAGCCATTAAAAGTCATTCGCATGAATGATGGGATACAAGATATTCCATGGACGATTGTGCAAATTGCAGGGCAAAAAGCCAAGTTCTTTCATCATCAACCTTATTTGCAGTTCAGTTCACAATTTCGCCAAATTCAAGGCAATACGGGATGTAATAACATCAGTGGCACTTATGTGATTGATACCTTAAAACACAGCATTGATTTGAATGCGCGAGCAGGCTATTTCAGTTGTGATTCGGCTTTGGCTCAAGAGGCTGAACTTTCAGATGCATTGCAAGCCGCAACACAGTTTCAAATTCAAGCGAAACAGATGACAATGCAAAACAGTCGGGGTCAAACCGTGTTGGTTTTAGAACGAAAATAGGCCAGTTGAAAAAGCCACGTGTTGATCGAAGACTGAATTACATAAAACTAGGGGAATAAAGCAGCATTAAAAATGCTGCATCATTAATTTAGGATAGTCGGTAATTAAGCCGTTAATGCCCCAATCTTTAAGTTGTTTAGCACGATCAACGTCGTTGACAGTCCATACGCTCACATTTAATTTTGCCTGCTGCGTGGCCTGAATAATGTCTGAATTGGCGAGTTGGTTCATCCAACCGATTTGGATACAACCTAATTCAAGTGCTTGTTCAATCGCTTTAAATTTTACGTCCGTTTCAACCAGTAGCCCGCGTTTGAAACCGGATTTTTTTTGTTGCAAAGCAAGATGAATTTTAGGGTCAAAACTGGTGATCACCGCGGAATGTTCGAAACCTTGGAGCTGTTGTTCCAAGGTTTCAGTCAGCGCTTCAGCTTCAGTCTGTGTCTTCACTGCTTTCACTTCGACTTCAATATGATCGAAGTTATGAATAATTTTGAGCGTTTGTTCGAGCAGTGGCGTCGGCTCAACTTTATTCCATTCTGACCATGTCACTGCATGGTTATAGGGTTCTAACTCTTGTGAACTACATTCATATAGATGTTTATCTTGACCTGTCGTTCGCATAAATTGGTCATCATGCATGATCACTAGGGCACGATCTTTAAGTTGCCGAACGTCAAATTCGACAGCACGAATCCCTAAGTCTTGAATATATTGAAAACCACCAAGGGTGTTTTCAGGTGCTTCGCCACGAGCGCCACGGTGTCCGATTATGCGCATAAAGGGCCTGCAAAATTGAAAGATAAAAACATAGTGTCCTGTAAGCATGACAGGGAGATGACACTATTATTTTGATCCGATCATCCTGAAATACAAGAATGATCGGACGAAATGTTTCGATTTATTTCAATGTAAAATAGACTTTTAATTGGTCAAAGGATTTGAGCAATTTTTGAATCCAAAACTTATTGATCAATCGTGTCGTTAATATTTTTCTGCCACAGCACCTCAGAACCACCTTCAGCGCGTTGTAATGTACGCGATGCGACAAATAACCAGTCAGAGAGTCGGTTAAGTAGCTGCAATGACGGTGCTTGAATGTTCTGGTCACGGTTATGTACAGCCATTAAACGACGTTCTGCACGGCGGCAAACTGCACGCGCTTGATGGGCAAAGCTGCACACCAATGTTCCTGATGGCAGGATAAAGTCTTTGAGCATTGGCAGTGCTTCATTCATACGGTCAATGTCATTTTCCAAAAACTCAATTGACACAGGTTGTACCAAGTTGAAGTTTGGAATGCAAACTTCACCGCCAAGGTCGAATAACCAATGCTGAATCAGGCTGAGCGATTTATCCCAAGCCGCTTTGTCTTCAATACTGCTTAGTGCGATGTGCGAACGCAGAATACCAATGCTTGAATTGAGTTCATCGACATCTCCTAAGGCTTCAATGCGTAAATCATCTTTGGCTACGCGTGATCCGTCGCCAAGACCTGTCGTACCTGAATCGCCTGTGCGGGTATAAATTTTACTTAAGCGGTGGCCCATTTTAATTGTCCATTTTTTGATTAAAAGTTGAATAAATCAGTGTGAAATTAATATCTAACTGTGATGCCAAAGGAAGCCAAACGGCCGCCATTTAAATAGAATTTGCCGTCGAAATTGCCAGCAGAAGCCGTTTTATATTGAACATCGCCGACATTTTGAATATTGGCAAAGAAGCGCAGTTGCTCGTTGGGTTGGTAATAACTATTGAAATCAATCTGAGCATGTCCAGGGATCACATCCTCATCATAATTACTGCTGTCTGAATGGCTGTTCGCACTCAGTGTTGTTGACAGCCCATAATGTTCATCAGCCCAACCAGCTGACAATGCCAGTTTTTGACGTGGGCGGCGGCTCAAATCCAAACCTGTTTTATCATTTTTTGCTTGATTGTAGCTATAACTGGCCTTTGTAAAAAATGCCTCATTGCTCCAATTCACATAGACTTCTGAACCTTGAATGGTCACTGCATCAATATTGGCAAACTTCCAGTTATTGTTGGGATCAGAATCAATAAGGTTATCAATTTCAGTTCTGTAGATAGACAAACCAGTTTTTAGTTGTGGTGTCATTTGTAGGTCTAGCCCAATTTCATAGGATTGACTTTCTTCGGGTTTTAAGTCAGGGTTTGCATAGTCGCCATAATATAAGTCGTTCATGGTTGGCGCTTTAAATGCTGTACCAATATTGGCATAGCTACTAAACAACGGCGTGAAAAAATAACGCGCAGCAACTTGTCCGACCGTGTGTTGACCATATTTTTCATGGTCTTCACGACGAATACCCGCTTGAGTTTTTAATTTATCAGTTTGATATTGGTGCTGTAGATAATAACCCGTACTGTTTAAGTCTTGATGAAAAGACTCTGCAGTTTTTAGCGTTGATGTTTCTAGCTGCCGATGGGTGATGCCTGCAATGATGTTCTGAGACGGCGTCATTTGCTGTTTTGCGGTCAGTTCATATTCAGTGGATTCATAATGGGTCTGTTCAAAGATTTTGAGCTGTTCCAACTCATCTTTAAAATAAGACACGCGAGCATTCAGGGTCAGCTGATCTGTGGGGTTGAAGTGTGACTTCAGGGTTGCAATTTGATTTTTAAAATCTTGCGACTTTTGCTCATATTGCAGTGAATTCCAGCTGTATTGCTCATATTGAGCATTACCTTGGTTTTCAGAATAATCCAATGAAGTGCCAAAGCGTGTTTCTTCATAGCCAAATTTGGTAGACACGCCTTTTTGATTAAAGCTAGAAGCTCTGGCATTTTCATGTTCATGAATCAATGTGCCGTCGGTTTCTAAACGCTGTCCACGAATTTGCGCATAAAAACCTTGCTTGGCTAGGTCTACCCCGACAGTACTTTTATAGGTTTGATTTCCACCTATTTCAGCGCTGATAAAAGCTGCATTTTTTTCAGGGGTTTTGCTAATGATTTGTACCACACCACCAATGGCATTGGTGCCATAAAGGACAGATGCTGGGCCTTTTAAAACCTCAATCTGCTTAATGTCTGTGGTATCTATAAAATTATTTGGCGCTAAACCGCTGGCATCATTATTTAAACGGACACCGTCACGCAATACCAAAGTGTGGTCTGACTCTGTGCCACGTAAAAAAAATGAAGCTTGTTGTCCATAGCCACCCAGCTGCACCATATTGATAGAAGCATCACTCATTAATAAATGTGGAAATGATGCAATTGGTGATTGATCTATGAGCGACTCATCAATAATGGAAATACGTGCTGGCACATTTTCCAATTTTTCTGCAGAACGTGTTGCTGTGACGACAATGGTGTCCATTCTAGGTTGTGTAATGGAATCCGCTGCAACAGACATTTCGGAGTTAAAAATACAAAGCGCAGATATGCCAGCTGCAAGCGCAGTCGGCTGAAAAGGAAAAGGCATACAAAGCTCCATGCATTTACCCCACGTAAATGATTGAGTGATAGAACACGGTCGGCAGGTATCGGACTGGCAAGGTTTCGCTTGCGCACCGTTGCGGGGGCAGTGTTGTAGAAACTTCCCATGCCAACTGTTGTGAATGGTTTAAGTATAGAGAACTCCGATTTATCGAACAATCGAATCCGTCGGGCATTTTAAGATAGCTGCATATACAGCTTGACTTGCTGTGGGGCAGAAACTAATCTGCCCATGCTTCAGGTGCTTCCTTAATTGAGAAGTGAAACTGGGAAGTCAGTCCAGCAGTATAGATCTGTTGTTATCTGACACTGCCCCCGCAACGGTGAATAGGCTTTATTTCGATAAATCCTTAAGTCCGGAGACCGGCCTGATGCAGACCTATACATAATGCGGCGGGCGTTATAGCGGGATTGCATCATTGCGCCAATATTGGCCTTGCATTGCTGACCCTGAATCCCCCTGCGTTATCCATTTTATTATTCGCACGGGCGGTGCGATCGGGGAATACAGCATGCATTCTTTTTCTAAGACTCTACTCGGGTCACTTTTTGTTTTATCTCCACTTTCTGCTGCGATGGCAGCAGACCAAGTTTATCAACTGCCAGTGATTACCAACACGGTTGCCAATATTGTTGAGCAAGACGCACAAAAAACCTTGGCGGCAGTCACCGTAATCAACCGTGAAGAAATTGAACGCAAGCAATTTACTTCTTTGCAAGAATTGCTTCGTACAGTGCCGGGCGTAACATATAGCAATACTGGTGGTTTAGGGAAAACAACCAGTGTTTCTATTCGCGGTACAGGCAATCGCCATGCATTGGTCTTGGTAGATGGTCAAAAAGTGGGTTCTGCAACGCTTGGTGAAACGGCTTTTGAGCATTTCCCCATTGATCAAATTGAGCGTGTCGAAGTTCTGCGTGGTCCGCGTTCAAGCTTATATGGTTCAGAAGCCATTGGCGGTGTAATTCAAATCTTTACCCGTAAAGGGACGCAAAATGGGGTGAAGCCTTTTGCATCTTTTACCTATGGTTCACATGAAACATATCAAGGGAATGTTGGTTTAAATATTCGCCAAAATGATACTTGGGCAACTCTGAATGTTGCAGGAACGAAAACTCAAGGCATTGATGCGACAAATATTAATGAATCTAATGACTTGGATAAAGATGGCTACGAAAATAAGTCAGCATCTCTGCGTATGGGGCATAAATTCAATGATCAATTTGATGTTGATGCAAGTGTCTTAGTCGTTGATGGTGAAAATGAATATGATAATAGGGATGACTGGGGTTCTCCTTATATTGATGCAAAAAATGTGCATAGTAAAATCGAGCAAAATGTTTACAGCATTGGTGCTACCTATAAGCCTTTTGATATATGGACAACACAAGTCAAGTTAGGTCGCTCTGAAGACAAGTTAGATAGCCGAGATGGCTATCCATCAGTGATTAACACCCAGCGAGATAGTTTATCTTGGCTGAATACATTGAACTTTAATCAGCAAAATACATTGATGCTTGGCTTTGATTATCAGAATGATGAAGTCTCAGGTACTAAAGCGTATGCAGTTAAAGAGCGTGATAACAAAGCTTATTTTGCGCAATATCTAGGTTCATTTGGTAACTTCGATGTGCAAGGTGCAGTCCGTCAGGAAGATAACGAGCAGTTTGGTAATCATACGACTGGAAGCGCAACTTTAGGATATCGCTTCAATGATGCAGTGCAAACTTATGTCAGCTATGGCACTGCATTCAAAGCCCCGACATTCAATGATTTGTATTGGCCAGGAAGTGAAAGCCCGACATTGGTTCCAGAGGAATCTGAAAACTATGAAGTTGGTTTCAAGGGCGTGGTCAGCAATGTTCAATGGGAGCTAAACGCTTTCCATAATGAAATTGAAAACATGATCGCATGGGCACCAAATGCATCGGGGAACTATGTTCCAAGCAATATAGATAAAGCCAAAATTAAAGGCGCTGAACTATCACTTACTCAGCAGTTGAATAATTTTCTTTGGAATATCAACTATACCTATCAAGAGCCTGAAAATGAGACAGCAGGGTCCCATGGCAAGCAGTTGGTCTTAAAGCCAAAGCAAATCTTTAATGCATCAGCTGATTATACGATGGATAAATGGACTGTCGGCGCTTCAGTTCATGCCGAAGATAAGCGTTATACCAATGCTGCAAATACTGATGAGTTGGGTTCTTTTGCCACAGTAGATACGCGAGTAACTTATCAAGCAACGCCTGAATTCAGTGTTCAAGCCAAGCTTGCCAATATGTTTGATAAAGAATATTCGACCAACTACAGCAATAGCACTTTATTTAATCAAGACGGCCGCACAGCTTGGATAACCTTACGTTATGCGATGAAATAATTCATTAAAATTTCAAAAGGCCCTGATCATTCAGGGCTTTTTATTTTTGCGCAGTAATCATGCTGAAAATCCACGCAATGCATGAAAATTGCATTACAATGATTCGCCTTTATATTCATAGATAGGCTATGAATAGGGCGGAGTCAGAGCCAAAACAACATGCGAACCCGTGCCAAAATCTGCGGAATTACACGTACTCAAGATATTCAGTCTGTCGTCCAAGCTGGTGCAGATGCGATAGGATTTGTATTCTTTGCGCCCAGCCCGCGCAGTGTAACGGCAGTGCAGGCCGCTAAACTGATTCAGCATGTGCCGCCGTACGTGCAGACCGTGGGTTTATTTGTGAATGCGTCGGCTGTGGACATACAGGCTATTTTAAAAATTTCACCTGTAGACATACTGCAGTTTCATGGCGATGAAAGCCCTGAACAGTGCCAAACGATTGCGAAGTCCGTTGGACGCCGTTGGTATAAAGCCATTCAAATGAAACCTGAATTGGATGTGATTGCAGAAATCCAAGCTTTTCAGCAGGCAGGGGCAAGTGCCGTACTATTGGATGCATGGCATCCAGAGTTGAAAGGCGGTACAGGGCATAGCTTTGACTGGGCACAGTTCCCAAAACTCGATATTCCTTTAATTTTGGCGGGCGGTTTAAAGCCTGACAATATTGAAGAAGCGATTCAAACCACAGGTGCTTACGCCGTAGATGTGAGCGGTGGTGTAGAATCGGCAAAAGGTATTAAAGACCAACAACTCATAGAACGCTTTATGCAAGGAGTCCATCGTGGATCAGCAAAATAAGATTGACTATACCCAATTCCCTGACGCACAAGGGCATTTCGGTATTCATGGCGGGCGTTTTGTGTCAGAAACTCTAATGGCAGCACTTGAGGACTTAGAAAAACTCTATTTCCGTATGAAAGATGATGCACAGTTTTTGGCAGAATTCGACCGTGACTTGGCGTATTACGTCGGTCGTCCAAGTCCTTTGTATTATGCTGAGCGATGGTCGAAAGAATTGGGTGGTGCGCAAATTTACTTAAAACGTGAAGACCTGAACCATACAGGTTCACATAAAGTGAATAACACGATTGGTCAGGCTTTACTGGCTAAGCTGTCAGGTAAAAAACGTATCATTGCGGAAACAGGCGCAGGTCAGCACGGTGTAGCAACGGCAACGATTGCAGCTCGTTTGGGCCTTGAATGCGTGGTGTTCATGGGTGCTGAAGACGTAAAACGTCAAGCCATGAACGTATACCGTATGCGTTTGCTTGGCGCAACGGTTGTACCTGTGGAGAGCGGTTCAAAAACATTGAAAGATGCTATGAACGAAGCGATGCGTGACTGGGTCACAAACGTAGATTCTACTTATTACGTGATTGGTACAGTTGCAGGCCCGCATCCATATCCGCAATTGGTTCGTGATTTCCAATCAATCATTGGTCGTGAGGCGCGTAAACAAATTCAGGAACAAGCAGGCCGTTTACCGGATGCGCTTGTTGCATGTGTGGGCGGCGGTTCAAATGCAATGGGCTTGTTCTACCCATTCTTAAATGATGAAGATGTGAAAATGTACGGTGTCGAAGCTGCAGGCTACGGCATTGAAACAGGCAAACACTCTGCACCACTCAATGCAGGGCATGTCGGTGTACTTCACGGTAACCGTACTTACCTGATGTCAGATGATCAAGGTCAGATCATTGAAACACATTCAATTTCAGCAGGTTTGGATTACCCTGGTGTAGGACCAGAACACAGTTTCTTGAAAGATATGAACCGTGTTGAATATGTGCCGATCAATGATACTGAAGCGTTGCAAGGCTTCCGTGATTTAACCCAAATTGAAGGTATTATCCCTGCGTTAGAAAGCTCACATGCCATGGCTTATGTGACGAAACTTGCGCCGACGATGGACAAAGACCAAATCATTATTGCAACAGTGTCAGGCCGTGGCGATAAAGACTTAATGACTGTTGCCCGCATTGATGGCGTGGAAATGGTTGAGATGTAAAATCTCCCCCAACCCCTCTTTAATAAAGAGGGGAAAAGCCCTCCTTTGTTAAAGGTGAGGATTTCAGAATGTATTCTGAATCCGCAAGGGGAGGATTAAAAAAAATCGCGCAGAAGTAATTCCGCGCGATTTTTTCTTGCTGAAAATTTTATTGAGGCAAATCACTATAAAATAGATGCAGAATAAAAGTGTGAAATAAATCACAATACTGTGGAAATTTTATTGCTTTAGAAAGACTTTATAACAATGACATTTACCCAATTGGTTCGTGCAGAATCCTTTCCAACCCATATTTCTTGGCAATGGCGTGATACTTTTGCGCTGTGTATTCTTCCGCTGATCTTGCTCAACAGTTATGTCTTAGACCAATTTTTTGGTGTTTCAGCTCAGGTTGCTTTGGGTGATTCGATCTTTCGCGGTATTTTATTTATTGCCGTGTGTTGGCTCTATAAAACGATGCTATATACGCACTGGCAAAAGTATAAGCAGGCCTTTTGGCGCTCAAGTCTGTTGGTGGTTGTTGGTGCAGTCGCTTTACAAGTAGTGATTTCTTTTACACGCAGTCTGTTGCCCGTTGGTGAGAACATTGAAAAAGAATCGACCATTGATCCCAATACGATTGCGTTTTTTAGCTTGCTGATCATCAGCCTTGGGCCATTATTTACCGCATTGCTCGAAGATATTATTTTCCGCTATACCTTGCTACAAAAGCTATTTATACAGCCTTGGCTGTGGCGATTGATATTGGTATTACTGAACTCAATTTTATTTGGCTTGATTCATTATCATAATTTCGATGGCGATTTGATTGCGACCATCAGTTTTATGGTTGCAGGTCTATTTCTCAACCTCATCTATTTGTGGACGAGAAATATTTGGCATGTCTTACTCATTCATTTCGTCAACAATGCAGTACTCTCTTTAGGCGGCGTGATTTTGTTGAAATTACTTCAGCCCTATGTGGGCAGTTGAAGTCAAAAATAGGGGGAGATTGTGTCCAGTTTATTTATGGTGATGCTCGGCGGACGCCATCCAAGAGCAAATATCGAAGTGCATGATGTCATTCTTGCAGTGGGTAACGCATTAGAAGAGGTTTATCCACAACTGAGAACGGCATGGTTTGGTGAGCAAAAAGGCTTACATATTGATGCTTGGGCACAGGTACATACAGTCAGCACTGAAAATCGGCATTATCGTATCCAATTTTGTGATGCCGCGCCCCGAGCTGAAAATGAAAAATTATGGCTGATTAATCTCGGGGGATATGATGCCCGCGAATTTGGTGAATTACATCGTTATGTTTTGGTGACGGGACAAAACGCTAGTGTTGCGAAACAACGAGGCAAGGCTTTTTTTGAGTCACATTGGCAAAAACAGCATACCGACCGAACCCTAGATGTTGATGATTGTATTGCGATTGATCATGTGTATGGGCGCTATATCGAATTGGTTGAAACGCCGCATAGCCAGCAAAATTCATGGAAAAATGATTACATCTTAATAAATGAACATTTGTGATGATTAAGAGCTGAAATGTCAGCTTTTATATTTTTTTGTGATATTCGCCTGAAATCAGATGGATTGTCTTTTCAGGCGTTAAATAATAGGCATAATAACATTCAGGATTTAGACCTTAAACCTCAATGGAATGGCGTATATGGATTTAATACGGCCGAATGGACAGCCGCATTATGGGCGTTTTAGTGAACTTCCCAATCGCATCGATTTAAGTAAGTATGAATATAAGACACCGTATGGAAAACGACTTCAAGGTTGGCGTAAGCGTTTAAAATATAAAAAATTTAAATTTTGTTGTATTCAGCATGAACATTATACGATTGGTCTAGCGATCGCCGATATCGCGTGGGCGGGGCACGGTTTTGTCTATGTGTATGATCATATTACGAATGAAGTGTTGGAATGGAATTCGATTAATTTCCTATCACGCAATACCGTTTTAGATGAACAACCTTTATTTAATCAAAGTCATTTTATCAAGTCAGGGATTCAACTGGACATTCAGCATGCCAATGGTGTGCGATACATTCAAATGTCGAAACATGGCGAACTCAAACTGAGCGCTCGAGTGTTTTGTGCGGGGACTGATCCGCTGAGTATGTGTAGCCCCACAGGGATTAATGGTTGGACCTATACTCAAAAATTGACGACGTTAGGCTGTGAAGGTTTCTTTATCAATAAGCAAGGCAAAACCATTCAATTCCATGACCGGACATTGGTGTCTTTAGATGATACCTGTGGTTTTCTTCGTCCTGAAACCGCATGGTTTTGGCTTTCGTGTAACTTTTGGGACAGTCAAAATCGACGCGTTGGGATCAATCTTGCCTCTGGTGTAAATGAAAGCTTTGGCAATGAAAATTGTCTGTGGGTCAATGGACATCTGTATGCCATGTCTGATGTGCTGTTCCAGCAACAAGGCGATAATCAATGGAATATTAGTTCATTAGACAACAGCTTAAATTTGATCGTCACCACAGGTTGGCGGCGCTATGAAAACCTGAATTTAAGATTGGTCGGTAGTCAGTTCAGTCAATGGCAGGCAAAAATTAGCGGTACAATTCAACGTGATGGCGAAGAAATAGTATTCTTAAATGAATATGGTTTACTTGAGCAGCACTATGCCAAATGGTAAGTCTAAGTCTATAAAAAAAGCCGCAATCGATGCGGCTTTTTTTATTCAGTTTTTATTTTGCAGCTTGCCAAAACACTTCCGCAGCTTGAATTGGATCATTGGTTTCTTCATAAGTTTTTAACCAGAGATCATAATTTTGCACAATGGGATGCTGACTCGGATGGAAGTCTTTTTTAAACCAATCTCGATATGGCTTGCTCATACGGGTGAGGGTGCCATTTTTACCAAAGAACCACGGTAAGCCTTTCATATTTAATTTTAAACGTTCAGTGAAGCTGAACCCGTCATGTTTCAGCATCACATTAGCACGGTATAAGGTAAAGCCAAGCATCAATCCACTGGTCCAGACCAAAGTAAATTTCTTTAGATTTTCATCGACCTTAGCCACATCTTTCATCACATCAAAAGCCACATCGCGATGTTCCATTTCTTCTATCGCATGCCAAATAAATAATGCACGGACATAAGGATGCGCAGATTCTAAGACGGACTTTTGGCTACAAAAGGTTTCAGCCATCAGCGCAGTCAAGTGCTCGGCAGAAGCCGTCATGGCAATGTTGTATTCAGGTGAGCGTTTGCTCAGTTCAAATTTAAAAATTTTATTTAGACGTTTAATGAACGCATCGACAGGCATGCCTTGTTGTTTCATCAACATATTCATTTTGTCATGCGCCATACCGTGCTGCGCTTCTTGACGAATAAAGTCAGCGACACGTTGTTGTAAATCAGGGTCTTGAATTTGACTGCGGAACAGACGTACAGATTCAATAAAATAGCGCTCGCCATCAGGAAAGGTCAGGCTCAAGGCATCAAACATACGTGTTAAAAAGGGGTCTCCGCCAAACCAATAGCGCGGGATTTCTTCTAACTTAAAATTTAGCTTTGTGCGAACAATGGGTTCGACTTGATATTTGACGATAGCATTCATGATATTTTTTCTGTGCGAGTCGTGTTGATTGCAGTATGTCGGAGAAATTGCACTTTGTTTTGACAGATATTGCCAATTTTTATACATTTTACGCCATGATGAAAATATAAAATGTCAGAATTGGCAGGTCAGAAAGAGGGGCGAGATGGCTGAAATTCAGATCCCAAATGGTTACTTCCAATTGTGGAGTATGGTCTTAATTGAGCGTGAATTAAACTATACACAGCTCGAATGGATTGCACCGTATGCTGCGCAAATTCAGCATGTGCTATCTTTGCCGATCGACTCTCAATCGCCGAATTCTTTTTTTAACAGCATTATGCAACTGACTCAGCAGCATCTGGATTGCCCGCAATTAGTTTTTGAAATGGCCAAGTATATTCGTGCGGAGCATTTTGGGGTGTTAGGCTATATGGCGACACTGAGCAACAGCGTTGCAGATGCGTTGCAATATGTGATGCGGTTTAGTCGTTTGGTGATTGATGGCGCGCAAATTGTGCCGATGAATATGAGCCATCAAGATCATCAAATTATACTGTCTTGGCCGCAGCATGATGATGAATATGCGTTGGTGAATGAATTGACGATGGCCTGTATGGCACATTTGGCCAAGCAAATTTTTCCAGATTCTTTAAAGTTACTCCGCATTCATTTTGCCCATGCGCCGCGGATGGCGTGTTATCACTATGAAAAGTTTTATGGCTGCCAAATGGAATTTTCGACCCTTAAATATTCATTTGTGATTCATGCCGATAGTTTGGATTTAAAGTCAGAACTTGCTGATCCGTCACTGATGCAATTGTTATTACGTCAAGCCGAAGAGGCGATAGCCGCTCGTCCGCAACATGCAGATCCAATTCAACAGATGCAACAATGCATCGCTGATCATCTCAAACGAAAACAGCAAGCCCCGAAAATAGAATGGTTAGCAGAGGAGTTACATCTGTCAGTCAGAACCTTGCAACGACAGTTACAGGAGAAAGACACCTCGTTTAAACGGCTTTTAGAGCTTGAACGGATGAAACGCTGTGAATATCTACTTATACAACAAACCCATTTGACAGATATCGCGTTGCAGTTAGGATATTCAGATCAGTCTGCTTTGGCACGTGCTTTTAAGGCATATAGCGGAGAGACATTATTGGCGCGGAAAAAAGCCTTGAGATTAGAATAAAACGTGCAGATTGCTCGTCAAGAAAAGCCTTTCAAACAACATTAAAAAAAGCGGTCAAACGACCGCTTTTCTTTTAAGCCAAGCTTATGCCGCAGCTTTTAATTTTGGATAACGAAGTAAAATGGCAAGGATGGCAAAGATTGCCAAGACCCAACAGTAATACACACTACCAATCAGTTCCACAGGTGAAAGTTTTGCGATCGAACAAGCCAGTAACAGCTGTGCACCATAAGGAATGAGACCTTGGACTACGCAAGAGAAAATATCCAAGAGCGCAGCAGCACGTTTAGGGTCTACACCATATTCTTTGGCGACTTCACGTGCCATGTCACCAGATAAAATAATTGCGACAGTGTTGTTTGCCACAAATAGGTTGGAGAAAATTACCAAGAAACTGATACCAATTTCACCTGCGCATTCAGCACCAACTTTAAAGCAGCGTGTCATGCTGTAAATACGTTGAATCAGCCATTCTAAACCGCCTTCTTTTTGCATAATGGCAGAAATACCACCTAAGAAAATAGAAAGCAGGGCAACTTCAAACATGCCGGTAAAGCCCTCATAAATAGAATTATTTAAGCTTAAAAAATTAAATTCAGGTTGAATGACCAAACCAATCAAGCCAGACAGTAAGACACCAATAGTCAGCACAGCAAGCACGTGCAAACGTGAAAAGGCCAAAATAAATACGGCTAAATACGGCAAGATCAGCCACGCATTATAAGTTTTGTATTCAATCGCTTGTGAGCCTTGACTCATAAATAAATAAATACAAATGCTAACGATCGATGCAGGAACAGCAATCCAAACATTGACGTTAAATTTATCGCGAAGCTGAACTTTTTGACTGTTCGTTGCAGCAATGGTGGTATCTGAAATCATCGACAGATTATCACCAAACATAGCACCGCCGACCACAGCACCAATGGCATACACCACTTCAATTTCGGTGACTTGTGTAAAACCAAAGGCAATTGGTGCACAGGCTGCAATAGTGCCCATGGAGGTTCCCATCGCTGTGGCAATAAAGGCCGCAATAATAAACAGCATAGGCAGCACGAACTCAGGCGCAATTACCGATAGTCCCAATTGCACTGTTGCATCGACACTACCGATGGCACTGCTGACACTGGCAAAAGCACCAGCGAGCATAAAGACCATGAACATTAAGATCAAATTCGGGTGGCTGGCACCTTTCATAAATGTATCAATCGCGTCATTGATCTTGCCGCGATAGAGCAAAATTGCCAATACAATTGCAGGAAGAGCAGCGACTGGGGCTTTCACTTGATAGAACGCAAACTCAGTTCCAATGATGGAATGGTAAATACCACTGCCCAAAAAAATGGTCAGAAAAACAATAAGCGGGAGCAGTGCAAATGCCCGAGCAGGCACTTTCGCTTGTGAATCGGAGGACATAGGAGATAAAAAAATAAAAGAATGGCGCTAGTATAATGCAGGTTTTGCTATTTAAGAAAAATTTAAATGTAAAAGCTAAGCCTGTTATTTATAACATTTTTTTGTAGATAAAATTAAGTTAATCTAAATGCTTAGGATTTTATCAAATCCCGAAATTAGGCATCTTTGATCATTGTGAAAAAAACAGAAATATCGGTAAATGATGCTTTCGGGTTGTTCTGGAAAATTATGTTTGCATGAGAAATACCGACTGAAGATTGTATACCCTGTTCAATGGGTAAAAAATAGCGTTACAATGCGATGTCTTGTATTTCTACAAAACCCACATCATAGTTTTGATTCATTCAAGGAAAGTATAACCCTATGTCACGTTTAGCCACTCGATTTGGAACGCTTAAATCTCAACAGCGTAAGGCCTTGGTTTCTTATGTTATGGCTGGTGACCCTCATCCACAGGTAACTGTTCCATTGTTACATCAAATGGTTGAGGCTGGTGTTGATGTGATTGAGCTTGGTCTCCCATTTTCTGATCCGATGGCAGATGGCCCAGTCATTGCACTTGCTGCAGAACGCGCTTTAGCAGCTGGCACAAATACTTTAGATGCTTTAAACATGGTGAAAGAGTTCCGTAAAAACGATACTGAAACACCCGTAGTACTCATGGGATATTTAAACCCTGTCGAAGTGATTGGCTATGAAAAATTCGTAGCTTATGCACATGAGTGTGGTGTAGACGGCGTGTTACTTGTGGACTTACCACCTGAAGAAGCTACTGATCTTGATGTTGTATTGAAAAAATACGATATGAATCAAATCTTCCTGCTTGCGCCGACATCTACGGATGAGCGTATTCAGCATGTTGTGAAACAGGCGAGTGGTTTTATCTACTATGTATCTTTGAAAGGTGTGACAGGCGCTGCAACACTTGATGTTGCCGAAGCTGCGGCACGTATTCAAAAAATTAAATCATATACCGATGTTCCTGTCGGTGTTGGTTTTGGTATTAGTGATGCTGCATCTGCGAAAGCAATGGGTGTAGCTGCTGATGCAGTCATTGTAGGTAGTGCCTTCGTTAAACAATTTGCAAACTTAGCACCAGAACAAGCTGTAATTGAAACAGTGAATAAAGTGAAGGAGCTTCGAGCTGCGCTCGATGAGTTAGTATGAGTCAAGACGCAAAAACAGGCAAAATTCTAAGCGCATCTACGCCATGGACTGAGCGTGTTGTACCCGGGATTCATGTACCGGATGAACAACAAGCACTAAAGGCGACATTTACTGAGCCAACAATTGAATGCCCTGAGTGTCATGCTTTGGTGACTCGTACTGCGATGTCATTTAATGCTTATGTTTGTCCTCAATGTGATGAACATTTGCGTATGAAAGCCCGCGATCGTTTGAATTGGTTCTTTGACCAAGTACAAACAGAATTGGGTCAAGAATTTAAAGCCAAAGATCCGCTGAAATTTGTTGATAGCAAAGCTTATCCAGATCGTATGGCTGAAGCGCAAAAGAAAACAGGTGAAACAGAAGCACTTGTGGTGATGCAAGGTTTGGTTAAAGGCATTCCAATGATTGCAACCGCATTTGAATTTGATTTCATGGGCGGTTCAATGGGTACTGTTGTCGGTGACCGTTTTGTTCAGGCTGCTGAACTTGCGATTAAATCACAACAACCATTAATCTGTTTTGCTGCTTCAGGCGGTGCGCGTATGCAAGAGGGCATGTTGTCTTTAATGCAAATGGCACGTACTTCAGCTGCAATTCAAAAAATGAAAGATGCAGGTCTTCCGTATGTAGTGGTATTAACGCATCCAGTTTACGGCGGTGTAACGGCATCTCTTGCAATGTTAGGTGATGTGCATTTGGCTGAACCAAAAGCAATGATTGGTTTCGCAGGTAAACGCGTTATTGAGCAAACTGTGCGTGAAAAATTGGAAGAACCGTTCCAACGTGCAGAATACTTGCTTGATCATGGTGTAGTCGATCAAATTGTCCACCGTCATGCATTACGTGATACAGTTTATCGTATTGTAGCGAAATTGATGAATTTGCCTTGAACACAGCACCACTTGCAACTGATTCTTTAAACACATGGCTCGATTATTGGAGCCATGTTCATGTTACGGGTATTGATTTAGGACTGGAGCGGGTAATTCCTGTTGCAGAACGATTGGGCGTAACTCAGCCTGATGCCAAAGTTTTGACGGTTGCTGGAACCAATGGGAAAGGCTCAACCACAACGACATTGGCTGCCATTTTAAATGCGCAAGGTTATAATGTGGGTTTATATCAATCACCGCATATCTACCGTTTTAATGAACGTGTAAAGCTTCAAGGTATGGAAGTGGACGATCAAACCCTGATTGATGCATTTGTTGTAGTTGATCAGGCCCGTCGTGAATGTGATTTAAGTTTATCTTTCTTTGAAGCGACCACTTTGGCCGCTTTTGTTATTTTTAAACAACGTGCTTGTGATGTTTGGGTACTCGAAGTTGGCCTGGGTGGTCGGCTTGATGTCGTCAATGTGGTTGATCCAAATGTTGCCGTGATTACCAATATTGGTCTGGATCATACCGATTGGCTTGGCGACACCATTGAAAAAATTGCTTTTGAAAAAGCCGGTATTATTCGTCCTGATATTCCAGTGGTATTTGGCGGTGATCAAGTACTGCCTGAAGCTATCCGTAAAAAAGCACAAGATTGCCATGCGCAATTGCATGTGCTCAATCGTGATTATTTCTATCAATATGCAAATGACGGTCAGTCTTGGATGTTTGCATCTTCTGGTTCGACCTTAAAACTACCGGTTGGGTCTTTGGCACTGGAAAATATTTCTACTGCCGTGGCTGCTATATTGCTCAGTGGCTTGGAAGTGACTCAAGAAGCGATTGCTCAAGGCATTATCAATGCCAAATTACAAGGTCGTTTTGAAGTACGAGAAATTGCAGGAAAAACGGTGATTTTTGATGCTGGACACAATCCGCACGGTGTTGAATTTTTGTTAAAGCAATTGCGAAATTTCCTTCATTACAATAAACAGTATTCAGAAGTGATTAGCGTTTTTTCAATGCTGACTGATAAAGATATAAATTCTGTCGTTAACTTATTGAAAGATACCGTAAGAATGTGGAAAATTGCACAATTAACTGTTCCGCGTGCGGCTGAGATCACACAATTAGATGACGCGTTACAGAATCAGGTCGTGCAACATTACGACAGTGTAAAATTAGCTTTTAAGTCAGCGCTTGAAGAATCAAAAAATAATCAGCTGATTCTGGTATGTGGTTCATTTCATACCTTAGAAGCGGTATGGGAGTATCTGGAAGAATGTCAATGAATAACAAACAGCGTTGGATGGGTGGCGTTGTTTTATTAGGTGGTGGTGTGCTGTTGGGTGCGCTATTGCTGAAAGGCAAAGAAGAAATACATCATAATCAGAACCAAGCTCCTGAAATGGCTCAAGTGCAACAACAGGGCCAAGGCTCAAAAATGTCGTCTTTGACTGTGGATGTTGAAACTGAAAAGCGTTTGCTTGAAGAACAACGTCGTACGCGTGAAAAATCGGTTGCAGAACAAGAAGCACGTGCAGCTGAATTTTTAGCGATGCAGCAACAAGCCGAAGCAGATGCTGCGCGTAAAGCAGCAGAAGAATATGCGGCTTTAAATGCGCACCGTTCTGCGCAGCAAAGCTCAGACAATATTCCACCTGAACTGATTGAAGATGAAAAAGCCAAACAAAAGCGTATCGCTGAGGAAAAATTGGCGGCTCAAAAAAAGTCCGAGACTCAGTCAGCACAGCAAAAGTCTGATCAAGCTCGGTTAGCGGCGGAAAAGCAAAAAGCTGAAGAAAAACGTCAAGCGGATGCTCAAAAAGAAGCTGAACGTAAAGCACATGCTGAAGCTGAGAAAAAAGCAGCAGATAAGAAAGCAGCCGAAGCGAAGCAACAAGCTGAAGAAAAGCGTAAAGCCGAAGAAAAACACAAGGCAGAAGAAAAGCGTAAAGCCGAAGAAAAACACAAGGCAGAAGAAAAGCGTAAAGCCGAAGCCAAGAAAAAAGCTGAAGCTGAAAAAGCACGTGATCTGTTGGAAAATGGCGATAAGCAATGGATGGTACAAGTTGCACTGGCTGCCAATGAAGCCAATGCAGATGCCGTCGCTGCAAAATTACGTGCAAAAGGCTATAAAGTGACGAAGAGTCCTACATCTAAAGGCATTCGTATTATGGTTGGCCCTTCGAAGGACCGTGATGCTGCGGACGCAACACGTAAAAAGATCAATTCAGATGCAAGTTTGAATATGAAATCGGCTTGGGTGATTGATTGGGTACCTCTCGATAAACGCTAAGTTTATTTGAGGAATGACCTTTAATAAGATGGATTCAGTAGTTGTTGCTGAATCCATTTTATATTTTCAGGGCTGAATAAACGGTCAATATTTTTCCAAATAGGGTGGAAGCCATAGCCACCTTGTTTCATTTCACGCTTTGCTTCCTCAATGGACCAATGCTGAAAAATAATTCGGTACATTGCCACACTCGCACCTGTACGGTCTGAGCCGTGGTAGCAATGGATTAACACTTTTTGCTGCTGTTGTTCAGCTTCTTTTATGGTTTTCATCACCGTCAGTAAATCTTCACGATCGATTTGCCACGTGTGTATCGGAATATGTACAAATTTAACCTTTTGCGTATCAATGACATTGTTTAAGCGTTCTGGGTCATGGTGCCGTGAACGTAAATTTATGATCACATCGATGTGCTGTTCTCGTAGAACAGGGGCGAGATCTACATCAGGTTGTTCACTGCGAAATACTGTTGGGCTGATTTGATAAAAATTATGCTGTTGATGAACGACTTTTCCCCAATGCTTAGGACGTTCATTTAACGGTAATGGATTTGATGTCATGCAACCCGTGAAGCTGAAGCTAACACTAAGGAGGATCATTGGCAGGATTTTAGCGGTCATTGCTTGTGTTCTGATAGCGAGCGAGTTCGAATGGGTCATGTGCGCAGATGAGATCGATGTCCGGATGCTGTGCTAACTGCTGAATCTTATGAAGTGTGTGCAGTCGCTGTGTATTGTCGGTGGCAAATAAACGCTCAAGCTGATTTAAGGCCCGCGAATGAAAATTTGGATTTAATTGATGCTGTGAGTAATAAGCATCGCCGCAATATAACAACCAGCGATGGTTGTTTTTAATCGCAATACCGGCATGACCCGCGGTATGTCCCAAAAGTGGGAGCATTAAAATATCCTCTTGAAAAATAGATAGACCGGCAGTGTGCTCTAAGTTAAACCATGCTTGCGTCCCGATGTTTTCGATAAAGTTCCAATAACGATGCTGTTGGAACTGCTGTGGTCGATAGCGCAGTCGTGATTTAAGGTTGTGAAGATTTTGAGTGGCGTTATATTCACTGGCTAAGACATGCACGGTCGCCTGCGGAAAATCTGATATCCCGCCAGCATGATCAAAATCTAGGTGTGACAACAAAATGTGTTGAACATCTTGAGCCCTATAGCCTAATTTTTGAATGTGATGAATCGCACTTAGTTGCGGATTAAATTTGATCTGCGCTGTGCGTGAAATAAACCGACCTAAACGATTTTGTGGATGTATATAATCTTGTAAGCCCAGTCCTGTATCGACTAAGACGAGCCCTTTATCTGTTTCAATGAGCAGGCAATGACAGACCAAATGTGCGCGAAAGCCTTTCTGTCCAAATAAAGGGGCACACGTTGGACAAAAACTACCACAATGTAAATGATGAATTTGATGAATCACGGTTTGTTGTTTTCAAGTTTTTCTTAGTTATAACGGAATTGTGATGTTTAACCAATCTAATCCCAGAGAGGAATTTGTAATCAAAAAAAAGCTCATCCGAAGATGAGCAGGTTGGAGAATGCCAGAACGGGCTCGTAATTCGTTCTGAGGGGAAAACTATAAGTAACTATAAGTAACTATGGTTATGATTCTGAGTTGGGTCAGGTGCTGCACTTAAAAATAGTTAAATTTGTACCTTCGCTTTGGTCACTCACAGCAGAGCTTCTTATCTTGCGCTCGGACAGCGTAATGCTCCGTTTTATCCTCACTTAGGTTGAGGCGTTAAACGAAGGTAAGGCGTAACTGCGTTATATCCTTGAGGAAAGCGTTGTTTGATTTCCTCTTCATCTTTTAATGACGGCACAATCACCACATCTTCACCTTGTTGCCAGTTGGCCGGTGTTGCAACTTTATGGTTGTCTGTCAGTTGCAAAGAGTCAATGACACGTAAAATTTCATGGAAGTTACGCCCTGTAGATGCAGGATAAGTAATGATTAAACGGACCTTTTTATTTGGATCGATGATCACCAAAGAGCGAACAGTTAATGTTTCGCTGGCATTGGGGTGAATGAAATCATAAAGGGTAGACACTTTACGGTCTTTGTCTGCAATGATCGGGAAGTTCACCGTGGTATTTTGAGTATTATTAATGTCATTAATCCAACCATGATGCGACTCAACATCATCAACAGACAGGGCAATGGCCTTGACACCACGTTTGCTAAATTCATCTTTTAGTTTTGCGGTAAATCCAAGTTCTGTGGTGCAGACTGGGGTGTAATCGGCTGGATGCGAAAATAAAATGCCCCAACTGTCACCTAAAAAGTCATAAAAATGAATGCTGCCTTCGCTTGAGTCTTGAGTAAAGTCTGGTGCAGTATCACCTAAACGAATCGTCATGGAATATCCCCGTATTTATTGAATTTGTTTAACTCAAAAATAAATATGAAGGATTTTTTTTATGATTAAAAATAGTGTTTTTTCATTTCTTTATGAATATATTTCATATAAAACAGTTTTATTGGGGGATAAATGCTAAATATCTCACGACAGAGTCACTATGTTGTCTGCAGAAAATTTGTTACATTAGCTTGCCTTAAGTCTCCGGGGCTAGAACCCGAGCGCAGAATATTTAAGGGGATTTTTGTGCAAAACCCTTGTACTTCGAATTTCTAGCACCATAATAACGACTAAGAAAATATATTCATTTGACAAGCAAGATTTAGAGAGTCTATTCATGTTGGCAAGTCTGATCGGAGGAATCTTCGGTACCAAAAATGAGCGCGAACTCAAACGCATGCGTAAAATCGTAGAGAAGATAAATGCGCTCGAGCCGACGATATCTGTTCTAAGCGATGCAGACTTATCTGCAAAAACTGAAGAATTCAAAGAACGTTATAAAAAAGGCGACAGCCTTGATAAATTATTACCTGAAGCGTTTGCTGTTTGTCGTGAAGCTGCAAAGCGTGTCATGGGCATGCGTCATTATGACGTACAGCTGATTGGTGGTATTACTTTACATGAAGGTAAGATCGCAGAGATGCGTACCGGTGAAGGTAAAACCCTCATGGGAACGCTTGCTTGTTACCTCAATGCGATTAGTGGTGAAGGTGTTCACGTGATTACGGTGAACGACTATCTCGCACAGCGTGATGCTGAATTAAACCGTCCATTATTCGAATTTTTAGGTTTAAGCATTGGGATTATTTACTCAATGCAAGACCCAACTGAAAAAGCTCAAGCATATCGAGCTGACATTACTTACGGTACCAACAACGAATTCGGTTTCGATTACTTGCGTGACAACATGGTGTTTTCTGCTGCTGAGAAAAAACAGCGCAGCTTAACCTATGCCATCATCGATGAGGTCGATTCGATCCTGATTGATGAAGCACGTACACCGTTGATCATTTCTGGTCAATCAGAAGACTCTTCTCAGTTGTATGCTGCCATTAACAGCATTCCACCAAAACTTCATGCACAAAAAGAAGAAAAGGTCCCAGATGGCGGTCACTTCTGGATTGACGAAAAACAGCGCTCTGTAGAAATGACCGAAGTCGGTTATGAAACTGTTGAAGCTGAATTGATTCAAATGGGCTTGCTTGCTGAAGGTGAAAGTTTATATTCATCTGCTAATTTAAACTTGGTACACCATGTTTCTGCGGCCATTCGTGCGCATTACCTATACCAACGCAACGTGCATTACATCATCCACGAAGGTGAAGTGATCATTGTCGATGAAAACACTGGTCGTACAATGCCGGGTCGCCGTTGGTCAGAAGGTTTGCATCAAGCAGTAGAAGCAAAAGAAGGTTTGGAAATTCAGCCTGAAAACCAAACTTTAGCAACTACAACATTCCAGAACTATTTCCGTCTATACAAAAAATTATCGGGTATGACGGGTACTGCAGATACTGAAGCTGCAGAAATGAAAGAAATTTATGGCTTGGATGTAGTACTGATTCCAACCCATCGCCCGATGATTCGTAATGACCAAAACGATTTAATCTATTTAAACCGTGAAGGTAAATACAATGCCATCATTCAAGAAATTCAACGTGTTCATGAAGCGGGTGTTGCACCGATCCTGATTGGTACAGCAACCATTGAAGCCTCTGAAATCTTATCAGATAAGCTAAAAGAAGCAGGCATTCAACATGAAGTGCTCAATGCGAAACAACATGAGCGTGAAGCGGATATTATTGCGCAAGCGGGTTCACCGCGTGCAGTGACGATTGCTACCAACATGGCCGGTCGTGGTACCGATATTCTGTTGGGTGGTAACTGGAAAGCCTTACTGGCGAAGATTGAAGAACCAACGGCAGCAGATGAAGCGCGTTTAAAAGCTGAGTGGGAACAAAATCATGACATGGTGTTGAACTCTGGTGGTTTACACATCATTGGTTCAGAACGTCATGAATCTCGTCGTATCGATAACCAGTTACGTGGTCGTGCGGGTCGTCAAGGTGACCCAGGTGTATCACGTTTCTACTTGTCGCTTGAAGATGACTTGATGCGTATCTTCGCTGGTGATCGCGTGGTTGCGATGATGCGTGCCATGGGTCTGAAAGAAGATGAAGCCATTGAACATAAAATGGTGTCACGTTCGATTGAAAATGCACAACGTAAAGTTGAAGCACGTAACTTCGATATTCGTAAAAATCTATTGAAATACGATGACGTAAACAACGAACAACGTAAGATTATTTACTCTCAACGTGATGAAATTCTTGAAGAAGCATCATTGCAAGATTACATCGAAACGATGATTCACGATGTGACTAAAGGCATGATCGAAGTATATATTCCACCTGAATCTATTCACGATCAGTGGGATATTGAAGGTCTTGAAAAAGCACTTCGTGAAGATCTATCGATTGAACTGCCAATTTCGCAGTGGCTAGAGCAAGATCGTCGTTTAGATGAAGAAGCTTTGGTTGAACGTATTACTGATGAAGTTCTTCAGCACTACCGTTCACGTCGTACGCAAATGGGTGACGAAACGGCTGCAATGCTAGAACGTCACTTTATGTTGAATTCATTGGACCGCCATTGGAAAGAGCATTTGGCAGCGATGGATTACTTACGTCAAGGGATTCATTTACGTGGTTATGCGCAGAAAAATCCTGAGCAAGAATACAAAAAAGAAGCCTTTAATTTATTTGTAAACATGCTTGCTGTGATTAAGTCCGATGTCGTGACAGATTTATCTCGTATTCATGTGCCTACAGCCGAAGAACTTGCAGAAATGGAAGCTCAAAAACAGGCTCAAGCAGAATCAATGAATCTTCAATTGTCACACAATGACTTTGATAATTTATTGGCTGAAGCTAATGGTGATGACATTATCGATGCGCAATATACACCTGCAGAGCAAGTGATTGTGCCACCGGAAAGCCGTAACTCACCGTGCCCATGTGGTTCAGGTCTGAAATATAAACAGTGTCACGGTAAAATCTAAACGACATTGCTTAATTTCAAATAAATCAGAGCCTTCGCGCTCTGATTTTTAATTTACACTGCTGATCTGACCTGAATGGTATTTGCAGTTCAGCAGATTAAATGTTATTTAGTTTCTATCAATAACCGTAAGACGGAAAAGACAATGAAAAAAGTACTAAAACCGTTCATGATTGCTGCTTTGGCTTTGCCAACTTTTGCCTTTGCAAACGCTCCTCAGACGACTTCTGTCGAGAAAGTTCAACAAGCAGTTGGTCCAACAACAACTCAAGTACAGGTTGGTACTGACGGTCAAGTGACTGTAGCAAGCCCGCGTACGGGTATTCGTTATACCTTTGCCAATCCAAATCGTCCGATCGTATTGCAAACTGCGAAAATTGCAGCAGCCAATGCAGCGAATGCTGACCGTATTGTGGCTGAAAACCCAGCACTTTCTGCTGCGAGTCAACAAAAAGCGAAACAAGTGCTTCTTGATGAAGCAACTCAGCTGGCGCGTAACTAATTTACGACGAACAGTGGTAAAGACCAGTCGGAAGACTGGTTTTTTTATGCGCAAAAGAAATGCACAATAAAATTACAGCAAAACCGTGCTTCTGCTCGATTTTTTATAGAATTTGCACTAAGCTGTATTTTTTATAACTCATATAGTTGGACGTTGAAAAATGGCAGTTGGTGACGTATCTATGCCACAGATGCATGTGGTGAAAGGTGTAAAAATCGGTTCGGCTGAAGCGTATGTGCGCTATCAGAACCGACGTGACCTTGTCATTTTTGAATTTGCTGAGGGTTCTAATGTCGCAGGCGTTTTTACTCAAAATGCATTTTGTGCAGCGCCGGTGCATATTTCGAAAGCACACTTATTAGCAGGTAATCCACGTTATCTAGTGATTAATACCGGAAATGCCAATGCCGGTACTGGCAAAATCGGTATGGCAAATGCTGAAGCGACGTGTGCGAAACTGGCGGAACTGGCAGGTGTTCAAAATACAGAAGTCCTTCCTTTTTCAACGGGTGTAATTGGCGAGCAATTACCTATTGATCGTTTGGTTCAAGGCTTGCAACCCGCATTAGATAGTTTACAAGAAGATGCTTGGTTGGATGCGGCAACAGGCATTATGACCACAGATACCACACCTAAAGGTGCATCTGAGCAGTTTGAGCTAGATGGGGTTCTGTATACCATGACTGGTATTTCTAAAGGTGCAGGCATGATTCGTCCAAATATGGCGACCATGTTGAGTTATGTGGCAACTGATGCACCCATTAGTCGTGAGTTAGTGCAACAGCTTTTGAAAACCACAGTTAACCTGTCGTTTAACCGTATTACGGTGGATGGTGATACCTCAACGAATGACTCATGTATTTTGATTGCAACGGGTCAAGCTGGTGGCGTAGAAATTACTTCAGAAACAGATTCACGTTATGCTGCTGTTTTAGACGTGTTAACACGTGTGATGAAACGACTTGCACAGCTTATTGTCCGTGATGGTGAAGGTGCGACGAAGTTTATTACTGTGGCGGTAGAAGGCGGTGCAGATACTCAAGAATGTTGTGATATTGCTTATAGCATTGCACATTCACCGTTGGTTAAAACTGCAATCTTCGCATCAGATCCAAACTGGGGTCGTATTTTGGCAGCAATTGGTTATGCCGGTGTACCAAACTTAGATGTTGAAAAAATTCAGGTCTGGTTGGGTGATGTTCAAATCTGTAAAGACGGTGGTGCCGCAGCAGATTATACCGAAGCAGCAGGGGCTGCAGAGATGGAGAAATCTGAGATCACGATCCGTGTAGATTTAGGACGTGGCAGTGCGCGAGATACTGTGTATACCTGTGACCTGTCGTATGACTATGTTAAGATTAACGCAGATTACCGTTCATAAATTTGATGTTTTTGAAAAGCCTCCGTTGTGAGGCTTTTTTATAAGTGGAACTTTTTAATGACCGGTAAAAAATAGCCAAGTGTCATATTTATGGGTCAGTTGTGAAGCACCTGTGTAGTAACAGGCATTAAGGATAGAGAAGACGTTGTGATGAATAATGCAAACAACTTAATTGCAAATGAAGCAAAATCAATTGTACAAGCGCATTTGGATCGTTTGGGCGATGTTAAAGAGCATCACTTAACGGAAGCTGCAAAGCTTGAAAAGTTTGAATTAATTAAAGCGGAACTCAAAAAACGTAACGCTGTCCTTGTTGCACACTATTACTGTGATCCTGAAGTGCAGGAACTAGCAGAACTGACCGGTGGATGCGTTTCGGATTCACTTGAAATGGCACGTTTTGGTCGGGATCATGAAGCAACGACGTTGGTGGTTGCAGGAGTGAAATTCATGGGGGAGACCTCGAAGATTTTATCTCCTGAAAAAACCGTACTGATGCCTACTTTAGAGGCAACATGCTCACTTGATTTGGGTTGTCCTGTCGATGAATTTACCAAATTTTGTGATGCACATCCGGATCATACGGTTGTGGTATATGCCAATACCTCGGCGGCAGTGAAAGCACGTGCAGATTGGGTGGTAACCTCTAGCTGTGCTGTTGAAATTGTTGAGCATTTAGATAGTTTAGGTGAAAAAATTATTTGGGCACCCGATCAGCATCTCGGTCGCTATATTCAAAAGAAAACCGGTGCAGACATGTTGCTGTGGGATGGGGCATGTATTGTTCATGAAGAATTCCGTGCACGTGGTATTGCCAATATGAAGGCGTTGTATCCTGATGCAGCAGTTTTGGTGCATCCTGAGTCACCAGAATCTGTCGTGGATATTGCAGATGCCGTCGGTAGCACCTCGCAATTGATCAAGGCTGCACAAACCTTGCCACACGAACGTTTAATCGTGGCAACAGATCGTGGTATTTTTTACAAAATGCAGCAAGCTGTACCAAATAAAATTCTCATCGAAGCACCGACGGCAGGTGAGGGAGCGACTTGTCGTTCATGTGCGCATTGCCCTTGGATGGCGATGAATGAATTGGATGGCATTCTGGAAGTTTTACAAAAAGGCGATCAGGAAATTTTTGTAGATCCGGCATTGGCTGAACGTGCTAAATTGCCTTTAGATCGGATGTTGAATTTCAGCGCCAGTTTAAAACGTTAATTTTTGCTTGAAAAATGATTAAAGTGCTTGATAAATAATCGCTTGAAATGATTTTTTATGTTTTTTTGAAGATAGGTGTTGACGTTAATCAACGTCACGCCTAGAATGCACACCGTACCGCACGATATGCGATACAGCGAAAGCTGAGATGAAACGGAGCATAGCACAGCCTGGTAGTGCACCTGGTTTGGGACCAGGGGGTCGTAGGTTCGAATCCTACTGCTCCGACCAATTTCTCAAGGCAAAAATCGCGTGATAGTCTATGTCATCGGTAATGCGCCTGTAGCTCAGTTGGATAGAGCATCCGCCTTCTAAGCGGATGGTCACAGGTTCGAATCCTGTCAGGCGCGCCATTTTAATGGTGTTCTGATAATAGAATCTGAAACTTGTTGTGATGGTGGATGTAGCTCAGTTGGTAGAGCCCCGGATTGTGATTCCGGTTGTCGTGGGTTCGAATCCCATCATTCACCCCAATTCGGAGCATAGCACAGCCTGGTAGTGCACCTGGTTTGGGACCAGGGGGTCGTAGGTTCGAATCCTACTGCTCCGACCATTTTCTTAAAGAAAACGGTCGATAAAAGATACCGCATACAGCGGTTTTTTTATGCCTGTAATTTAAAATGCGTTATATTGGTTATTCACAAGCAAGAACATGATGGTGGATGTAGCTCAGTTGGTAGAGCCCCGGATTGTGATTCCGGTTGTCGTGGGTTCGAATCCCATCATTCACCCCAATTCGGAGCATAGCACAGCCTGGTAGTGCACCTGGTTTGGGACCAGGGGGTCGTAGGTTCGAATCCTACTGCTCCGACCATTTATCTCAAAAGTAATGCTATGAAAAAGATGCCGCATTTAGCGGTTTTTTTATGCCTGAAATTTATAAAAAATAAAAAAGCCACCATAAGGTGGCTTTTCTAAATTCCGCTATTTAGGGAATGATCGTGACATTTACACGACGGTTGATGGCACGATTTGTTTCGGTGTCATTAGAGACCATCGGCTGTTCAGCACCACGGCCAATAATTTGAATATTTGAACTGTTATAACCTTGCTTTAAAAAGACGTTTGCGACGCTTTGCGCACGTTTTTCTGACAGTTGTTGGTTGTAATTGGCTTGTCCAACATTATCCGTATGACCAATAAACTTAATTTTATTCAGGTCATATTTAATCAGTTGAGTGGCAAGTGTATTTAACTTGCCTTGTTGGTGAGGTTGAATTTGATAATCATCAAAACCAAATAAAAGACGTTCTGGTAGGGCAAGTGTCCAACCATCGTTGGTCAAGACAAAACCTTCTTTTTTAAGCATGCGTGCTTGTTTGTAGCTTAAGTTACCTAAACTCATGCAGGCTGTCATAGTGGCCGTGAATGCAAGTATAAATAAAACTTTAAATGCGTTCTTTAACATAGCAAATCCTATGAGTTGGGCGTTGTGGTGCAATGCACCAATGATTATTCGAAAGTTTAGCATCATACATGGCGCGATCCGCATCTGCGATTAGATCTTCTGGCGATTTCGCATTTTGGATCAGTGCCACACTAATATTAGCTTGTAATGCAATATTATGTTGCTCATAAACAAATGTGGAACCATAGCATTCATGTATTTTGTGACAAAAGACTTCGAGTTCTGTCAGGAAATTTAAACGATTGATAATAATTGCAAATTCGTCACCACCGAGTCGCGCAACGAAAGCATCATCTGGCAGCGCTTGCTTTAAACAGTGTGATGAGGCGCGTAGTACAGCATCCCCAGCTAAGTGTCCATATTGGTCATTCACATGTTTAAAGTTTTCAATATCTACAAAGAACACAGCAGCGTTCGCTTGTAAGTCAAAAAGTTCAAATAGCTTTTCATAAAAATAATTACGATTTGGCAATTGGGTTAATGCATCATGACGTGCTAGATGAATAAGTTTGTCATTTTCTGAAATTAAGTTTTTATTCGACTGTTCGATTTCACTGAGTAAGCCATTAAAGGCGGTACTAAGCGCGTGTAATTCTTGAATATCGGAATTTGAAACCCGCATTTTATAATCTTTCTTAATGCTAATGGTCTGAGCAGATTCAACAATAGAGCGAACGGATTGCATTAAGTATTGATAAACAGAATTCACCGACCAAAATACGGTAGCCAATAAAAGAATAAAACCTAAAAATAAACCCAATAAAATTTTATGGAAGAAACTAACTAAATCTGAAGAGTTTCCATATACGATTAGTTCACCATAACTTTTCTGATCATGATGTATATCTAAACGAATCGGTTGGCTAAAAAAGAAATAATCCAAAATCGCTTGGCTGGAAAAAGTTGAAATTTCTTGTTGTTTAGTATGTGCGAGCGAGGCATTTTGATGGTTAGTAATTTCTATCGATCGAATGGGATACAGTCGAGTGTATTCGTTTAAAATTTGACGCATCGTTGTTTGGTCATTAAACACCACAGCAGGTTGAACACGTTCGTTTATCGCATTTGATAAAATCGTTAAGCTGTTTTTTGCATAGGTATGCATAGTATAAGTGGAAATAACCAAAAAAATCGCAGAACAAATCGTAAAAGTTAAAGCGAAGATAGTGAGCTGCGAACGCGTAAATAATTGGTGTAATGTAATTGGGTTATAGAGTTGTTTCATTCAGCTGACTCCGATGACTTCGCCAGTAATAAAACGCGTGGATCAATATGTATTTGTGACTGCGTTAAGCTTTCCATATTAATTTTAAACGAATAACTCTGATTTTTTTTATACAAACAAAATGCACTGCCAGACTCACACTCACTATTGTTACTACTTAGAGAGAGGGCGGGGAAATTAACATGGTTGTTTAAAATACTTTGTTCTTCTTTTGCTGATAGATTGGAAAAAAATAAAACTTGGCAATGACTAGATTTGATGTCATTCACATTGATGGCTGTAATTTTATAAGTGCTGTGGGTTGGCGCAAGTTTTTTAAAATCATTGACTAAACTTGAATTATTAATCACACAAAATTTGGGTGAAGTGGTTTCCCACTTGGCATAACTCAATATAGAGAAAGTGGTTGTGAAAATATTTGCTGTGGGAGCTGCATATAATATGGGTGAAATGGAGCACGCCATTATTAAATAGGCAGTTTTTTTAAAAACAACCATACGAAATCAATAATTCTTAAATTAAATGGAATGAAAATTGGGTTTATATACGTTTTATTATATGAAATAGGGTGTATATAGCCCAATAATAATACAAAAGAATGTTTATGTGTTTAAAAAAGCGACATGCGTAAAATAAATCATAAAAAAGGTGTTGCGTTGGATCAGAAATGCTGTAGAATGCACATCCATCGGCGGTGATAAAGATTAAAACTTCTGATAAAACAATGACTTGGTTGAATTGATTAAGTTGGGTTTTAGAAAGAAAGTTTAAAAATAATTTGAATTACCGGTTGACTCTTTAGAAATAAAGAGTAATATAACCGACCTAGCTTGCTGGTGACGAACCAGTAAGAAGATCATTAAGAGATTATGAAGAACAACTTGTGTGGATTTTTACTGATTGATCGATCGAAATTATTTTCATTGATTAATGGTAGAAATTACTCGAAGTTTATTTGAGCAAATTTTTGTCAGTAATTGATGAGCCAAGATTGGTACACTATATGTACTATTGATTTTAAACTGAAGAGTTTGATCATGGCTCAGATTGAACGCTG
>NZ_VPEJ01000019.1:0-58456 GCF_013417245.1 Acinetobacter sp. YH16042
AGTAACTTGGACCAGTGTTGATCATTTAGCATTGTTCGAGGCATAGCGAGTGTAAAATTGGGTTTGGCGATTTAATTTTACTATCTCGCTATTTTTTTAATCAACAAATGTCAACAGACCCTAATAAATATAAAATTAAAAATCAGAAACTGAGTATTAGCAAAGTTTGATAAAGATTATAAAAATTATAAGAAGCGCTACTGATACACAGACCATCATACAGTTAGCGACGAGTACTATGGGTTGTCTGATTTGGACGCCGTATTTGTTGATGTCAGTTCGAGTGAAAAATACCTTTACTCAACATTCCAAGCACTTGGCTTAAGCGCAAAAAATGCAATCGAGCAATCGCACCTATCCGTCCTAAAAGAGCACATCATTATGCGTTTAAGTCATCCAAGAGACGCCTAAAAAAATCTTTAAAATTCGATTGATTTTTGAACAATAAAGGCATAATTTTATTATGTGATTATAAATCACATAATTTTTATATGGATTTATTAATCTTTTGAATTTTATAAAAAATAATGAGGGGAATGGTAGATGATTAAATTTATAGTCGATGAAAATGCCTTAACGAATGGCTCGCATTTAATTCACAATGGCACGCAAGGATGCGTAGACATGCCGCAGTTTGAGCAGCAAATATTGATTGGTTATTTTGCCAATTTTGAACTCGCTTATAAGCGTGCACGTATGAGCTGGCCAACAGAAAAAGTTGTCGGTTGTGATAAGTGTTGTAGTCAAAGCTAGAAATGCAACATGTATGTACCTTGAAATAACGCTGTATATCCAGGAAAAATGGCGCAGAAATTGCTAACTAAAACAGGTAATCGCGTTATTAACAGGATATACAGCATGACCACAGAAACCATCCGTTCTACAAAATATCCAGCAGAGGCGCATGCCTATGCAGCATGGCCTTTGATCTTGATCATCATTGGTGGTGCGATTGGACTGGTTTATGCCGTGATTGCTTATCTGATCAATCTCAAAATATATACATCAGACCTCAGTCGAATGAATAAAATTTTGGCCAATTTACTCTGTGGCATGGCGGCATGTAGTGGTTGGTGGTTTAGCGCACACTGGGTACAAAGCTATTTAGCTCATTGACCAATACCTCGTTGAATAGATCAACCCTAATATCGGCAGAACATGGATAGGCTTAGATCTCTACTCAGAGGACGATACTTTGTGAGTCGTGTTCAACCTAGATGTATGAAGTTAAGGGGGATGAATGCTCAGTGGCTATACATTTTAAGTTTGACGCTGTATTTGCACGTTTGAGCTGTTGTAAAAGAAAATTTTCTTATAATTGGACAAATCTGCAGATAAAAAACGCTGAAATGAGCTGAAAAGATAAAATATCCTGCTAAATCTAAAATGGCTGAAAAAATTTGCTGAATTTGTGGAAAATTAGAAAAACTTAGGAAATTAATCCCGATGCCCTTTGGTTAAAGTATATCTCAAGGGTGTGATAGAGATTGAAAAGAGTAGCATGCTGTCAGTGGTGCAAAACACGCGTACAGTACTCACCCAAAAGGTCTCGATTCAGCTTAGGACGCTATAAACCAGAAGTTTATAGGCTATAAGATCATGACTTATAAAGTGATGATAGTTGAAGTAAACAACATTGTTTTCTCTTATACCACCCCAAAAATTTAAGCCAAAATAAAAAAGAATAATAAATCATTACTCCTTTAATCCGCACAAAACAAACCACACCAGTTAAATCAGCACAAGCTCAAAGATCGTCAGGCATCTCTCTTAAAAATAGTCCAAATCTAAGCGGAAATTTAAAAGCAATATTCAATTGCTCGAAAGGGGCATAAACTAAGGATAAAAATACGCTTAGGAGATTTGCCATGAACTTGAGTCATTTAAGCGATTTCTTGCTGTATAGCTTAGTGATTAACTATCTGATTTTAATCATTTGGTTTGTGGTATTTGTCTTTGCTAAAGATTGGATGAAACGCCTGCATGGGCAGTGGTTTAAGCTGAGCGATCAGCAGTTTGACGCTATTCATTATGGTGGAATGGCTGTCTATAAAATTGGTATTTTACTTTTGAATTTAACCCCCTATATTGCATTGCACTATCTAAAATAGGCTTAACCATAAAAAATACTGAGTGTAAAAGCACAAGCTGCTTGCATTAAATTTAGGCAAAACAGTATGCTCAAAAGAACATAAAATTCAATTGGGCAAGACAAGAATGAACGGGAAAGTAGAATGCCGTACTTGTTTGGTGTGCAAAAAAAGTTTCCCACTGAAAAATATGATTCCAATGGGAACCGTGCGTAAAGTCATTACAGAAGAAATTGCACAGGATTTTCCTGAATCTGGTGCTCAGGACTATATATGCCAAACTGATTTGACCAAATACCGTATGCAATATGTACAGTCAATTCTGAACTCCGAACAAGGCGAAGTCTCCAATTTAGAATATGAAGTGCTGAACAGCATGCAGCAGCATGATCTGATTAGCAAAAATGTTGAAGAAAAGCTGGATCAGCAGTGGAGTTTTGGCGAAAGGCTAGCGGATAAAATTGCAACATTCGGCGGTAGCTGGGCATTTCTTATTTGTTTTACATTGTTTTTAGCGGTGTGGATTTTAGTCAATACGGTGGTGATGGTGAAGCACCCTGCTGATCCTTATCCTTTTATTTTGCTGAATTTGATGTTGTCTTGCCTCGCTGCCATACAAGCGCCCATTATTATGATGAGCCAGAACCGTCAAGAAGCCAAAGACCGCATGCGTTCGGAGAATGATTATCAGGTGAATTTAAAAGCTGAATTAGAAATTCGCCATTTACATGAAAAGATAGATCATTTGTTGATGCATCAATGGGATCGTCTTGCCAAGATTCAGGAAATTCAGCTGGATTTGCTGTCTGAAATGAGTAAAAAGAAGTAATAGTTTGCTTTGAACAGCATAAATAATTGTTGTTTGAGTACTAAGTTGTGGCGGAAATTCTCGGAAAAAGTCATTTATAAGATGGAAAAAATGCTAAAAAATGATACAAGGAGAAAATATTTTCAATATATCTTTAAATGTGAAAAATATTTTTAAAATAAGCCAAAAACAGTAATTTTCAGGGAAACAATCCCTCTTCGATATCACTACTATATATCCCAAGGGTGTTACAGAGATTGAAAAGAGTAGCATGCTGTCAGTGGTGCAAAACACGTGTACAGTACTCACCCAAAAGGTCTCGATTCAGCTTAGGACGCTATAAACCAGAAGTTTATAGGCTATAAGATCATGACTTACAAAGTGATGATAGTTGAAGTAAACAACACTGTTTTCTCTTACACCCTAAAAAATTTTAAAGAATTCAAACGAATAATAAATCCTTCCATCTTTTTCAAAATTCCAAACTTCGCATGTATTCCCAACACACTTTGATCATTGCTGATGTAATAAATATCACGCAGAAGATCTTAAACTTAATCTAAGCTTCAGATTGTCCTTTTCAACAAAGTTGTTATGCTTAACTGTCTAAATTTTAAATAATTTTGTTATGGGTTATCTTGATCAATTGATACAGGATTGTCTGCAGGCACAGCAGACTAAAGCGGAATGTATATTTGAGTTTTCAAGTTTTGATGATCTTGCTCAACATGCACTTTATATTTACGTGATAGAGCTAGTCGGTGGCGATATACAGCAGACATATCAGGACTATGCCGCATTTAAGGCATTGAAAACCCATGCCTGTGCCAAGTTAAATCAACCCAATCACATTTTGTATGTCGGATCATCACGAACAGGTATAAAGAGCCGTTTAAAACAACATTTAGGTCTTGGGCCTAAACAAACCTATGCCTTGCATTTGTCGCAGTGGTTTCAGGGCGAATATCGCATCACACTACATCAGTATCCATCAACCACGAGTTCAAGCATCTTACAATTACTGGAGGATGATTTATCTCATTCATTAGCACCTGCCTTTGGTAAATTGGGGACCAATAATCGTTAGGGTAGAACCTGATCGGTCAAAGTCGATTGACAGCGAATTAGTCAGTTGTTATTTTGCCGACATTCTCCCAGTACACAGTCTGTCCATGCCTTTAGATCCCAGCTTTGTCTATGCGCCGCCTCAAGGTCCTCTACGTATTTTGTATGAAGATGCAGACTTGGTTGTCATCGAAAAACCAGCGGAATTGTTGTCGGTTCCGGGACGTTTGCCTGAGCATCATGACAGTGCCTACCTTCGTGTTTTGGAGCAGTATCCTGCTGCAAAAATTACCCATCGTTTAGACATGGCAACATCAGGCATTTTGATGTTTGCGAAACACCGCGATGCAGAAGTGGCAGTGAGTAAAATGTTCCAAGCGCGGACGGTTCAAAAGCAATATGTGGCTTTAGTTCAGGGCAAACTTGAAGGTGAGGGCAGTGTTGAAGTGCCCCTCATTACGGACTGGGAAAATCGCCCACGTCAGATGGTGCATTTTGAATTGGGCAAACCCTCAAAAACCTTGTATCAAGCCATTAGCTATGACGCAAGCAAGGACATTAGCCGAGTATTATTAACACCAGTGACAGGGCGTTCTCATCAGCTACGTGTACACATGATGCATATTGGGCACCCAATTACAGGGGATCAACTGTATCACCCGAATGCAAAACAGAGCTCACTCGGACGGATGGCGTTACATGCTTGCGATCTGGCATTTACCCAGCCTTTAACTCAACAAGCTGTTCATATTCATTGTGCGGCAGAATTTTAAAGCATATTCATGTGAATGCTCATTGTTCATAAAAACTGCTGCATTGAATTAAAACCTTTGGGACTCGTAAAAAGCGCAGAATATCTACAGCTTTAAATAGGTTTTTCTGCTTAAAAATGATTCATGATATACACTATATCCCCAATTTTGGGGATATATAAATAATTTAAATATCTCTATAAAGTATGTGAAAAATTTAGAAAGATTGATATTAAATTTCTTTGTAGCTTTTAGTAAATAAACGCCATTTTTAAGGTTTTATTATATTTTCTAATGAATATTGAATGATTACTTTTTTAATATAAAAATATTTTATTAAAATGATTTAAAACAGCATTTTAGTTAAATTGTGTGCAAGTGTGTATTTGGTCAGATAAATACAGTTTTTTGCATTTATTCTGCTAATATGAAATAAATTATTGATTTTAATTTTTATAAATTAGGTTTGTTTTGGGGAATAAACTTAAATTATTGAAGCTTATTTTGAGGATTGGCAAATGATCAATATTGCTTTAATCGTCCTTATCATCCTATTAATTGTGGCTCTCCTTTTTGTTTATAACCGCAAATTGAAAAATGATAAAACCCTACGTTCACTGCAGGAAAACTTCGATCGTGCGCGGTTAAAACTGGCTGAAACAGAGTCGCAACAAGATGAACTGAATTATGAAATCAGTCAATTACGCATTCAAAACAGTGGCTTAAAAATCCAAGTCGATAAAGTAGCGAAATATCAACATATTGTGGATATTGAACAATATGTTGAGTATCGAACTTTACAGGCAGATGGCTTGTTAGAAGTCACCAAAGCCAATGCAGATATCATGTTGAATGATATTCGCGCCAAGATCGAACAAGTGCGTCAGTATTTGAGCAAATATCAAGAAAAAGCCAAATTACAAACGCAGGAACAAGCCCGTGCCGAGTTAAAAGGTTTATATAGCCAAGCGCTGGATCAGCAGCATTTGGAAAACATCAACCGTGCTTTGGACAACAAAATACGGGGCTATCAGTCAGCGTTCTTTTTGCCTTTACAGAGTATTTTAGATCAGCTGATGGATGGTATGAATGAATCTGCGGCAAAGCAAAATTTGACTGCGGTACGTTGCAAAATGATTGATGCAATGGAGCAGCAATCGACTGCAAACTGTAATTATGTTGATGAAGAACGTCGTTTGGCTGCGATGCAATTATTTACATTGGTGTTTAATAGTCGTGCTGATTTGTATTTAGCCCAATTAAATACCAAAAACTTAGGTGAGCTATTGCAGGCTTTGGCGGATGATTTCACCTTGCTCAATGCGCATGGTGTACATTTTAGTCAGGCACGGGTACTCGACAGTTATCTACAATTACGCTTAGAAGAATTGAAAATGGCAGCTTTGGTTTTACATCTCAAAGAAACTCAGGCCCACATGGATGTTGTGGTTTAATTTGAATTGTTATCAGAAAGATCACTTCGGCGGTCTATTTCTGATTAAAGAGATTTCGCTAATGCAAATTGCAACAATTATCCGTTAATCTAAGTCAACAGAATAAAATTCATAAACGATAAGGAAAAGTACAATGACTCGTGATTTTAAACAATTTCCAGATGATGATAATGGCAATGTGCTGTGGCAGATGCAGCAAGATGGTGATGATTTATCTGTGCCGCACGAAATCGAATATTCAATTGCCTTTTCGAACGAAGCGCAGGCTGAACAGTGTGCATTGTATTTATTGAAAGAAGAGCAAAAAATTTCGTTGTTCCAAGATGAAGAATCAGATCGCGAGGAATGGATTATCACGGTCTATGTCTATATGGAACCTGATTATGAAGATATCGTTGATTTAGAGCAGTGGTTTATTAAAATTGCGGAACAACATTCGGGCGAATATGATGGCTGGGGTTGTATGGCTTATATCTATGAAGATGATGATCTGGAAGAAGATGAAGCACAATTGAGCTAAGTCTCACTATTGCATCTTTAGCAACAAGAACCCAGTCTTTCAACTGGGTTTTTTATTATTTAAATTTTAGAGAAATTGTGTAAAATTTTGATTTTTCAATATTTTTATAAAAAAATCAATATGAATGCAGCTCACAAAACATAACACGGCATTGCGTTAAAGTGATGGGATCAATCTGTAGGATTCGCTATAGTATTGAACAGTAATACACCTTTCTCATACGTCGTAACACTGTTTCGCTTAGATCGTTTCAGTGTGATAAAAATGGACGATAAAGCGAGGGTGAATGCATGTGGATGATTCAGTGAAAACAATGACAAAAGGACATCATCATGAGTAATACTGTTCGATTACATCGTGTTTTTAGTGCACCTGTAGAGCGAGTTTATCGTGCCTTTGTGGAGCCAGATGCTTTGGTGAAATGGATGGCACCGCATGGATTTACCGCCCATGTGGAACATTCGGATGTGCGTGTAGGTGGCTCGTACCGCATGTCGTTTCAAAATTTTTCAACCGGAACCACACACGCTTTTCATGGTGATTATCATGAAGTCGTGCCGAATCATTTACTGCGCTATACAGACCAATTTGATATGCCAGAGTTGGCCGGTCAAATCGAGGTCACTGTTGAGTTTAAAGCGGTATCAGTAGGAACCGAAGTGACGATTGTACAGGCAGGGTTGCCGAGCGTTATTCCACCTGATGCTTGTTATTTGGGTTGGCAGGAGTCTTTACAGTTACTGGCTTTTTTAGTAAATCCAGCGATCCCCGATGAATAATCTGAAGAATGATCGAAAAACTGCAAATAGATGAGGGAGGGCTTAATGACCGTACACATTAAACGTATTTATGATGAGATCAGCCCAGATGACGGTAAACGCATTTTGGTCGATCGCTTGTGGCCGCGTGGTATCAGTAAAGTGAGCGCAGCGCTAGATTTGTGGCCGAAGGCATTGACTCCATCGACAGATTTACGTCGTTGGTACCATCAAGACGAAGAAATGGTTTCTCGATGGGACGAGTTTAAGCAGCGCTATTTGCAAGAAATACAGACCCATCAAGCTGAGTTAGAACAACTGCGCACATGGGGAAAAGAGGAGCCCCTGACCTTACTTACAGCGGCCAAACATATGGATAAAAATCATGCGCATATCTTAAAAGCGTTGATATTAAACACCTCATTAGAGATCTAAAATTTAAACCGATTAGTGCTGTGGCGTTGTGTTATTTACATCGTCATAACTTCACTAAACCATACGATATTTATGGTTTTTAAGTTTATGAAATACATAAAAATGTTATATTAAGTTTTTATGGATTTTTGCGTCCATCTTTTTTTGAGGTCTTTTATGTCTTTACCCAATTGTCCCCAATGTAATTCTGAATATACCTATAATGATGGCGATTTATTGATTTGTCCTGAATGCTCACATGAGTGGCGTGAGGGCGAAAGCGCTGCAGATGAACAGGTGCTGATTAAAGATGCCAATGGCAATGTATTGACCGATGGTGACACGGTTACTGTGGTGAAAGATCTTAAAATTAAAGGTTCATCTTCAGTGGTGAAAGTTGGCACCAAAGTTAAAAATATCCGTCTTTTAGTCGATGCAACAGATGGTCATGACATTGATTGTAAAATTGATGGTATCGGGGCAATGAAGCTCAAATCTGAATACGTGAAAAAAGTTTAAGTTTCGTTTTTGTTCGCTCCAAAGCAACTTTCAATCATCCTAAGCGAAGTCAACACTTGGCTTAGGATGTCTACTTAAAGATGAAATAGATAACTAATCCGCTATAGATTTTATTTTTCAGCCTGCATAATAGACGCATTACAGGTTTGAAATGTCTTTACTATGCCGCATATTCATTTGGAATATTCCAATAACCTTGAGCTTGAGCCTCGTCCTTTACTTAAAGCGCTAAACGCTGCCTTATTTGAATCGGGTCATGTGAGTGCCATCAATGATATTAAGAGCCGTGCTGTCGCTCAACAAGATTTTGTTGTGGGCTTGGATGAACACGCTCAACATGCGTATATGCATGCCAAAGTTTCATTATTGACGGGTCGAACGGTCGAAGTGCAAAAGCAAATTTCATTGTTGTTATTGGACGTGCTGAAACAACATGTCACAGCTTCAGTAGTAGAAGTGCAACTTTGTGTGGAAATTTTAGAAATGAATAAAGCGACGTATTCAAAGCAGATCGTGAGTTCTTAAGACATTCATTACATGCAGAAACGCGCATATATTTTGAAATACATCATGCTGTAAAAATGATGAAATCTGACTTCGGTCGGATTATTTTTTATTGGAATTATTTATTAAAAAATCCCTTTTTGATTAAATTTTGAGCTTTATACTGATCAAAAAAGACATTGAAAAATGTGACCGAGTTCATTTATATTCTGTAGATCAGGTTGAATTTCCAACAACAAATCCTGATCGAATAATAGATAAAACAATGAAAATGAAGGGGTAACCTATGTCGGGATGGTACGAGATCAGTCACTCTAATGATCAGCAGTTCCGTTTTGTTTTAAAAGCGGGTAACGGTGAAATCATTTTAACGAGTGAATTATACAAAGCGAAAGCATCAGCACAAAACGGGATTGAGTCTGTACAAAAGAACAGTGCAGATGACAGCCGTTTTGAACGACTGACAGCCAAAAATGGCAAACCTTATTTCAATTTGAAAGCGGCAAACCATCAAATTATTGGAACTAGCCAATTTTATGCCAGTGAGCAATCGCGAGATAAAGGCATTGAATCAGTTAAAACCAATGGTGCAAGTACCCAAATTAAAGACCTAACGGCTTAAATTTGAAACAACCTGATCGAGACAGTCTTAGCAGGATGAACAAAACCTGAAGGCTCGTCAAAATCACAAGATCAAAAGCAATATGGTTCTCAGATAAGCGCTGTTAGGTAGGATGCTATTCAATCTAGATCAGGCTTATTTGACGGTACATGGAAGTACCACAACTTCACTGGCTAGAGTGGTGAAAGATGAATAAGCAGAATCATATTTTGTATTATGGGCTCATTGCGATCTTGATCATCGTCGTGGGTTGGATGATTGCGTCTCCGTATTGGGTGTTGTATCAAATACGTCAAGCCTATGAGCACAATCAACCTGAAAAAATTGCTCAATATATCGATTTTGCGGCAGTCAAATCGAGTCTAAAACCACAAGTTGAAGACCTCATTCAACAGAAAACTGGGCTACAGCATTTACCTGAATTCGCCCAGTCTTGGGGTGGGCAGCTCAGCACAGTCCTGAGTGCAACGCTAGTCGACAGTCTGGTCAATCCAACCAGTATCATGCTGCTTTTACAAGGCAAAGCATTAAAAGAGTCGATCCAACTACCAGAAATAACCAGACTGACCAATCCGAGCATGATTAGCCCAGGGATTGAACTATTCACGCATGCTGAAAATAAGGTCGCAGCACCACCTCATGCGTCAACATTATCCAAAAATGATGCAACTACAACCGCTGTTGCTTTAAAGCAAAGCCAGCCACTTGAACCCAAAGCAAGCTATAGCGCTTGGAATCGATTTGATCTGTATGTGCCGCTCCAAGGCCTAAGCGAAGTAAAATATACCGTATTTAGTATGCAACGCCGTGGTTGGAGCTGGAAGATCGTTGCAATTCAACTTCCAAACGCCGCCCAGAACAATGCTTGATAAAAAATAAAAGAAATAGGTGCCAGAGATGCAAGATAAAATCAAAATAGTTGGTGACCAACAGGCCGCTGACGAAATTCTGCAATTTTTAGCCAATTGGGATGAGGTCATCTGCCAATTGAAAATTGAAAATATTGCTGAATCCTGCGCAGCAGATGTGTACTTTTTTGATGCCAGTTGTGAAATGCGTGGCTTAATGGCATATCAAAAAATGTGGGAATTTTATCGGGAGTATTTTCGTGAAGGCTTAAAGGTATTTAGGCGGGAATTGGTCATCCATGCAGATCCTGATATTGCCTTTCTGCACTGTTATTCCAAAATTGATGATCAGAGCGGGATACCGACGCCGGGGATCTCGTGGTGTCGTAATACCATTGGGATGAAAAAAACGCAGTCTCAATGGAAGATCGTTCATCAACATATTTCTGTTCCCGTGGATATTGTGACTCATCAAAGTAAAGTGATTACCTTTTAATTCCTCTCGAAACGCAGTATGAAAACAGAGCTATAAAGCTCTGTTTTTTTCTTTGCAAATCATTACATGAAATGCGTATGCAGCCCTAAAACTTCAGCCTAAATTAAAAAATAATGACCATCGTTCAGAAGGGCTTTGTTGCACAAATATTTAAAATGAATACTTCCTCAATTTACTAAAATTTAAGTCACAACTCGGGTAACCGCATTCGCTTTTTATACAGGCGTTGCGCTTAGAGGTCGTAATAGTGTTGCGTTGTGAAGTTTCTATATTTTAAATCGGCAGCCGAATCAAATGGCTGCAAATGACCGATGATGATATGAGTCTGTTAAAAGGACTGGCGGCAGATTTGATGAATACGCTCAGTGATGAAAATGTGAAGCGAAAAAAATGTGAGGAGATACAGCAACTGAATGATTCATCTTCATAATTTCAAATGATGCAGCAGATCTTTTTAGGCTGGAGTTTCGGTGAAAAGCATTTTAAGATGGTTCTAATATAATTATTTTGAGCCAAAGACATGAACAAAAATAATGTCATCTGGCAACTTCTATTGGGCTACGTTGCTGCATTGGGTTGTAGTATGAGCTTTGCTCAAATTCAAGGAAACTATTTTTCACATAAGGATTGGGAAATCGCTTGTGATAATACGGGGACTTGTCGCGTTGCAGGTTATCAAGCGGAGGGCAATCAGCCCGCTATTTCTGTGTTATTACAACGTGCCGCGGGCGCTCAAGCGCAAGTCAGCGCACGAGTAAAACTCGATCCTGAAACCTTCAATGCGGCAAATCAACCACTTCAACTTTATATTTTAGGTAAAAATCAGGGAACTGTGCAGCTTGATGCCAAGACTGCGGAAGGTCAGTTAAGTGCAGCTCAAACTCAAAAACTGATTCAAGCCTTACAAGCCAATCAACCGATTGTGTGGAAAGGCAACAACAAAACATGGTTATTGTCCGTACAAGGTGCTAGTGCGGTTTTGCTCCGTATGGATGATTTTCAAAAGCGAATAGGGACAAATTCAGCATTATTACGTAAAGCCAATAGCAGTTCGGTTAATGTACTCAAACCGAAAAGTATTCCGAAAGTGAATATTCAAAATTACAGTAAAGGCTTACAAACACGGTATGCCGTCAATGCGCCCACCGCCAAACAATTATTTGGATTGATAAAGAAGAAAACGACAGTGGAAGATTGTCCTCAACTCTTTGATGCAAATTTTTTAGAGGATGATCGGGTCGTGGTGTTTCCAATCAATGGGAAAAATGCCTTGGTCGAAGTGCCATGTTGGCGTGGGGCATATAATAGTGGTAATGGTTATTGGTTGATGGATCGCAACTTAAAGCAAATCAAACAATCCGTGACCTTTTCTGGAAGTGGTTTTAGCGAAGGGCAAATTTTTTCCAATCAACGTGGGCGAGGCATTGGTGACTGTCATAGTACGGGGGAGTGGTCTTGGAATGGTCAGCGTTTTATCCAAACCTATATGGCAAAAACCACACAGTGCAAAGGATTTGCTGGTGGTGCATGGGAAATTCCAACCTTAGTATATCGCGTTCAACTCGACTCTTAATTTGAAAAAGCCCTAATATTCAGGGCTTTAAATGATGCAGCGTTTTATTCTATCGGGTTTAAATAAATAACCGAGTACTTTAAAAACGTTTTGGAATTTTCTGTCCTCCGACAACTGGTGATTCAGCGATTTTCAACACACCAAATAGCCATGTTTCGGCATGATGAACAGCCGTTTTGAGCTCATCACCTAAGGCTAAACGCCCTGCAATAAAACTCGCCAATGAACAGCCCGAACCATGATATTCCCCATCCAGTCGTGGACAACGGGTTTCAGAGACTAATTCACCCTGAACATATAACGAGTTTTGGATATAGTCAGGCGTATTTTCATGCCCACCTTTTACTAATACCGCTTGAGCACCCATCGCAAAAAGTTGCGCAGTTGCTTTAGAAATATCCTCTTCACCTGTGAGCGCACGTAATTCTACGGTATTGGGTGTAAGCACAGTGGCAAGTGGAATCAGTTCTGCAAAGGCTTTGACCAAAGTTGCTTGATCGCCCAAAGAACCACCACTATTGGCAACTAAAACGGGGTCGAGAACATAATGATATTCGGGATGTTCACGTAAAAACTCAGCGAGAGCCGCGATATTTTCAGTCGTTCCTAACATTCCTGATTTTACACAGCGAATAGGGAGGTCACCGACGACGGCATGTGCTTGAGCCAGCAATAACTCACGAGAGGTCGCTTCAAACGAATACACTTGTTGTGAGTTTTGAACGGTTAATGCTGTACACGCAATGGCAGCATGTGCGCCACTTTGACCAATGGCTTCAATGTCCGCTTGCAGTCCTGCACCACCTGAAGGGTCAAGACCTGAAAAGCACAGTACAGTAGGGCGCACAATGATGTCCTTATTACACAAAATTTGCGATAGTATAGGCAACTTTGAGCGAACACTCGATAGTATTTTTGCAGAAGTGAATGGATAAGGTACAAGCTGTGATTAAGAATATATTGATCGATCTCGATGGAACATTAACAGATCCAAAAGTTGGCATTACTACTTCAGCACGCTATGGACTGGCGAAAATTGGACATCCCATTTCGGATGAGACCAATATCGATTGGATCATTGGGCCACCTTTGAAAGCCTCTTTGGCCAAAATCCTCAATGTCGATGTGCATAATGTACTTGCAGATCAGGCTTTACTAGGTTATCGCGAGCGCTTTGCAGTGACCGGCTTATTTGAAAATAAAGTTTATCCTGCGGTTGCCGACACTCTAGCAACTTTACAACAGCAAGGCTTTCACTTGTACGTCGCTACAGCAAAGCCGACGGTCTATGCCCGCCAAATTTTAGAACATTTTGATTTGGCACAATATTTTACTGTGATCTATGGCAGTGAACTGAACGGTGAGCGCACCAACAAAGGCGATTTAATTGAATACATTTTGCAGCAAGAACAGTTGGATGCGAAGGAATGTGTGATGGTGGGAGACCGTGAGTACGATATTTTAGGCGCACGCCGTAATGCAGTGCAGAGTATTGCTGTGAGCTATGGTTATGGTAGTGCAGAAGAAATTCAAACGGCTGCACCGGCACTGGTGATTGATCGTTTTAACGATTTGATTTCGAGTATTGAGCAATTGCAGCAGCAGAAAGTGTCGTAGTTGCACCTAATCAAGAGAATGATGCTGATTATTTAAAGATAATCAGCAAAATCAGAAAAATCAGCCCACAGAAAAACCATTTGAGCAAAGGTGACTCATCATTTTTGATGGTTTCTGCTTCGAGTGCGATGCCATGTTTATCGTAGACAAATACAAAATGTGCATTTGCGCTTAGAGCCATTTCTTGAATGGCTTGTAGCTCGAGTGCGCTGACTTCTTCACTTAAGCGTTCTTTTAACTGAATAAAAATAACCGGCTGTCCAAACTCATACCACTTGAAGTGGATCTGTTGTATGAGTTGGTTGAAGCACTGTTCTGCAACATGATAGTTTCGGACAAAACTTCCGCGTTCTATAAACGCCAGAGGGCAGTTTTGTTCAGCTACAATTTGATGATCACGCGTTAAAACTTGCATTTGATCATAATGAATCTGTACCCAAACTGCGTCAGGAAAAGACGCTAATTTTTCTTCTAACATTACTTTTAGGTTTCATTATTATTTTAGTGGATAGCAGTATGTCATTAAAATTTAGAGAAAAATATAGCTGAGATAAAAAAACATCGATCTATCGAGTTTTTGTCTTAAAACGTCTTTCGCAGTTTTGTCACTTTGAATTTTTAACTTCTACAATTGAAATATCTAAATCTTAAGTGTGTTTTTAAAGCCATTATCCCTTTTCTAGAAAACTGTTTCTCATCTGATTTATGTAATCGACCTTGTAACTGTTTCAGGGTTTTGAAAAAATTCAGACAGAAAATAATAAAGCTGAATGCTATGTCCAAATCATTTTTATTCCCTAGTCAGTGGCTCAAACCATTGCACCCACGTGATCCATATGAGCATCATCGTGTCGCGACCTCTTTAGAATTGCTTTTTGACTTGATCTTTGTCGTTGCGATCGCAACAGCAGGGCAGCAACTGCATCATGCCATTGTTGAAAATCATTTGGCTCAGGGTTTAACGCTGTATGGCATGGTGTTTTTTGCTTTGTGGTGGGCGTGGATGAACTTTAGTTGGTTTGCCTCGGCATATGATAATGATGATGCGCTCTATCGAATCTTAACTTTTGTTCAGATTATTGGCTCTTTGGTCATTGCTGCTGGTATTCCAAGCGCTTTTCAAAAGCAGGATTTTGACGTAATTGTGATTGGTTATGCCATTATGCGTCTGGGCTTAGTTACGCAGTGGTTACGTGTTGCTAAGCACGATCTGTCCCGTCGGAAAACTGCATTACGCTATGCGTTTGGCATCATACTGGTACAAGTGGGGTGGCTGTTCTTTCATTTTTCACCGCTGCATTTCACAGTTTATCTTTTCATTTTGCTCGCAATTGCTGAACTGTCTGTTCCCATTTTTGCTGAGGCTGCAAGCCGTACACCGTGGCATGCGCATCATATAGCAGAGCGATATTCACTGCTCACCATTATCGTTTTAGGCGAATCTATTGTCGGATGCTCAATTGCCATAACCGATGCATTAACAAATCAGCGTTTTAGTACTGAACTGATTTTTCTGATGGTGGGCGGTCTGATGATGATGTTCACCATGTGATGGTCTTATTTTGATACCAGTATTGCAGAGCGTTTAAATAGCCGAAAAATGGCATTTACTTGGGGTTATGGACATTTCTTTGTCTTTATTAGTATCGCGGCGATTGGTGCAGGTTTAGCTGCCGCAGTCGATGTAGTTTCGCATGAGGCACTGATTAGTTCTGAAAAAGAAAGCTACTTTGTGGCGATCAGCCTCGTGATTTATACGACAAGTTTATATTTACTCCATGAATTGCATCATCAAAGTGGCTTTAGAAAACTTTTATATCCTTTAACCGTGGTGATTGTTTTATGTATTCCGTTGTTTATTACTCCTGCGGGTTATGCAATATTTGCGATGGCAGTGGTATATGCATTGAGATTGATGTTTACAAAATGCTATTTGGCAAGATAAGTTAATGATATGATATTCATCAATAATTCGTTATATTGCTGATGAAAATAACGTCCATGAATCATCAAATAAAGATAAAACATAGAGGATTATATGAAAGGGCAAATACTCGATTTTTCTGTTCAAAATAATACAGGCATCATCAGTGGAGATGATCAGAATCGTTATCAATTTTCTGGAAGCGATTGGAAAGGACAAACTGTTCCTGCTCGTGGACAATTTGTTGATTTTGAGACAAGTGGATTGGGTTACGCAACCGATATTTACTTAGTCGCTGTGCCGAATGCTTTAGGCACGCAATACGGTCAAAAGAGTCGTATTGTTGCTGCACTCTTAGCATTCTTCCTTGGTGGATTTGGTATACATAAATTCTATTTGGGTCGTATTGGATGGGGGATTGTGTATCTGCTATTCTGTTGGACCTTTATTCCATCCATTGTTGCTTTTATTGAATTTATTATTTATCTATGCACTTCAGATGAAGATTTTGCGCGTAAATATGGCTAAAGTTTTTTGTTAAAAGATAAGGCGCATTGTGCGCCTTATTTTATTGTTGCAGATCTCTAGCGGGTTGACCCCATTGGTTGTTCTCGGCTTTGGTGTCTGTAGCCCACCATATAATCAGTGGAATGATTCCGATGATTGTGAGCATTAAAAGTTGCCACCAACCTGAACGTCCTGTGTCATGTAGTCGACGTGCGCCAACAGCTAAGCTAGGAATGAGTAAAACGATATTGGTAATATTTTCTAGCCAAGGTTCACTACCAATAACGAAATCGCAAACAGAGGCAAGTATAATGACCAATATACAAAATAGCCAAAAGAACCAGAACTCTTTACGTCGAGCACGTCCTTCAAATTCAGCAAAATTTTTCAGTGGTTTGAATGACCACGCGAAAAAGTCATAGTTTTCCTCTTCTTCACTGTAGTTTGTTCGCGTATTCGTGGAAAAACTTTGTTGGTGTAATGCAATATAGACTTGAATCGCTTGCCCACTTTCATCCAAAGCAAAATCAACCTGTTCTCCACGTGTAGGTGGTCTTTGACCGCGCCATTCATGACCAGCAAATTGATAGTGTTTTCCATCTTCAGCACTAATCACCCCAGTATTAGTTTGAATCGAAAAATCTAGTATTTGTCCTTTCATATTTTTCCTGAGTTAATGTGCTGTAGATAGGGTGGCTACATAAATAGTAGCCACGATTTTTTATTTATTTGGCAGGTTGTCCCCATTGGTTTACTTCAGGTTTGGTTTCTGTTGCAAGCCAAATTAGAACCAGAATTGGTCCAACGAGCGGAATCATTTGTATTAACCAATACCAACCAGATTTATTAATATCATGTAAACGACGTACTGCAACAGAAAGGGACGGAATAACCATTGCTAAGATGAAAATACCTGTGAATATTCCTCTGGTTCTAAGCACTGAATCGACAATCAGAGTAATAATCATTGCGATAAGATAGACCAAAACAAAAAACCAATATTCTTTACGGCGTGCACGTCCAGTAAAGTTGGCATAATTTTTTAGACATTTGACAAACCAATCAATCATGTTGAATTTTGATTCAGCTTGGTCTTGGTTTGAAATTTTATCGAGCTGCTGTGAAATTTGTTGAATAGGATTACTGCTGCCAAGTGCATTGAATACTTGAACAGCTTGACCTTCTGGACTGATATCGAAATCTACATGATCGCCACGTTTAGGTGAGTTCTGGCCACGCCATTCTGCACCTGTAAACTCATAACGGTTTTGATCATCTCCACTGATGATGCCTGAATTGGTTTGTACTGAATAATCTAATATCTGACCTTTCATTCTGTCCTCTTTTTTTATGTGATTTTTATTAATTGATGTATTTTTATACCGTTTTATATTAGCAGAATATGAATTAAATTAAATGCATAGATTTGCTTGGGTGAATGAAATTCTTCATAAAAAAAGCGGAACACTTTGTTCCGCTTTTGATATTTCGCTGAAAAATTTATTACCAGCTTAACGCTCCACCAGTTTGGTAGTCAGTTACGCGAGTTTCAAAGAAGTTCTTCTCTTTACGTAAGTCCATCATTTCTGACATCCACTGGAATGGGTTATTCACGCCAGCAAATTGTTCAGGTAAACCTAATTGGCTCAAACGACGGTTACAGATGAATTTCAAGTATTCTTCCATCATGCCTGCATTCATACCCAATACACCGCGTGGCATAGTGTCACGAGCATATTCGATTTCAAGCATTGTACCTTCAAGAATCATTTGAATGATTTCTTCTTGGAACTCAGCAGTCCATAGGTGAGGGTTCTCGATCTTGATTTGGTTGATCATGTCGATACCAAAGTTCAAGTGCATAGATTCATCACGTAAGATGTATTGGAATTGCTCAGCAACACCATTCATCTTGTTACGACGACCCATAGACAAGATTTGGCTGAAACCACAGTAGAAGAAGATACCTTCAAGGACGCAGTAGAACGCGATCAAGTTGCGAAGCAAGATTTGGTCGTTTTCAGGTGTACCTGTTTTGAACGTAGGATCACTTAAAGATTGTGTATATTTCAGACCCCAAGCTGCTTTACGAGCCACTGAAGGAATTTCACGGTACATGTTGAAGACTTCGCCTTCGTCCATGCCTAAAGATTCGATACAGTATTGGTAAGCGTGCGTGTGAATCGCTTCTTCAAATGATTGACGTAAGATGTACTGACGGCATTCAGGGTTGGTGATGTGACGGTAGATTGCAAGAACCAAGTTATTTGCAACCAATGAATCCGCAGTCGAGAAGAAACCTAAAGAACGCATAACAATGGTACGCTCATCTTCGGTCAAGCCATTTTCAGACTTCCAAAGTGCGATGTCATGGTTCATGTTCACTTCTTGCGGCATCCAGTGGTTTGCACAACCGTCTAGATATTTTTGCCAAGCCCATTCGTATTTGAACGGTACAAGTTGGTTTAAGTCAGCGCGGCAGTTGATCATCGCTTTATCGTCAACTTGAACACGCTGAGCACCCATTTCTAGCTCTTCTAAGCCAGGTGCAACGTCTAGATTTTCTAGAGCGTTAGATGCTCTTGCCAACGGATCGGTTGGATCTGTTGGTCGATTTGTACTGGTTCGAGCGGGTTGTGCAGCTGCCAAATTCGGCGATGAGTGCTGTGCATTAGATACCACTTGCGAATCAGTCGTTTTTTGCGGTTCGACGGGCGCAGGCTGGTGAGCTTGTGCAGCTTGTTTCGGTTCATCATCTTCGAAATCGTCCCAACTTAGGATAGACATGGGATTCTCCTCACTTTATTTAAAAAGCAATGAACCCCATTTTGAAATAGAGAAGAGATTATAAACCTCTCCCTATTTCAAAACCATTTATTATGATTAATAAATGGGCGGGGTATTTACTCCTTTAATATGTTTAATAAATTTTGGTCAATTGGGAAAACCGCAAAACGGTCATCATGATCAACGCAATGCCTAAAATCATTCATGATTTCATCAGAAGATTTAGTGGTATTTAATAACCAAATCGACTTTTGTAATCTTTGGTGTTCATATAGTCCAAGAGTTTGATAAATCTTAGAATAATTTGAACGTGGTTTATTTTTTAAATCGTAACTTAAGCACCATTGGCTCATATAAAGCTCCTTTCACAATGATTGAGTTGGACTGTTTGTTTGCTTTCATTTTTAAAACTCCTAAAAACAAAGCTTTAGTTTTAAGGTGAAAATTAACAGTTGACTCAAAACTCAAAGTGAACGAAGATTTCGTTACTTTCTACTAAGAAAGTTTTCAGCCAACCGAGTTCTCGGTTATCTGAGATTGATGGAGGGGATATTGCAGTATCCCCAACATTTTTCCCAAATCCTTTCTAAATCTCCAATTACTTTCTATCTTTCATAATCTTTGATCTAGGTTTGATTGTGTATTTCTACATTATCAAAAGAAGTAATTCTGTCTATAAAACTACTTATTTTGATTACGCGATTTATATGCCTTGAACCAGAAATAGGCGATCGGGACATAAAAAGTCAAAATAAAGGAAACCACCAAGGCGATAAGCCCTAACTGATAGTTATGCGTCATATGTGGCATGGTGGTGTCCTTTATTTATTTTTAATTTTTTAAATCTCCCCAAACCCCTCTTTAAAAAAAGAGGGGCTTCCTTGAATCCAAAAGGGTTTTAGGAAGTCCCCCTTTACAAAGGGGGATTTAGGGGGATTAAAACCTGTCAGATTATTGACAAGCTTCACAATCAGGGTTGTCAATTGAACATGCCATTGGGACTGGAGCTGCTTGACCAAAACCTTCTTCTTCAGCAGCAACTTCAGCTTTAGGTTCTTCTTTCGCAACAGCAGTTACAGGTGCAGCAACAGTAGCAGGCTTAACCGCGTTCAATGCACCAGTGTTAATGGTTGATTTCTCAGCAGAAGTCGCACCCAATGCACGTAGGTAGTAAGTCGTTTTTAGACCACGTAACCATGCCATTTTGTACGTCATATCAAGTTTCTTACCGTTTGCACCAGAGATGTAAAGGTTAAGAGACTGAGCTTGGTCGATCCATTTTTGACGACGTGATGCAGCATCAACAATCCAACGTGGCTCAACTTCGAACGCAGTCGCGAAGATTGCTTTAAGCTCTTCAGGAATACGTGCAATTTTTTGAACCGAACCTTCGAAGTGTTTCAGGTCGTTCACCATTACAGAATCCCAAAGACCGCGATCTTTTAACGCACGTACTAGGTACGGGTTGATCACTGTGAATTCACCAGAAAGGTTAGATTTCACATACAAGTTTTGGAAAGTTGGTTCGATTGATTGAGACACGCCACAAATGTTCGAAATGGTTGCAGTCGGTGCAATCGCCATCACGTTTGAGTTACGCATACCGTCTTTTTGAACTTTAGTACGTAAAGTATCCCAGTCCAAACGTGTTGTACGGTCAACTTCGAACATACGGTCAGGACGTGCTTTTTGTACGATATCTAAAGAGTCAATTGGCAAGATACCTTGATCCCAAAGTGAACCTTTAAATGTCTCGTAAGTACCACGTTCAAGTGCCAAGTCGCTAGACGTTTGGATTGCGTAGTAAGAAATCACTTCCATAGATTCGTCAGCGAACTCAACCGCAGCATCAGAACCATAAGCCAATTTCATTTCGTATAAAGCATCTTGGAAGCCCATGATACCCATACCCACTGGACGGTGTTTCAAGTTCGAGTTACGCGCTTGAGGAACAGCGTAGTAGTTGATGTCAATTACGTTATCGAGCATACGAACAGCAGTTTTTACTGTACGAGCAAGTTTTTCACGATCTAACACACCGCCTTGAACGTGTTGTACAAGGTTGATTGAACCTAAGTTACATACTGCGATTTCATCTTCGTTCGTGTTCAGCGTAATTTCTGTACACAAGTTAGAAGAGTGAACTACACCAACGTGTTGTTGTGGTGAACGTAAGTTACATACGTCTTTGAATGTGATCCAAGGGTGACCAGTTTCAAACAACATAGACAACATTTTGCGCCATAAGTCTTTCGCACGGACTTTCTTATGTAGCATGTTGGTTTCTTTCGCAATGCCTTCGTAGTAAGCATAGCGTTCAGCAAATTCTGCACCTGTTAGGTCATGCAAATCAGGTGTTTCAGATGGTGTGAACAGAGTCCATTCAGCATCTTCGAATACACGTTGCATAAACAAGTCAGGAACCCAGTTCGCTGTGTTCATGTCATGGGTACGACGACGGTCATCACCTGTGTTCTTACGAAGTTCTAGGAATTCTTCGATGTCCAGGTGCCAAGTTTCAAGGTATGCACATACTGCACCTTTACGTTTACCACCTTGGTTAACTGCAACAGCAGTATCGTTGGCAACTTTAAGGAACGGTACAACACCTTGTGACTTACCATTCGTACCTTTGATGTACGAGTTAAGCGCACGAACTGGTGTCCAGTCATTACCTAAACCACCCGCCCATTTAGACAACATTGCGTTATCACGCATTGCGCCATAAATGTTGTAAAGGTCATCTGAAATCGTTGTTAAGTAACAGCTAGATAACTGTGGACGTAAAGTACCAGAGTTAAATAGAGTAGGCGTAGATGCCATGTAATCGAAGCTAGACAATAAATTATAGAATTCGATTGCACGTTCTTCACGGTTTTCTTCGTTCAATGAAAGACCCATTGAAACACGCATGAAGAATAATTGTGGTAATTCGAAACGTACGCCATCTGAGTGGATGAAGTAACGGTCAAATAAAGTTTGTAGACCTAAATAAGTAAATTGGTTTGAGCGTTCTGGTTGAATCGCAGCAGCCAATTTTGCAAGGTCAAAGTTAAGTAGTTCTGGAGAAAGAAGATCAAGCTCGATACCTTTCTTCAAGAAAGTTTCTAAAGCGTCGCCTTCATTCGTGTCACTATCTAAACCTAAGAACTCTAACCCTGTAGCAACAAGGTCGTTACGCAATAAACGCGCAGTCACATATGTATAGTTTGGTTCTTGTTCGATACGTGTACGAGTAGCCATCATCATGGTCGTTGAGATGTCTGACTCTTTTACGCCGTTATAAAGGTTTTTTACAGTCTCATCGATAATCGCTCGAACATCGATGCCTTCTAAACCTTCAGCTGCTTTGACAATATTTGCCTCAAGTGCGCCAAGATCAAGCGGTTTAAGCTGACCGTTTGAACCTGTCACTTGTAAAGTAGGGTGGTGGTGAGCACCAGTTTGTTTACGAGCTTCGGCACGTTGTTCGCGGTAAATCACGTAAGAGCGAGCAACTTTTTGCTCACCTGTACGCATAAGCGCAAGTTCAACCTGATCCTGAATTTCTTCAATATGAATGGTACCGCCAGAAGGTAAACGACGGTTAAAGGTATTCAATACCATCTCAGTTAATTGAGAGATACGGTCATGAATACGGCTGGAGTCAGCGCTTTGCTGGCCTTCAACGGCCAAGAACGCTTTACCAATCGCCACAGAGATTTTTTCTGCATCAAAAGGTGCAACGTCACCGGTGCGTTTAATCACCTGAATTTGACCAGGGGTTGAATTCGTTACGCTCATGCTAGCATAGCTCCATTTGTCATCTATTTTTATGTTAGGACCGTTTGAACTGGGCAATTTTTATGCCACAGTGTTTGAGGTTTAAACACAAGACCTAGTGGTTTAAAAATTTATTGAACACAAGATACGGGAAAATTCAGGGTATATCAATATTGACATTTTACTAAATGCTTTGAACTTTTCTGGCAGAAATCCATCTCAAAAAATCCCTATTTTTTATCTTTGTTATATATGCCTTATCCGACAAGGGCATAGCATAGCAAAGTCGAAAAAGAGTGCTTATAGATAACATTGTGGATAACTTCAGAAAGCCTAAAAAGTTGTGAATTAATCAGTCAGTTTTTATTCGATGAAAATGTATCCAAATTTATAATTGTTGGTATTGTGAGCAATAGGTCATGGAAATGATTGGTAAATACGGCTGCAAAAATGTAGCAGGTTAAAATTTATTACAAAATACGATATTGATGTATCAGTTTGGTGAATGCCGTCTTGTTTACAATGTAAACGTGTGTATATTGCAAACTATGTTTAAGCGTATCTATCGGATTTCAAATAGGATACGCCCAATCAAATAAGGGGCAATCAATGAGCCAAGAAGAAAAGTTACCTAAAATTTTAATTGTTGAAGACGATGAGCGTCTTGCTCGTTTAACTCAAGAATACTTAATCCGTAACGGACTTGAAGTTGGGGTAGAACCAGACGGTAATCGTGCGATTCGCCGTATTATCGCTGAACAACCAGATATGGTATTACTCGACGTGATGCTTCCGGGTGCCGATGGTTTAACCATTTGTCGTGAAGTTCGTCCACACTACCATCAACCAATTTTAATGTTGACTGCACGTACCGAAGACATGGACCAAGTGTTGGGTCTAGAAATGGGTGCAGATGATTATGTTGCAAAACCTGTTCAACCTCGCGTTTTACTTGCGCGTATTCGTGCATTATTACGTCGTACAGACAAAGCACCAGAAGATGAGGTTGCACAGCGCATCGAATTTGATGATCTTGTAATTGATAATGGTGGTCGTTCTGTCACACTCAATAATGAGTTGGTTGACTTTACCAGTGCAGAATATGACCTTTTATGGTTGTTGGCATCTAATGCGGGTCGCATTCTTTCTCGTGAAGATATTTTTGAGCGTCTGCGTGGTATTGAATACGATGGTCAAGACCGTTCAATTGACGTGCGTATCTCGCGTATTCGTCCAAAAATTGGTGATGATCCAGAAAACCCGAAACGCATTAAGACCGTACGTAGTAAAGGTTATTTATTCGTAAAAGAAACCAACGGCATTTAATGTAAAATACCGTCCCTTAGTTTGGCAAAGTAGGACACTTTTACGTGTTTAAACACAGTATATTTTTGCGCGTTTATGCGGGGCTACTGATTTTAGTCTTTTTAGTCGCTACATTTGGCTATTTGCTGGTGCAAATCATTAACTACCAGCGCGCGCAAGAATATCGTGAATCGCTTACTGACGGTTTGGCTTTCATTATAAGTGAAGGTATTGCACGTCAGCCAAATGAACAACAAAAGTCAGATTGGGTGTCAGATGCATCCGATCTACTTGAGTTGCCTATTTATTATGTAAAAGCTAATCAGGTTGATTTAACCCGAGCGGAAACAAAACGTATAGAAGAGCGTAAAGCTGTAGTGCGTTGGGACGCACAAACCACAGCAGCTTATATTATTATTGGCTTAAAAGATGACCCTTCACATCTACTGTATATAAAAGCTGATAATATTTCAGAACGCCAAATGAAAGCATTGCCTGTATTTATACTGGATTATTTGGTGTATTACCCTGGTCAAGAAAAACAATATCTTGAAAAAATCCAACATCATTTTTCTTACCCAATTTCAATTCAAAATGTTCAAAGTTTGCCTTTAGATTCTGAGCAAATCGGCCGACTACGTTTAGATCACAGCATTATTTTGTATCGTGATAGTGCGACTGAGCGCGGTACAACTATTTCGATCGTATCACCAATTCCAAGCTCAACTTCAGAAGTCTTGGTCATGGGGCCGGTACCATTATTTAATTGGATGCCATTCCAGTTGGCAGCGGGTATTACATTACTAAGTTTGTTTGTCTTGAGCTTGGGTGTTTATGGTCTATTGGTGCCGATGCAACGTAAGCTGCGTGCTGTAAATTATGCGTTAAATAAAATGAAGGGCGGGGACTTATCTGTACGTCTGCCTGTCGAAAGTACCGATGAATTTGGTACTTTAGCATCGAGCTATAACTCCATGTCAGATCATATTGAGCGTTTAATTGAAGCACAGCGTGAGTTAATGCGCGCGGTATCGCATGAGTTGCGAACACCTGTGGCGCGAATTCGCTTTGGTGTAGAAATGATGGCGGATGAAGACGACTACGATTACCGGCAGCAACAAGTCGAACAGATTGATAAAGATATTGAGGCTCTAAATACTTTAATTGATGAAATCATGACTTATGCCAAACTCGAACAGGGTATGCCATCTTTGGAGTTTGAAGATGTTAGCTTGTTTGAAGTTTTAGATCAGGTCCTGATTGAAACCGAAGCCTTAAAGACGGGGAAAACCTTGGAGTTACAAGCACCACCAATTGGAGTGGTTGTGGAAACCGAGCGTCGCTATCTACACCGTGTTGTGCAAAACTTGGTGGGGAATGCCGTGCGATATTGTGATGATAAAGTGCTGATTAGTGGTGGTGTGAATGATGAAGGTATGGCTTATATCTGTGTTGAAGATGATGGCCCCGGCATTCCAGAAGAAGATCGTAAGCGTATTTTTGATGCCTTTGCGCGTTTAGATGATAGTCGTACCCGTGCTTCAGGGGGCTATGGTTTAGGCTTATCGATTGTTAGCCGTATTGCTTACTGGTTTGGCGGGACTATTGATATTGATGAAAGTCCAATATTAGGCGGGGCGCGTTTCACCATGACATGGCCTGCAACTCGTTTTAAGAAAAATAAACCGAAGTTAGATGTTAAAGAACCGAGTACCAATGAAAATTAAGTAAGCTTAGATATGTAGCTAAGCTGATTTTAGTGAATGATAAGTATAAAAAGCCATTCAATTTGAATGGCTTTTTGATATCAGTTTTCTACTTATTCCGTAATTGTTGCATCGGGTTCAATAATAGGTTTGCCATTTTTTAATGCGGCAAGAGCATCTGCATTGAAATCGATGAGTAGGGAGTTGTTTTTGGCATCGATTGAATACTGGCTAATGAGTTTTTGGTCGCCGTTTAGGGTTTCAAGTTTATATTCGTCTGCAATATTCATAATCCCGTTGAGATTGGTGGTTGCAGAAGCTAAATCTTGACGTAACAACTCATAGATATCGCGTAAATCAAAAATGGCATTTTGAGCATCAGGATGCTTATCTAAGTAGTTTTTAATATGGTGAATCACCAATTGCGCAGATAGAAAATAATCAGGTTTATGCGTAAATTCTAAAGTCATTATTGTCTCTCCGTTGTGATTGCTTTTTGTGTTTTAACTACAAATATCACACTCTTTATAGGTCGTGTCAAAGAATTGCAAAAAAGCCACAAGAAGCTAAAAAAATGCCTTTTTTACATAGAATCAATACAGCTCGGTTTTTATTTTAAGAACAGATCAAAATCAGAGGAGGTGAATAAAGAAGTAACAAAGTTGAGGTGGGGGAGTATTTATTTAATAAATGACACAGTTGATAAAAATGCGGCAAATTTGCTGTGTATGTTGAGAAATGAGGGGTTTGTTGATGAAACTGAACAGTCATAATTTTCTGATAAAATCACATAAATGTAATAATTAATAAAAAAATACGATCTAATCTAATTAAGCGATTAATCCTAATTTTAAGGGAGTAAACCCAATTTAAATGCTGAAATGATTAAAAAATCATCCTAAAGACGAATACCGATAAGCTAGCAAGAAGCCTCCTCAATCAGGTACAATTGGCGGGATTAATTTTGTGTTTGGTGTATTTGAAGGCCAATACATACATTCTTTGTTAATAAATAGGCCTGCCAGGAGTTATCCCCGCATGAGTGCCATTACTCCATACGATTGGGCAATTATTGCCTTCGTGATCGGCGTTACATTCCTTTGCGTCTTTATGCTGACCGTCCCTTTACTCCTTGGGGGTAAATCATGGGGTCGTGCTAAGCAAGAGCAGTTTGAGTCAGGTGTAGTAGGTGCTGGTGGTGCACGTATTCGCTTGTCTGCGAAATTCTATTTAGTTGCAATCTTCTTCGTGGTGTTCGATATCGAAGCACTTTACCTTTATGCATGGGCATCTTCTGTTCGTGAAACAGGTTGGGTTGGTTTTGCAGCTGCAGCAGTCTTTATTTTAGTTTTACTTGCTGGTTTGGTTTATGAATTGTCTTCTGGTGGTTTGAATTGGTCACCTTCTGACAAACGTAAAGCGGCGGGAATTAAACCTAAAATTGGTTCGCCAAATATGGATATCGCAGAAATCACACGCTTTAACTCTATTGAAGAGTTGGTTATGGACCCTACAGGTCAAATTCCAGCGCAATCATCTGGTCGTGTGAAATCTAAGTCACCGACTGCATTATCTGACAAGGAGTAAGACGGGATGAAATATACATTAACCCGTGCGAATCCGGATGCTGATCAATATCCACTTCAAGAGCGTCAAATCGTTACCGATCCGCTTGAAGAAGAAGTGAATAAAAATGTGTTCATGACTCGTTTAGAGGATGTTGCACATACAGCAGTAAACTGGGGGCGTAAAAACTCAGTTTGGCCGTTTAACTTTGGTACATCTTGCTGCTACGTAGAGTATGCAACGACTTTAACAGGCGTGCATGACTTGTCACGTTTCGGTGCCGAGGTTATTCGTGCTTCACCACGTCAGGCTGACTTGATGATTGTTGCAGGTACATGCTTCATGAAAATGGCGCCTGTAATTCAACGTTTGTACGAGCAAATGCTTGAGCCTAAATGGGTAATCTCAATGGGCGCATGTGCAAACTCTGGTGGTATGTACGACATTTATTCAGTTGTACAAGGTGTGGATAAAATCATCCCTGTCGATGTGTATATCCCGGGTTGCCCACCACGTCCTGAAGCTTTAATTCAGGCATTGATGTTATTGCAAGACCAGATTCAACTTGAGCGCCGTCCTTTATCGGCAGTGATTGGTGATGATCTTAAGCCAGTGTATAAGCCAAAGATGATGCCAGAACGTGACCGTAAGAACGCACAGCGTATTGCAGTGAAAAACTTACGCTCAATGGATGAAATTAAATAATCACTGCGACGAAATATTGATACACCCGGACTGGGTGTAATTGTCGTTTTGATTGACTGAATTTGTATTAAATAGGAAGCCAAGCCAATGGCTGAAACTGACATTGCTATGCCAGAATCAACTCCAGTTGATTCCCGCCCTGCATTTGCAATTGTAGAAGAGCTCAAAACCAAATTTGGTGAGAACTTCTACGTGCAAACGACTTTTGAAGACTTTCCAACAGTCTGGGTTGAGCGCGCACGTGTACAAGAAGTTTTAATGTTCTTGCGTACGGTGTCACGTCCATACGTGATGCTGTTTGACTTGTCTGCGGTTGATGAGCGTTTACGTACACACCGCGATGGTCTGCCTGCATCTGACTTCACTGTGTTCTATCATCTGTTATCGCTTGAGCGTAACAGTGATATTCGTATTAAGGTTGCATTAGCTGAGAATGATGTAAACATTCCAACCGCAACTAATATTTGGCCGAATGCCAACTGGTACGAACGTGAAGCTTACGACATGTTTGGTATCAACTTCGAAGGGCATCCAATGCTCCGTCGTATCTTGTTGCCAACATATTGGGAAGGTCATCCATTACGTAAAGAATATTCTGCACGTGCGACCGAATACACGCCTTATCGCCAAAACCAAGCGAAACAGGATTACGAACAAGAACATCTTCGTTTCGTACCTGAAGATTGGGGTATGAAGCGTGGGAACGATGATGAAGACTTCATGTTCCTAAACTTGGGTCCTAACCATCCATCTGCGCACGGTGCCTTCCGTGTGATCTTGCAGTTGGACGGTGAAGAAGTGAAAGACTGTGTACCTGACATTGGCTATCACCACCGTGGTGTGGAAAAAATGGCTGAGCGTCAAACATGGCACTCATTCATTCCGTATACAGACCGTGTTGACTACTTAGGTGGTTGTGCGCAAAACATGCCTTACGTTCTTGGCGTAGAGCAAATGGCAGGGATTACGGTTCCTGATCGTGCACAATGTATCCGTGTCATGATGTCTGAATTGTTCCGTATCAATAACCACTTATTGTTCATTGGTACTGCGATTCAGGATGCCGGCGGTATGACCCCAGTATTCTATATGTTTGCTGACCGTCAAAAAATCTATGACGCGATCGAAGCGATCACGGGTTACCGTATGCACCCAGCATGGTTCCGTATCGGTGGTACAGCGCACGACTTGCCAAACAACTGGCAGCACCTCATTCGCGAAATCCTAGATTGGATGCCGAAGCGTATGAACGAGTATTACACTGCAGCACTTAAAAACTCAGTGTTTATCGGTCGTACCCGTAATGTTGCTCAATATGATGCTAAATCTGCATTGGCTTGGGGTGTAACGGGTACTGGTCTACGTGCTACAGGTATTGATTTCGATGTTCGTAAATACCGTCCGTATAGCGGCTACGAAAACTACGATTTCGATGTGCCTTTAGAGTACGAAGGCGATGCTTATGCACGTGTTCTTGTTCACTTCCGTGAAATTGAAGAATCGCTGAAAATCATCAAGCAATGTTTAGACAACATGCCTTCTGGTGCATACAAAGCAGACCATCCACTGGCTGTTCCACCACCAAAAGATAAAACTTTACAAGACATCGAAACATTGATTACGCACTTCTTGAGCGTGTCATGGGGTCCTGTAATGCCAGCAGGCGAAAGCTCTGTAATGGCGGAAGTGGTAAAAGGTGCGTCGAACTACTACTTGACTTCAGACAAGTCAACGATGAGTTACCGTACACGTATCCGTACACCAACCTTCACGCACTTACAGCAAATGCCTTCTGTGATTAACGGCAGCTTAATGTCTGACTTAATCATTTATTTAGCGACAATTGACGTCGTAATGGCTGACGTGGATCGCTAAGGGGTAATCGCATTATGATGATTTTGACTGACAAAAAACCACGTGTGAACGTTGAAGGGATTTTAACTGCGGAAGAAATCCACGATATCGAACATCACATTGGTCACTATCCGTACCCACGCGCAGCATGTCTTGATGCTTTGAAGTGTGTACAACGCCGTAATGGCTGGGTAGATGATGCACAGATGAATGCTATTGCGCAATTGCTTAGCATGAGCCTTGCAGACCTAGAAGGTGTTGCAACTTTCTATAACCGTATTTACCGTCAACCAGTTGGTCGCCACGTAATTTTATTATGTGACTCAATTGCTTGTTTCTTGATGGGTGCGGAAACACTTGCTGAAGCATTCCAGCGTGAATTAGGCATTTCATTTGGTCAAACGACTGCAGATGGTCGCTTTACTTTATTGCCAATTTGCTGCCTAGGTAACTGTGACAAAGGTCCGACGTTAATGATTGACGAAGACACTCACGGTCTAGTTGAAGTGACTTCAATTAAACAGTTATTGGAGAAGTATGTATGAATACTGAACCAAAACCAATTTATGGCGACGGTAACCCAGAAACTCACCCATTAACTTGGCGTTTGAGCAAACAGGAACACGTTCGCAGTGCAGATGATTACGAAGCACTTGAAGGTTATGCAGGCTTTAAGAAAGCTGTTGGCATGCAACCGAAAGAAGTGCTTGAAGTGATCAAAGCTGCGACTGTAAAAGGTCGTGGTGGTGCGGGCTTCCCTGCAGGGATCAAATGGTCGCTTATGGCGCCAAATGATAACTCAGGCCCTCGTTACCTCATCTGTAATGCCGATGAAATGGAACCAGGTACCTTTAAAGACCGTCTGTTGATGGAAAAACTTCCTCATCAGTTGATCGAAGGTATGTTGATTGCTGCTTATACATTAGAAGCAACACAGGGTTATATCTTCATCCGTGGTGAATACATCGAAGCGGCTCAATACTTAAATGAAGCATTGGACCAAATTCGTGCCAAAGGTTACTTGGGTGAAAACATCTTAGGTACAGGTTGGAACTTCGAGTTACACGTGCATACTGGTGCGGGTCGTTATATCTGTGGTGAAGAAACTGCATTGATTAACTCGCTTGAAGGTCGCCGTGCGAACCCTCGTACTAAACCGCCATTCCCACAAGTTGCAGGTGCTTGGGGTCGTCCTACGATTGTTAACAACGTAGAGACTTACAACAACTTACCCGCAATTATGCTTCGTGGTCCTGAATGGTATATCGGTTTATCTGAAGGTAAGTCGAAAGATCCAGGTACTAAAATTTATGGCGCTTCAGGCAAAGTAAAATTCCCAGGTCTTTGGGAACTTCCATTTGGTACAACTGCGCGTGAAGTGATTGAAGATCATGCCGGTGGTATGCGTGATGGTTTAAAACTCAAAGCATGGTTACCGGGTGGTGCTTCTACAGACTTCCTTGCTGCTGAACACATTGACCTTCCTATGGATGCTGAAAGCATCATGAAAGCAGGTTCACGTTTAGGTACCTGTTTGCTCATGGTGGTTGATGAAACTCAGTGTATGGTTTCTGCGACACGTAACTTAGAAGAATTCTTTGCGCGTGAATCTTGCGGTTGGTGTACACCATGCCGTGATGGCTTACCTTGGGCGGTTAAAGCGCTTAAAGCCTTGGAAGATGGCACAGGTAAGAAAGAAGATATCGATCACTTACAAGAACTTACTCGTAAGCTTTGGATTGGTAAAACTTTCTGTGCGCATGCTCCAGGTGCGATGGAACCGTTAATGGGCGCACTCAAACATTTCCGTGGCGAGTTTGAAGCTAAAGTCGTAAATGCGGCAGCTCAAACTAGCAACGTAGAACAAGCTTAAGGAATTCGACTATGGCTACAATTCATGTCGATGGAAAATCGTATGAAGTCAACGGCTCAGAGAACTTGCTACAAGCATGTCTTAGCCTTGGCATCGACATCCCATACTTTTGTTGGCATCCATCCTTAGGTTCTGTCGGTTCTTGCCGTCAATGTGCTGTGACTCAATACGCGAATCCTGAAGATACTCGCGGTCGTTTAGTTATGTCATGTATGACGCCTGCATCTGACAATACCTACATCTCGATTGAAGATGACGAAGCAAAAAATTTCCGTGCTTCTGTTGTTGAATTCTTGATGACCAACCACCCACACGACTGTCCAGTTTGTGAAGAGGGTGGTCACTGTCATTTACAAGATATGACTGTAATGACTCAGCATGACCGTCGTCGTTACCGCTTCACAAAACGTACGCATTACAACCAAGAGCTAGGCTCTTTCATTTCTCATGAAATGAACCGTTGTATCGCGTGCTACCGTTGTGTGCGTTACTACAAAGATTATGCAGGTGGTACGGACTTTGGTGTGTATGCAAACGCTTCGCGTGTTTACTTTGGTCGTCCAGAATCAGGTACTTTAGAATCTGAATTCTCTGGTAACTTGACTGAAGTTTGCCCAACAGGTGTATTCACAGATAAAACTCACTCTGAACGCTATAACCGTAAATGGGACATGCAGTATGCGCCAAGCGTATGCCAAGGCTGTTCTTCAGGTTGTAACATCTCTCCAGGTGAACGTTATGGCGAACTACGTCGTGTAGAAAACCGCTTTAACGGTGACGTGAACCAATACTTCCTTTGCGATAAAGGTCGTTTCGGTACAGGTTATGTGAACCGTGAAGATCGTCCACGTCAACCACAATTCCGTTCTGGTGCAAATGTAACTACAGTTTCTGTAGACCAAGCATTGGATACCGTAATTGAAAATATCCAAGGCAAAAAAGTATTGGGTATCGGTTCACCACGTGCATCACTTGAATCAAACTTCGCGCTTCGCGAACTTGTAGGTCAAGACAACTTCTCAACGGGTATGTCTCAAAAAGAGCAAAAACTTGTTGAACTTGCAGCTTCTATTATGCAAACCGAAGGTGTTTATAACCCTGGTATGCGTGAAATCGAAAGCTACGATGCTGTGTTGATTTTGGGTGAAGATCTGACTCAAACTGCGCCTCGTATGGCTCTATCTGTTCGCCAAGCTGCGAAAAATAAAGCGAAAGAAATGGCTGCAGAGCGCCGTACGCAAGAGTGGTTGGCTGAACCTGTACAACGTATTGCTCAAGATGCGAAATCTCCGATTTACATCCTTGCTGCAACTCAAACACGTTTAGCTGATGTTGCAACGGGTGAAGTTGTTGCATCACCTAACGACATTGCACGTTTAGGTTTTGCGGTCGCTGCTGCTGTGAAAGGTGAAGTGATCTTAGGTTTGGATGACGATGCAAAAGCATTTGCACAAACCATTGCTGACACTTTAAAAGCTGCGAAAAAACCATTAATCATCTCTGGTACAAGCTTACAAGACGCATCAATCTTGGAAGCTGCTGCACAAGTTGCACAGAACCTTGGTAATGCGGGCTTAACATTGACTGTTCCTGAAGTGAACTCAATGGGCTTAGCGATCTTTGGTGGTCAAAGCTTAGAACAAGCATTCGCACAAGATTACGATACCGTGATCGTGGTGGAAAATGACCTTTATCGTCGTTTACCAGCCGCTCAAGTGAATGCTGCACTTTCAGCGAAAGAAGTGATCGTACTTGATCATTCTGAAACTGAAACTGTGAAAAAAGCCAACATCGTACTTTCTGCTGCTTCATTTGCTGAAGGTGACGGTACTGTTGTCTCTCAAGAAGGCCGTGCACAACGTTTCTACCAAGTGTATGACCCAAGCTACTACAAACCTGAACTTGCGATCAAAGAATCTTGGCGCTGGTTACATGCCATTGAAACTGGCGTGAAAGGCAAAGCGATTTCTTGGACAGTTCTTGATGACGTGATTGAGTCAGTAGCGAAAAACGTTCCTGCACTTGAAGCAATTCAAGACGTAGCACCAGATGCTGGCTTCCGTGTACATGGTCTGAAAGTGGCACGTGAACCACGTCGTTACTCAGGTCGTACTGCGATGCGCGCACCACTTTCTATTCATGAACCAAAACAACCAGTCGATAAAGACTCTGCGTTGACGTTCTCTATGGAAGGTTATGTAGGTAACCAAACTCCAGCTTCACTTGTACCATTTGCTTGGTCTGCAGGTTGGAACTCTCCACAAGCTTGGAACAAATTCCAAGACAACGTGGGTGGTCACTTAAAAGGTGGTGATGCAGGCGTTCGTTTATTCGATCGTTTAGCGAAACGTCCAGCACGTACTTTCGTTGCACCTGCACCTGTTGCGGTTAATGGTGAAAGCTTCCGTCTTGTACCGATGCATCACATCTTCGCTTCTGGTGAATTTACAGTGAAAACACCTGCGATGGAATCACGTATTCCTGAAGCAATGTTTGCTGTGGGTGAGCAAGATGCAGCACGCTTAAATGTTCAAGATGGTCAACGTATCGCTGTGAAAGCAGGGGATGCTGAAATCGTCCTTCCAGTTCAAGTGATTGAATACTTACCTACAGGTTATATCGGTTACCCAGTGGGTCTAGCACCTACAGTATCGCTTGCAGAACCTGTTTCAGTCGCGGTAGGAGTGTAATTCATGGAACAAGAATTAATCCGTCAAACGCCGCTGTGGGCTGAAAACTGGCCAATCGCCTATTCAGTTCTTCAAGCAATTGTGATCTTACTGGTTGTGGTATTGATCGCTGCGTTGATGTCTTTTATTGAACGTCGTTTACTCGGCTTGTGGCAAGACCGTTACGGTCCGAACCGTGTAGGTCCGGGCGGTATGTTCCAGATTGTTGCCGACATGCTGAAAATCATGTTCAAAGAAGACTGGACACCAAAATTTGCTGACAAATTGACTTTCCGTATGGCTCCAGCAGTTGCGATGGCAACTGCGGTGCTATCGTTCATGGTTATTCCTGTTTCACCTTATCTAGGTGTTTCAGACATGAGCATCGGTCTATTGTTCTTTATGGCAATGGCTGGTATTGCGGTATACGCAGTATTGTTCGGTGGTTGGTCTTCAAATAACAAATACGCATTACTTGGTGGTTTACGTTCTGCTGCTCAAACCATTTCTTATGAAGTGTTCTTGGGTATTTCACTGATGGGTGTGGTTGCGATTGCAGGCTCATTTAACATGCGTGAAATTGTTGAAGCTCAACGTGATGTTTGGTTTGTTATTCCTCAGTTCTTAGGTTTCTTGATCTTCGTGGTTGCGGGTGTTGCGGTAACTCACCGTCATCCATTTGACCAACCAGAAGCAGAACAAGAATTGGCGGAAGGTTACCATGTCGAATACGGCGGTATGAAATGGGGTATGTTCTTCGTTGCGGAATACGTCAACGTCGTACTGATCTCTGCATTAATCGTGACTTTATTCTTCGGTGGTTGGTTAGCGCCTTTCAACCTAGATATTCCATTCATTCCAGCTGCGTTCTGGTTCATTATTAAAACAGCATTCTTTGTAATGATGTTTGTCTTGGCTCGTGGTTCTTTAATGCGTCCACGTTATGACCAAGTCATGAACTTTGGTTGGAAAATTTGCTTGCCATTGGCGTTGGTTAACCTTCTGGTAACTGGTGCTGTGATTCTGATGAATCAGGCCTAAGACAGCAGGGAGAATAAAATGTTTAAATTTCTAGCTGGATTTGGGTCAATTGTACGTTCGTTGTGGATGGTATTCTCACACGCGACACGTAAACGTGACACCATTTTATATCCAGAGGTTAAAGCGGAAGACATCGTACCACCACGTTTCCGTGGTCGTATCGTGTTAACGCGTGACCCTGATGGCGAAGAGCGCTGTGTAGCATGTAACCTTTGTGCGGTTGCATGTCCAGTCGGCTGTATTTCACTACAAAAAGCTGAAAAAGAAGATGGTCGTTGGTATCCGGAATTTTTCCGTATCAACTTCTCACGTTGTATTTTCTGCGGTATGTGTGAAGAAGCATGTCCTACGACTGCGATTCAAATGACACCTGACTTTGAGTTAGGTGAGTATGTTCGTCAGGACTTAGTATATGAGAAAGAAAACCTTCTTATCTCAGGTCCTGGTAAATACCCAGACTATAACTTCTACCGTGTAACAGGTATGGCTGTTGCTGGTAAAGATAAAGGTCAGGCTCAACGCGAAAGCACACCAGTTGATGTACGGAGTCTATTACCATGATGTGGCCATTTTATTTGATGGCGCTTGTGGCCATCGTCTCTACCGTTCGTGTTGTAACTAACACGAACCCAGTACATGCTTTATTAAGCTTGATTATCTCTTTACTTGCAGTTGCAGGTATATTCATGATCGTAGGTGCGCCGTTTGCCGGTGCCCTCGAAATTATCGTTTACGCTGGCGCAATCATGGTGCTATTCGTATTCGTCGTGATGATGCTGAATCTTGGTCAAAATACTGTTGAACAAGAAAGCAAATGGCTGACTTCTTCAGCGTGGGCATATCCTGCGTTGATGAGCTTCCTGATGGGTCTAATCCTGGTTTGGATGTTGAAGTCAGACTACACAACTGCTGGCACTGTTATGGGTGCTCAAGTTGTCGGTCCGAAAGAAGTGGGTACTTCACTCTTTACTCAGTACTTATTGCTGGTTGAAGTTGCTGCGATGTTATTGCTTGGCGCACTTGTCGCTGCATTCCATCTTGGCAAACGTGAGCCAGGTGCAGAAGAGGACAAAGAATAATGGGCAACATCCCTTTAGAACATGGTTTGATCGTTGCAACCATTCTTTTTGCACTGGGTTTTTACGGTGTGATGGTTCGACGCAACCTACTATTTATTTTAATGAGCCTTGAAATCATGATGAACGCTGCTGCTTTAGCGTTCGTTTTGGCAGGAAGCGCATGGGCACAGCCAGATGGTCAAGTGATGTTTATCTTGATCTTAACGCTTGCTGCAGCAGAGGCTTGTATCGGTCTTGCGATCGTCCTTCAGTTCTATCATCGCTTCCATCATCTGGATGTGGATGCTGCTAGTGAGATGCGCGGATGAGTTATTTATATTTAACAGTACTTTTCCCGCTAATTGGTTTTATCCTGTTGGCGGCAGGTCGTAAAAATCTTCCTGAATCAGTTGCTGCAATTATTGGTGCAGGTTCAGTTGGTCTTTCAGCTTTATTTGCATTAATTGCTGGTATCGACTTTGTTAATAATGGTTCAGTTGCAACAACTCAGCATCTTTGGACTTGGTTCAGTGCCGGTAACTTGGCACCGGGCTTCACGCTTCATTTAGATGGCTTGTCATTATTGATGATGGGCATGATCACAGGTGTGGGTTTCTTAATTCACATCTTTGCAACATGGTACATGCGTGGCGAAGAAGACTTTGCACGTTTCTTCTCATACTTCAACCTATTCGTAGCAAGCATGCTGCTTTTAGTGTTGGGTGACAACTTAGCGTTGTTATTCCTCGGTTGGGAAGGTGTAGGTCTATGTTCATACCTATTGATTGGTTACTACTACCAAACACCTGCAAACGGTTTTGCTGCAATTAAAGCATTCACTGTGACACGTGTGGGTGACGTATTCCTACTAATCGCATTGTTCTTGATCTACCAACAATTCGGCACTTTAAACATTGCAGAAGTTGTAGCTGCTGCGCCAACAGTTTTGGCTCAGAGTTCTTCAATTGCGATTTGGACTGCATTGATGTTGTTCTTGGGTGCTGCAGGTAAATCTGCTCAGATCCCATTACAAACATGGTTGGCAGATGCGATGGCTGGTCCTACACCAGTATCTGCATTGATCCACGCAGCAACAATGGTAACGGCGGGTGTTTACCTATGTAGCCGTATGTTCAGCGTGTTTGAACAAGCGCCAGAAGTGATGATGTTCATCTCAATCACAGGTGCGGTGACATTGTTAGTTGCAGGCTTTGCTGCATTGGTACAAACAGACATCAAACGTATTCTTGCTTACTCAACTATGAGTCAGTTGGGTTATATGTTTATGGCTGTAGGTGCTGAAGCTTACCAAGCAGGTCTATTCCACATGCTGACTCACGCATTCTTCAAGGCATTATTATTCTTGTCTTCTGGTGCAGTGATTTTGGCTTACCATCACGAACAAAACATCTTCAAGATGGGTGGTCTATTCCACAAAAACAAATTCTTGTTTGCATGTTTCGCGATTGGTGGCGGTGCATTGGCAGCGATTCCATTCATCACTATTGGCTTCTTCTCGAAAGATGCGATTCTTGGTGCGGTATGGGTGAAAGGTCAAGCGATTGCAGTTTATGATTGCTTGTACTGGACTGGTGTAGCAGGTGCGTTCTTAACTTCAATTTATACATTCCGTCTTATTTGGGTTGTATTCTTTGGTAAAGAAAACACGCCTTACCACGAAATCAAAGGTGTTACTTACTGGGGTCCATTGGCGATTCTTGCAGTGCTTTCAACTGGTTTAGCTTATGTATTAAAAGCACCAGTAACGAATATTTTAAATGCTGCACAAATCCCAGCGTTTAATATTCCAGAAGCACTAGAACACGGTATGCATAGCGCTGAATACACAGCTGTTGGTATTGCACTTGCGGGTCTTGCGGTAGGTGTGGTGTTATTTGCCTTTGCTTATGGTGCAGTGAAATCGTTCGCGAAAACTTCACTGGGCGCGGGTCTTGCAAATATCTGTCGTAATGCACTTGGTTTCGATGCTTTGTACAACATTGTTTTCGTTAAGCCTTATTTGCTACTGGCTAAAATCTTTGGTCGTGATCCAATTGACGGCTTATGGCTTGTATTGCCTGCACTTGTTAAAGGCGGTAATAGCTTTACAAGTTCACGTCAAACAGGTTCATTGCGTGAATACGCATCTAGTATGGCATTCGGTACGTTTGCATTACTATTGATCCTGGTCGTGATTCAGGTCGTGGGGAAATAAAATGGAAACTCCAAACAATTTAATTCTACCCGCTCTGATCCTTATTCCGTTCATTGCAGGTTTTGTATGCTGGCTTGTCGATAAACTCGACAAGCACTTACCACGCTATATTGCCTTAATTGGTATGCTATTAACGTTGGTGTTAACCGTCGTTTTATGGCAAAGCGGTACTTATAACTACGAGTTGGGTACGCAAGCTCCACAGTGGGCTGCTCAATTTAACCTACCGTGGATTACCACTTTAGGGATTAACATTCACCTTGCGGTGGATGGTCTTTCTCTGTTAATGGTTGGCTTAACTGCACTTCTAGGTGTGTTGGCTGTAGGCTGTTCATGGGGTGAGATTCAAAAGAACGTTGGTTTCTTCCACTTAAACCTACTGTGGTCTTTAGGTGGTGTGATCGGTGTATTCTTAGCGATTGACATGTTCCTATTCTTCTTCTTCTGGGAGATGATGCTGGTACCTATCTACTTCTTGATCGCACTTTGGGGTCATAAAGGGGCAGAAGGTAAGTCACGCGTTTACGCTGCAACTAAATTCTTTATCTATACTCAGGTTGCGGGTCTGATCATGTTGATCGGTATCTTGGGTCTAGTGGTTGTTGGCTTCCAACTTCACGGTCAAATCAGCTTTAACTATGACTTCTTGATGAGTGTTGCACACACTGTTGAGGCGAAAGCTCCAGCACTTGCGTATGCATTCATGATCTGTATGTTCATTGGTTTTGCGGTAAAACTTCCAGTTTTCCCTTTACACGGCTGGTTACCAGATGCACATGCGCAGGCACCTACAGCGGGTTCTGTCGACCTTGCAGGTATCTTGATTAAAACTGCGGCTTATGGTCTTTTACGTTTCGTTATTCCATTCTTCCCAGTAGCATCTGCTCAGTTTGCTGACATCGCGATCATTCTTGGTCTAATCGGTATTTTCTACGGTGCATGGTGTGCATTCCAACAAACAGACATGAAACGTCTGCTTGCGTACACATCTATTTCGCACATGGGCTTCGTACTTCTTGCTTTGTATGCAGGTAACATCCTGACATTCCAAGGCTTGATGATTATGATGCTGGCTCACGGTCTATCTTCTGCTGCATTGTTCATTATGTGTGGTCAGGTTTACGAACGTCTGCATACACGTGACATGCGTTTGATGGGGGGTATACGTGGTCAGTTCCAATACCTTTCATTCTTCTTAATGTTCTTTGTTGCGGCACTTGTAGGTATTCCGGGTCTAGGTAACTTCATCGGTGAATTCCTGATCTTGATGGGTTCTTATGACAAGTTCCCTGTGTATACAATCCTTGCTGCAGTAAGCTTAGTATTTGCCGGTCTTTACGGTTTAATCCTGATCCACAAAGCGTTGTTTGGTACACCAAACGAAGAACAAAAACAGCATTACGCAAATCCGTTGAAAGACTTAAATGCGCGTGAAGTTGTGATTCTTTTAATCTGTGCTCTTGGTCTAGTATGGCTTGGTCTATTCCCACAAAGCTTCCTTGATATTTCAAATTCAAGCATGGCGTGGATTGCAAATAGCTATATCCCAGTTCAAGAAGTCGTTGATGTTGTGCAGCAGATTGCTGTACAACCTGAAAATGTGGAGATGCAATAAGCCATGGACTTCACAATGTCATTTTCTGAGCTTATGCCATTAGCTCCTGTGATGATCGTGGCTTTAACTGCGATCGTCGTGATGTTGCTAATTGCAATCAAGCGTAACCACAATTTAGTTGCAACGACTTCCGTTATCGGTCTGAACCTTGCAGCCTTTTATATTATTTTTGTTTTCGTTGCAGGGCAGTATGCACCTGCAAACGTAATGAATTTGTTCATCGTAGATCCATTTACGATGTTGTACCAATTCGTGATTTTGATTGCAGCACTTGCTTGCTGCACATTGTCACATGCGTATATCGAAACCTATAAAGATAACCGTGAAGAACTTTATATCTTGATGCTGTGCTCTGTAACAGGTGCATTGTTAATGGTTGCAAGTTCGCACTATGCGTCTTTCTTTATCAGTCTTGAGTTAATGTCGATTCCTGTATACGGCCTATTGGCTTATACACACCAACGTTCACAGTCGCTTGAAGCGGGTGTGAAATATTTGGTGCTTTCAGCAACCGCTTCTGCGATGTTGTTGATGGGTATGGCTTATGTATATGCGTACACAGGTACAATGGCATTCGTTGCTGAACCAGGCAAAATGTTCACAACTTTCAGCCAACCGGGCGTAGTCCTTGGTCTTGCACTAATTGTCTTTGCTGTTGCATTTAAATTGTCTCTTGCGCCATTCCACAAATGGACACCAGACGTGTATGCCGGTGCGCCAGCGCCAATCGCGACATTCTTAGCGACTGTGGCTAAAGTGGCAATGATCGGTCTATTCGTTCGTTACTTCTTAGCTTCTGGCTTAATCCTTTCTGACAGCTTCATTACAATCGTGACCATTATTGCAGTATTGTCTATCCTTGCGGGTAACTTACTAGCAGTACGTCAAGTGAACTTGAAACGTATCCTTGCATATTCTTCAATCGCTCACTTTGGTTACTTACTTGTTGCGATTGTGAGTGCACGTAATACTGACTTTGTTCAAGTACAAGGCTTTGCAACATTCAGTAGCGTCAACGTTTATGTGATTACTTATGTATTAACAACGATTGGTGCGTTCGGTGTTGTGACACTGATGTCTAGCCCTTACAACAACAAAGACGAAGCAGGTAGCCTTGCGGAGTACCGTGGTTTGTTCTGGCGTCGTCCAGTTTTGACTGCAACACTGACTGTCATGATGTTATCTCTTGCAGGTATCCCATTAACAGCAGGCTTTATTGGTAAGTTCCTTGTGATCAAAACAGCGGTTGCTGGTGGTTCATGGTTCTTAGCTGCGATGGTGATCCTTGGTTCAGGTATCGGTTTGTACTACTACCTACGTGTGATGGTTGTGATGTACATGACTCCACCAGAAAACCCACGTATCGATGCTGTCGATCATTGGGGTCAAAAAGTGGGTGGTATTATGGTGCTTGGCGCAGCTGCTCTTGTGTTGTTGATCGGTGTATATCCAGATCCAATCATTGCAGTATCTCAAGTGGCATACTTTGCGATCTCACCTGAATTACAACAGTTCATTTTTAGCTTAATTCAAAGTGGTTTTAACTAATGAATTAAGCAATTAATTTGCTTATTACAAAAAAGCCTCCTGTAAAGGGGGCTTTTTTATTTTTATCATTTGTTAAATAGCTTTATAATGGTTGAAATTTTATCTTAACCTTTTAGGTGTTCTCCCGTGGCTATCCATGAAATCCGTCATCCTCTTATTCGACATAAACTCGGCTTACTTCGTCGTGCAGATATTAGTACTAAAAACTTCCGTGAGCTTGCTCAAGAAGTGACTATGCTTCTGACTTATGAAGCAACGAAAGATTTACCAATGGTCGATCATGAAATTGATGGTTGGAATGGTAAAGTCACTGTAGATCGTATTGCCGGTAAAAAAATAACAGTCGTACCGATTTTACGTGCAGGTATTGGTATGTTGGATGGTTTCTTAAACCTGATTCCAAGTGCGAAAGTATCTGTATTGGGTTTAGAGCGTGATGAAGAAACTTTAGAAGCGCGTACTTACTACAAAAAATTAGTACCAGACGTACAAAACCGTTTAGCGATGATTATTGACCCAATGCTTGCAACGGGTTCATCGCTCGTTGCTGCTATTGACGTTCTAAAAGCCAGTGGTTGTAAAGATATTCGTGTCATGGTGCTTGTAGCAGCTCCAGAAGGCATTAAACGTGTGAATGAAGCTCACCCAGATGTGACCATTTATACAGCATCTGTAGACCAAGGTTTAAATGAAAACGGTTATATCGTTCCTGGTCTTGGCGATGCAGGCGATAAAATTTTCGGTTCAGTTCAAAAAGAATAATTTTTGCATCATGAACAGAAAAGGGGCTTTTATAGCCTCTTTTTTATATACTAAAGACATTGGCATAAATGGAATAGGGTACTTTATGAAGTCCGAACAATATAAAGGTAAAGTGAAGCAGTACAATCCTGAAAAGGGCTTTGGCTTTCTTTCATGTGAAGAAGGTGATGTATTTTTCCATATCTCTGACTTTCCCGCAGATGGTGTCGAGCCAAAACGTAATGATCGTGTGAAATTTAATGTGGTGAAAAATGGTGATCGTTATAAAGCCATAAACATTGAGCGTGAAGAAGACAAATCTGCAAAAGCTAAAAAATCTAAAGTAGTGGCAAATAACCAGTCAATTACTTCAGCTTTGCTTTCGAATTTGCGTAAATAATGTGATTGTAAGATTTCATGGAAATCTTTGAAATAAAAAGAGGTCTATCTGGCCTCTTTTTTATTATGATAAGAGTATTAAAAGAAAAGATGAGAGACAATTTTTATGTTTAAAGAGGGGAAAATCAAAAGCTATAACGTTGAGCGCGGCTTTGGATTTATACAACAAGATCAAGCACAGGATTTATTTTTTCATATTCGTGATTTTCCTAGCCGACACATCGAACCACGTGTTGGAGAAAATCTCAAATACAGGATTGAAGCAGATCGAGGTAAATTTAAAGCGGTAAATATCATCCGTTTAGATTTGAAAAAAGAGCAGTCCACTCATGAACAGATAAATCCGTCATTTGAATCAAGGTCGGATCGAGTGAATGACCAAGCTACTCCTCACGATACAGCCAAAGGCACAGTTTGGGGCAGTAAAATCTTCAGCATGATTGGACTCATTGTAATTCTAGTATTAGCTGTGGCTGTTTATGGGAAATATCAGCAGTACCAAGAACAGAAGCAGCTACATTTACAACAGCTCATGCAAGAAAATGAAAACATTGTAAAAGAACAACGTAAAGCTCAGGGTGATTTGCCCGATCGGGTGCTGACTGAGCAAGGTGAAAAAAATCTATACGGCACAGCTTCAACGCAAGCTCAGTCTGTTGTTCAAGACACTGCGCAGGCACCTGCTTCAAGTGATTCGCCAAGGGCAGTAGAAAAAGCTCAGTTTAGTTGTGATGGGCGTACGCATTGTAGTCAGATGAAATCTTATGAAGAAGCGGTGTATTTTCTACAACATTGTCCAGGCACGAAAATGGACGGAAACAACGACGGAATACCTTGCGAACGACAATTTAATAAATAAAAAAAGCGCCATTAGGCGCTTTTTAGTTTAAACAGATTTTTCACAAAATTGCATAAAGGCTTTGAGACCCGGTCCTTGGTATTTCTGACGATGTACCAACATAAATAATGGACGGGCAAGTTGCCAGAACGGCGTATCTAAAACCACCAATTGACCTTTTTCACGTAAAGGCTCAATCGCAAGTTTAGAAATACATGACATACCAAGACCACCTGCCACGATTTTTAAAATGGCTTCGTTATGACCCAAGGTTAAACGTATATTGGCATCTGGCAGGTCTTTTAAAATTGCGTTGTCAAATACTTCACGTGTGCCTGAACCTTCTTCACGTAAGATCCATTCCACGTTATCAAAGTCAGCTGCAGTGATTGCACGATCCAAATTCGCTAAGGGATGCTCTGGTGAACAGCATACTGCAAGTTCATCGTCACGCCAGTGAATACATTGCAACTGTGGCAGATGGCATGAACCTTCAATTAAGGCCAAATCCAACTGAAATTGGTTTACCGCTTCAATCATTTGGCGGGTATTGCCGACTTGAAGTTGTAAATGTGCTTGAGGCTGAATCTGTAGGAAATCTGCCATGAGGTCTGGCATCAGGTAGTCGCTGATGGTAAGGGTAGCGCCCAAACGCAGATCAATACTTTGTAGTTCGCCTTTTGCTGCTTGTTCAAAAGCTTCACAGCGCCCTAAAATTTCCAAAGCTTGTGGCAATAAAAAACGACCCAAGTCATTCAATTGCAAGCGTTTACCAAGTCGGTCAAACAGTGGAGCACCGAGACCATCTTCGAGGTCTGCCAATGCCATACTTGCTGCACTTTGAGTAAGTTTGACAGCATCACTGGCTTTGGTAACGGTACCTTCTTGAGCGACTGCTACAAAAACAGCCAACTGGCGTAAAGTCATGCGCATGAATCAGGCCTTAACATTTAAAAAATATTAATAAATTATGCTGTCATGCTAACATGAGCACAGTCTGTCACGCCACGTTCAAATCATGTCAATTGAAAAATTTAGCTTAGAAAAGGTTTTATCTGTACACCGTTGGACCAATACTTTGTTCAGTTTTACCATGACACGCCCTGCGCATTTTAAATTTACCGCTGGTCAGTTCGCACGAATTGGTTTGAAAGTGGGCGATGAATTGGTGGTTCGTGCCTATTCTGTGGTGTCGTCCCCCTTTGATGAAACTTTAGAGTTTTTCTCTATCGTCGTTCCTGATGGTGCGTTTACTTCAAATTTGCAGCATCTACAAGTGGGCGATGAGCTGTATTTAGAAAAAGTTCCATATGGTTTCCTTACCTTGGCGCGTTATCAGTTGCCATTGCCAAAGGACTTATGGCTGTTGGGAACAGGAACGGGTCTAGCACCATTTTTATCGATGCTACAAGACTTTGAAACGTGGTCTAAATACGAAAAAATTAATTTAGTCTACAGTGTGCGCACCGTATCAGAACTGGCTTATGTAGAGCGGATTCAAGAAATCGCTGAGACCTTTGGCGAAGGGCATACGGGTTTTAAATTTATACCTATTGTGACACGTGATCCAAATGCACTGCTGCATGATCGTTTACCAGTTTTAATTGAAAATGGCGAGTTAGAACAGGCGGCAGGCTTAGCGTTTAATGTGGAAACGACGCATGTCATGCTGTGTGGTAATCCACAAATGGTTGATGACACCAAGGCAGCATTAAAGGCGCGTGGTTTGACTATGAACCGCCGTGGTGAAGGCAATATTGCTGTAGAAAACTATTGGTAAGGTGCCATGAAAAAAGCTCATCGATGGATGAGCTTTTTTTATTTTCGGAAATTAAATAACTGATGTTATGCATGCAAAAGTAATTTTGCATTTTTAAAATGATTGTTAAGCCAATTCGACGGAGTCTTACATCAAGAGAATGAATAAAGGGATTAGCCTTCGGCTGGAGGTACTCTTACGAAGCACGCTCCTCATTAGGCAAAATGAGAAGCGAAGCTTCGCAAGGAAACCATCTTGCTGAGCAGTGCTCCTCACCGCAAAACTCGTTCACTAGCGTCTAATTATCAAAAGTATCGCAAAAATATTTTTGATTAGAAGAAGTCCTATCTCAAACACTTGCGGATGATGTTACCTCGTATCGTACTTTTATTTGAATCAAATTACGCTTCTGATGTTACTTCGTAACATCAGTTAAATAAACGTTTTTTTGTTAATGCAGAATTTTATTTAAGAACTGCTGCGCTCGTTCACCACGAGGGGCATTAAAGAAATCATCTTTACTGCAGTCTTCCACAATTTTTCCTTGATCCATAAAGATCACACGGTCCGCAACCTGACGCGCGAAGCCCATCTCATGGGTTACACACATCATGGTCATACCTTCTTTGGCAAGACCCACCATCACATCAAGTACTTCGTTAATCATCTCTGGATCAAGTGCCGAAGTCGGTTCATCAAACAGCATGGCAATCGGGTCCATACTGAGCGCACGTGCAATGGCAACACGTTGTTGCTGTCCACCTGATAACTGTGCCGGGAATTTAGCGGCATGCGCACTCAAACCCACACGATCTAAATAAGCCAAGCCTTTTTTCTTGGCTTCGGCTTCTGATCGACCCAAGACTTTAACCTGCGCAATAGTCAGGTTTTCGGTAATGGATAAATGTGGAAACAATTCAAAGTGCTGGAATACCATGCCGACACGACTACGCAATTTATTTAAATCGGTTTTTGGGTCATTAATGGAAATACCGTCGACTAAAATCGTACCGGCCTGAAAAGGCTCAAGTCCATTAACGGTTTTAATGAGCGTTGATTTACCTGAGCCAGAGGGCCCACACACCACAACCACTTCACCTTGTTTAATTTGAGTCGTGCAATCGGTGAGCACTTGAAAATCTTTATACCATTTACTGACATTTTGGAGGTCAATCATCGTTTTTTGATCGGTCATACACTTAACCTCCGTTGTAATTTTTTAACTGCATAGGTGGCGATCATACTAATAGTGAAATACACCAAACCGGCAAACAGAATGTATTGAGTTAACAATGACATGAGATCGCCTCGAACATAGTTGGTGCGGAAAAAGTCTAAGAGCCCGATGGCATAAACCATGGTTGAATCTTGGAACAGAATGATGGTTTGCTGTAAAAGCAGTGGCGTCATTTTGCGAAAGGACTGCGGCAAAATAATTAAGCGCATCGCTTGGCTATAGCTCATACCGAGGGCATAAGCTGCAGAAGTTTGACCTTTAGGAATCGATTGAATCCCGGCACGGACAATCTCTGAAAAGTAAGCGGCTTCAAATAGCATGAAGGCCACGATACTCGACACGAGGGCAGTATCAATCGTCAGATAGTTACCTGTGATCCCTGTGTAGATAAAGGGTACGGCAAAGTAGAACCACATCAGCACCAAGAGCAAAGGAATAGAACGAAAAAGGTTCACATAGCCTTTAGCAAAAATATTAAATACTTTAATCGAGGACAGGCGCATCAACGCCAATAAAGTCCCAATAAAGACACCACCAATGGTTGCCGTGATCACCACTTTTAGCGTGATGCTGAAACCATGCCATAGCGCAGGGCCAGACGCTTGAAGGTCTTGAATAAAAGAACTGAGCCATTCCATTATTTATCTCCTGCAATTAAGCCAGGAACGCGTAGGCGTTTTTCCAGAAAATTCATGAAACCAATTAAACAGATATTGATCACGATGAAAATAATGGTGACATAGGTATAAATTTCGATGGTGTTTTGCGTGTATTCACTGATGGTTTTCATCTGTGAAATGATTTCTGCAACACCGACCAAAGACGCGACTGAGGTGTTTTTGACACAGTTGGTCAACTCAGAGCTGAGAGGCGGCAAAATCGTGCGGAATGACTGCGGTAAGATCACATAGCGATAAAGTTGAGTCGTGCTAAATCCCATGGCATAACCAGCATTGGTTTGCCCCAAAGGAAGCGCTTCAATACCTGTCCTGACTTGTTCACAGACCCGTGCAGCTGTAAATAGACCCAAACCGACACTTGCAGAAATTAAGGCGGTCGTATTTGCTCCAAGGTCATTCATCCACCAGCTTTTAATCGCAGCAGGGAGGAAGTTAGGTACAACATAGAACCAAATAAACAGTTGAATCAATAAGGGTACATTTCGGAAAATAGTCACGTAGGCAGTACCAATACCTCGTGCTACAGGACTCGGTAGGGTACGCATAATACCCAAGATGCTGCCGAGCACCATCGCAATGCTCCATGCCACCAAAGCGATGACAAACAGCCAGCCGATTCCAATTAAAATCCAATTCAGGTAGGTCGAATCACCTACACCAGTAGATTGGAACAGCACACCCCAATTCCAGCTATAATTCATAGGAACTCCCTATAATGAGCTTAAGCCAAAATCCGTTTGGCTTAAGCATCTTTAGAATGTTTAGGGAAAGTTATTCGTCACGGTCATGTGGATTGCTAATCAATGCTTTTAATTGATCAGACATCGGGAAATTCAAATTGATATTTTTTGGTGGAATTGGCGTTTGGAACCATTTTTTATACATGTCATTGATTTCACCAGAGCTATAGGTCGCTTTGATTGCATCATCAACCACTTGTTTAAAGCCAATATCGCCTTTACGTAGCATACAACCATAAATTTCTTGAATCGGTGCTGTACCCACGATTTCCCATTTATTTGGATCTTTGGCTTTCGATTTTTCACCCGCCAGCAAAATATCATCCATCATAAATGCCGCTGCACGACCATTTTGTAGCATGAGGAAAGACTCAGCGTGGTCTTTGGCAGAAATGACTTCACCAATACCTAACTCTTTTTCATGTTGACGAATATAACGCTCAGATGTAGTTCCTGCCGTGGTGACTAATTTTTTACCTTTAAGGTCAGCGAAGTCTTTAATCCCAGAGTTTTTTGCAGTAAGTAAGCGTGAACCCACTTCAAAGAAACCTGTTGAGAAATCAACTTGTTGTTGGCGTTCTTTATTGTTGGTGGTTGAACCACACTCTAAGTCGACGGTGCCATTAGAAACCAATGGAATTCGGTTTTGGCTGGTCACTAAGTTATAACGGATTTTTAAATCGGGAAGATTTAATTGTTTTTTTACTGCTTCAACTACTTTTAATTGAAGATCATGCGCATAACCCACAGGTTGGTTTGGATTATCTGCGATATATGAAAATGGAATCGATGAATCGCGATAGCCTAAAACAATCGTGCCCGATTTTTTGATCTTATCTAAAGTCCCTGAGTCAGAAACAGCAGCTTCACTTCCTGCAGCTTTATCCGTTGTAGGTGCTTTATTGTCACTACATGCGCTAAGCCCTAAAGTGAGCGCACTTGCACAGAACAAAGTTGCTAAATGTTTTTTTGACGTCATCGTTAAAACTCCTTTTACCCTGATTTAATATCCACTTTTTATGATCTTGTTACGTATTTAGTTTTATTGCTCTGTTTTTAAGAATGTTTCAACAATAAAAAAGAGATCATTTTCTACATCTTAGGTGATAAATCGAACAAGGCTCAAGCAAAATTTATTGCCGAATTGTTACTAAGAAATGGGATAAGTTATGAAGATTTTTTATAAGTAAATTTGTTATAAGTGATTGAATATTAAATGAATTATATTTATTGTGAAATAGATAATGAAAATAAAAGGGCATAAAAAAACCTCCAAATGGAGGTTTTCGGGATTAAACTTTAGTTTAATCTCCGTATTAATGCACAAACATATCCATAAATTCACGAATTTCTTGAATCGCTGTGTCTACGTCAGCAGTCAACCAAGTCGGTTCAAAAAAGCCAGCATAATGCTCCAGTCGATCTTGGGGAACAACTAAGCGAATCGGGCATTCTTCTTCGAGCAAGCGCCAAGGAATAATAGGCACTTCATTATCTAAAAAAGCCGCAATATTTCGAATATCAATCACCATCGCATTGATGCATTCAGGGAATGGCATCACTGAAAACTCTTCAGTACGTCGGCGAAAATATTCCAAATCACCCCATTTCAACACATAACTTGGCTTACTAAATTCAATAATGCCAATAAGATGTTGATCGCGAGTGTAATGAAGGGAACATTGATGAGTGACGTCAGTGTCAAGATCAAGCGTTACACCTTGTTGATGGTACGCCATAGATTTGATAACAGGTGAAAAATAAGGTGCATGATTATAGCTCATTTCATTCATCAAAAGCAGAGAATTCCATCTAGCTCAAAAAAGCATTTATTTTTGCAACACTTGATACTCTGAAAATGAATACGATTGAAATGGTACATTCATTTCATGCTCCGATATTTTTACCTTAGCGATTGATTTTAAATCTAAAAATCAGTCATCTATTTAAACAGCAAGACGGATGTAAATTGAACTGATCTTTCAAGTTACATGTTTTCACGGATTGTAATTGTTCTTCACACAACAAAGGATATTGTATTGTTAGTATAAAAAGTGAACGACGAACAACAAAATAGCGAGGGGAATATGACACACGATTTTAATAAACCGCCCCATACCACCAGCGCAGAAGAAACAACACAAAAAAAACGTATCCCAGTGTATATGCTAATTTTAGTGGGTATCTTCTTAATCGCGTTATTGTTTTATATGTTTGCAGATATGAAACCGTCTGCTTCGGATGCACCACCTGATCATCCTGCACCGAATGCACAAACTGCAACTGCCAATGATACGACTAGCGGTACAGCGGGGGATGAAGCTGTTGCCAATGATTCAAATACTGCAACTGCGACAGATCATTGATGATAAATACATGAGTCAGATTTACATGATTGCAAGATCTGAACCTTAAGCATCTCATCAGAATGACATAAATAAAGCCTTGGTTATGCCAAGGCTTTTTTACATTCAATTGTGAGCTTTTGTTGGAGTTATGCATACTTTGGTTGATTAAAAAATACGCAAAAACTAAGGTGGAAAAGAAAGCTCAAGTTTAAAGCACCAATGCTGTGTGATATCGCGGCATACGTAAAAATGCACATAACAACAGATCATGTATAACAATGAGGGCGAACGTATGAATGATTATCTGGGTGGTCCGCGTGGCCGTTTTGATGCCATGTATTATTGGGAACAGTTTCACCCCATTTTAAGTGCAGTAGCAATTCTCCTGATTGGTTGGGTCATTGCTTTATTGATTGCTGCTGGCGTCAAAAAAGTTCTGCAACAATTAGGTACAAATCAAAAACTTTCAAATGCAACTGGGCACCGTTCCAATGTTGAAAATATAGTCTCCAGAGTAGTGTTCTGGATTATTTTGATCATTGCCGTCATTGGTGCACTCAATGTACTGAATTTGACTAGTGTCAGTGGCCCATTCAGTAATATGATTCAGCAGTTCTTGTTATTTATTCCACAGCTCTTGGCTGCGGTAGCTGTAGGTTTTATTGGTTGGATCGTGGCGAGTTTGGTCAAAGTCGGTTCAAAGAAACTGCTTGATAAAACCCAACTCGATGAAAAACTTAGTTCTGAGGTTGGTGTCAGCCCTATCAGTCAAAATATCAGTGAAATTGTATATTGGCTGATTTTGTTACTTTTCCTACCGATTGTTTTATCGATCTTGGGTTTGAACGGTCTATTGTTCCCAATCCAAAATATGGTCACTGAAGTTGTTTCTTATCTTCCCAATATCTTTATTGCCGGTGTCATCGTCTTTGTGGGTTATATTTTGGCGAAGATTGTGCGAGGTATCGTGGAAGGCTTGGTGAACAGTTTAAGCCTGCAGCAGCAAGTTGAAAAAGTGGGTATGTTTAAAAACGCAAAACTTGCTCAAGTTTTGGGTAATTTTGTCTTTGCTATAGTTATTATCACGGCTTTAATCGTGGCTTTCGAAGCACTTGGTATCGAGGCGATTTCTCAGCCTGCAACAGCCATGTTACATGAGATCATGTATGCGATACCGAACATCATTGCCGCAGGTTTAATCTTAATCTTGGCCTATGTGGTGTCACGCTTTGTAGCGCGTCTAGTTGTGGATGTGATCTCGGGTACAGGTGTTGATACTGTGCCAGAAAAATTAGACATTCAACGCTTTTTGGGCAAAACCAAAGTGTCGGATGTTGTCGGTTGCCTCATTGTATTTTTCACAATGTTGTTTGCGGTATCTGAAGCTGCTAACCGTTTAGGCTTTGAGCAAATCAGTGCCCTAATTGCGATGTTTATCCAGTTCGGTGCAAGTATTTTACTTGGTGCTGTAATCTTGGTGGTGGGTTTCTGGCTTGCCAATATTGTGGCAAATGTGGTGCAACGAGGGGAATATAACAGTTCACGTTGGTTAGGTAATTTGGTCCGTGTGCTGATTATGGGCTTGGTTGTAGCCATGGGCTTGCGTGCCATGGGTATTGCCGACTCGATCGTGAATTTGGCCTTTGGTTTAACGCTTGGTGCGGTTGCTGTTGCATTTGCTTTGGCCTTTGGTTTAGGCGGTCGCAATCCAGCGGAACGATTGTTATCAGATCTTATTGATAAAGCAAAACGTGAAGCCAACGAACCGAATCCAGTACAGGAACAGGCGAAGGCAAAAACCACCTTTAATACGCCAACATCGTCTACAGCGAGTCCAACGCCATCAACATCTGTGATGACTTCTGAAGTGAAAACCGATGATGGCTATCCAAACATTCAACAGGCTGTTCCCGGCGTCAGTGAAAAAGAAACCGCGACGCCAGATCAGTTGGATGTAAACCCAAGTGATCAACCACAAAATAATCCATTTGGTTCAACTGGTGAGGCTGAAAAAGAGGTCGATGTACCTTCGGCACCTGTAACTCCGCCAAAACCGGATGACCCTAATTAACCTGTTCCGTCTTTAGAAAATCGGCCACGCTTAAGTGGTCGATTTTAATGCTCTATTAAGGAATATTGTATGGCAAAAGCACCGAATAAATTTTTAGCCCCAGTGATTATTGCAGGGATCACGGTGGGTTTTTTGGCAAGCGCACGACGCTTTATTTTTGCAAAATCAAAACGCACTGATTTGGAGCAGACAGAACAATCACCGCCAAACAGTGAAAAAAATTATACCAATCAGTCCAAAAATAATGATTGAAATTTACCCGAAAATTGGTATTTTAAGTAATAGTGATATATGGAATATTACTTAAAATATAAAAACTTAGGATTCATATTGCTGTCATGAATGACACTTATGATCTGTGCAAAGGAATGGCAAAATGGGGGTAATTTCAATGCTCAATACTTTAGTATCGACACTCAAACAAACCGCAAGCGTGCAACCACAACATATTTCAGTTGCCGTTGAAAAAATGGATCTGACAATTCAACGAACTTCGACGTCGTCAGTATCATTATTTAAAACCGACTATCTTGAATAAGTTAGATCGGGCATAAAAAAGGGCTGAATGAATCAGCCCTTTTTTATGCAGAGTTCATCTGTACGTTATGTTTATTTAATTCTAAGTCGAGATCAGACGTATTCAGAAGCCGCATGTGCAGAAGCCCATGCCCATTGGAAGTTGTATCCACCTAAATGCCCCGTTACATCGAGCACTTCACCAATAAAGTACAAGCCTTTCTGTTTTTTACTTTCCATGGTTTTTGATGAGACTTCAGTGGTATCCACACCACCGAGTGTAACCTCAGCAGTACGATAACCTTCAGTGCCTGATGGTTTCACTTCAAAGCTTTCTAAACGGCTTGCAATGAGTTCTAGTTTTTCATCACTGATATTGCCAATGGCTAATTCAGCTTGTTCAGGCCAAATCAGATTTTGTAATTCCACAACCACGCTTTTCGGTAAGTGTTCATTAAACAATGTACGCAGTAACACTTTCGGTTGACTAGATTTCTTAGATTTGAGGAAATCTAAAACATCTAAAGTTGGCAGGAAATTGATATTAAAACGTTGACCGACATCCCAGTAGTTTGAAAGCTGCAATGAGCTTGGGCCACTTAAACCACGGTGAGTAAAGAGTAAAGCCTCAGTAAAACTGTTTAACTCATTCGATAACGTGGCTTCAACAGCATTGCCACTCAAGCGTGTGGTGACTTCTTTAAAACTATCTGAAAAGGTGAAGGGTACTAAGCCAGCGCGAGTGGGGTAGACGGAATGTCCGAATTGTTTAGCAATCTCATAGCCAATTCCTGAACCACCTAAAGTAGGAATAGAAAGACCGCCACTGGCAATAACCACCGATTCTGCTTCAAAATAGCCTAGATTGGTTGCCACTTGAAAGCCTTGTTCAGGTAAGGCATTGACTGCTTTTACTTCACAGTTGGTTTTAATATCTACCAAGCCTGTTTTGTCACATTCTGCCAATAGCATGGCGAGAATTTCTTTTGCACCATTTTGGGTAAATAACTGCCCATGTTTGCGCTCTTCGTACTCAATGCCATATTCGCAGACCATACCAATAAAGTCCCAGTTGGTATAGCGAGTTAATGCTGAAATAACAAAGTGCGGATTATGTGAAATATAATTTTCTGGTTCGACATACAAATTGGTGAAATTGCATTTACCACCGCCAGACATTAGGATTTTTTTGCCAACTTTATTGGCTTTTTCAACCACCAAAACTTTGCGTCCACGCTGCGCCGCTTTATATGCCGTCATTAAGCCTGATGCACCAGCACCTAAAACAAGGACATCATATTGATTTTGCGACATGGTAGGTTTCCGCGTGGAAGAAAGGACGCAGGATTATACGCTTTTTAGCGCTTCGGTTGAACCTTTCAAGCGACCTTGTAGGCCACCAGTATGAATCACTAAAACACGCTGATGGTTTGTAATCTGACCCCGCTCAATCATGCTGAAAATACCTCGCAACATTTTAGTCGTATAAACCTGTTCTAATGGGATCGCATAGCGATGTTCAAAGTCTTGCATAAACTGTAAAAGTTCCGGCGTTGTTTTGGCATAGCCGCCACAGCAAAATTCATCACTGATGTTCCAATTGGTTTTCTGCGTCAACTGAGCAACATCGTCGCAAAGAAAATTACCTTTGAGCGCAGAAAAGCCAAGAACATGTTGGTGTTCAGCACTTGCTTCGATCAAGCCTGTTATGGTTCCACCTGTACCGACTGCACAGCAGATGAGATCAAAATTTTGTTGATTTTCATGGCTTAAGATTTCCGTACAGCCACGGATTGCCAATGCATTGGTTCCACCTTCAGGAATGACATAATGTTCGGGAAATTCCTGTCGTAATTGCGCTAAAGCGTCAACTTGTTTCATTTCCCGATACTGTTGGCGTGTGACAAAACTGAGCTGCATACCAAACTGTTCGGCGGTGGCTAAAGTAGGATTTCGGGATTGATGTTGTAATTCTTCTCCACGAATGATGCCTAGACTACCGAATCCAAATAAATGTGCAGCATATGCAGTGGCTGCAATGTGATTTGAATAAGCACCGCCAAAGCTAAGCACCTGTTTAAACCCTAATTTCTGCGCCTCAATAAAATTATATTTGAGTTTATAAAATTTATTGCCTGATATTTGTGGGTGTACCAAGTCCAAACGCTTAATACACAAATTAACCCCTTGATATTGAATAGTCTGCTCAGGAATGGCGTGGGCGATAGATTCAAACATGTTGGTGATCGTTATCTTGGTGGTTGGAGGTCAAATAGGTAGGCATTGTAAAACGGGAGGTGCTGAAGATGAAATCCTGTTGAGTATATTTAGTTTACCAAGAGAACGATTCCGTTTATATCAGCACATATCATATGATCCTATGATTAGTATAGGAAACGACATAGAGACATAATTCCTGACAATTGACCCTAAATCGGCAGATAAATAAGGTGAATATCTGCACAAAAATGCTATGCTGAATTTATAAACAAGATAATTATAAAAATGGAGGGCATTCAATGAGCAAATTAAGTCGGGCTGTGCTGCCTATGCTGTGCCTGTGCAGTTTTTGGATGGTTGGCTGTGATACGACAGACGAATTGCATCGTCCTCAAAATGAACATCGCACCATGATCATTGGCGGTGTCCCTGTGAATGACCATGACTATAAATTACCGCGTGAAGATGTTGCATTCAATGAAGCCGCTGCAGATGACGATTAGCAGATGGATCCGTAAAAAAATTAGGGTGGACATACTGTCAGTACACGGTAGTGAGACGTGACATGTAAAGAGTCACAGATGCAGTGTGCTACGTCAGATGTGTGAACATTTTGAAGTAGACGTCTTACTTCTGCAGTTTAGTTTGTTGGATTAAAGCCTTACAAACATTTAAAAAGGCTCTGTACTCGCCCAGTATGCCCGAACTGGAATGAACCGTGGTTCAAATGCTTAAATCAGGTCAATCTATCAGGTCTATTTGCCAATTGGATGCCTGAATTTCTAAGTTATTTTGTCTAAGTTGCTGACTAATGCTATCGGCCTGTTTCTGTAAATCTGCCACTGCAATGGTTTTAATCCAACGGATTTCACTTGAGCTATAACGACCATTTTCACGGCGTGAGCTGTCAATCGCTTGTTGCAAGATACGATGCTGTTGGGTCAATAAATCACGTTCATTGAGCACTGAAAGCACGGAGCGTCCAGAACTGGTTTTAGCCTGTGCATTGGTGGCGTGAATCTTTTCAATTAAGCCATAAAGTTCTGTATTTACGGCAAATGCTTCTTGAATTAAAGCATTCGGTTCTTCGCTAGGTGCATCACCTTCTTGAATGAGCACGTTGTTATTGATTCGTTGTTGCAGCGAGGCCAATTTAGTTTGTAAGTCACTGCGTAAAAGTAGGGCTTCGGCTAATTTCATTGTCTTGATATTAATTTGTACTTTTAGCGATCATGCGATGGATTAATGCGGTATTCAAGTTATTTATAGTGAAAAATTTGGTCAATTGAAATATACACTGCAAATTATAGGGAGAAATTCAGAGATTCTATCTGTAAAATTGCCACGAATTTAAGTGAAAACGGTGTGACAGTGGAATCATTTTGGATATTAGGCTCGATTGCGGCAGCACTATTACTTGGTGCAATGAGCCCGGGGCCAACGTCAATTTATGTGGCGAAGAATTCCATTGCGATTTCACGTAAACACGGTTTATTTACCGCTCTTGGTACAGGTTTGGGCGCTGCAATATTTGGCCTATTAGCGGTATTGGGTTTGCAGGCATTTTTATTGGCTGTACCTTCTGCTTATTTAGCTTTAAAAATTTGTGGTGGTTTATATCTGCTTTGGATGGCATTTAAAATTATAAAACATGCCAAAGAACCGATTGAAGCTGGTGATGCCAGCAGCTCGCAGATGTCACTCCGTCGTGCATTTACCACTGGTTTAATTACCCAATTGTCGAATCCTAAAATTGCAATTGTGTTAGCCAGTATTTTTACGGCACTTTTACCGAAAGACATTCCGACGTATTTTTACTTTGTACTGCCAGTTTTGTGTTTCTTTATCGATGCAGGGTGGTGCTCATTGGTCGCTGTGGCTTTATCCGCAGAGAAACCACGTAAAGTCTATTTGAAGTTTAAAGCGGGTTTTGATCGGGCAGCAGGGGCAGTGATGACAGTGCTTGGGTTAAAGCTGATTTTTGGAATGAAGTGATTTACAGTTAAGGTGTAAAGAAATATATTAAAATACAATAATTTATTTTTGAATTTTAATATGTCTAATTACATTTCAGAACCTAATAAGCACATTGAAGACTACTTAGACTATTATTTCGATGGAAATAAAAATTTTGAATATGCTGTGTTATTGAATGGAGCATGGGGTAGTGGCAAGACATGGTTTGTAAAACAATATTTAGAAAAGAAAGAAGATCAGGGTAAAAAAATTTGCTATGTAAGCTTAAATGGTATTTCCAAAACTTCTATGATTGATGACGCTATTTTTAAAAGTATACATCCGATTCTTAGTAGTAAGGCAGCAAAATTAGCAGGGCAAATTTTAAAAAGTGGAATAAAGGCAACCACAAGAATTGATGTAGATGCGGATGGGAAATCCGATGGAAGCATTTCAGGTAGCATTCCAAAAATTGAGTTGCCAGATTATCTAAAAATTAATGATAACTTCGTATTAGCTTTTGATGACTTAGAGCGTTGTGAGTTAAAAAAGGAAGAAGTACTTGGCTATATTAATTACTTTGTAGAGCAGGAAGGAATTAAAACCCTTATTGTGTCAAATGAGGAAGAAATTAGAGATAATGAAGAATATAAGTTGTCATTAAAAAGTAAACATGTATTCTTTTCCGAATTGGTTTGATACTTTCTCCACCCATTGCTCTATTTTATCAGCTGTCATGACTTGAAAATCTCGCCAATAATATTTCATCTGCTTCC